>CALBLG010000187.1 GCA_937895975.1 uncultured Slackia sp.
AGCATCCGCCCAACGTAAGCGCAAGAGCCAGCGCGAGCATGGCGAAAGTAGACCGCGGCAAATGCATAGAAAAACACTCCTGCCAGTTTCGAGGTTTTGGCATGTATATCGATACATGCATACTACCAATTTACAGCTGCACTATTTGAGTGCGATTTCTAGGAAAAACGCACTCAAATAGTGCGTTTTTAGGTTAAAATTGCACTCAAGTAGTGCGTTTTATGAAATGGTGGCATATGGACAGGCTTTACGAGTATATGAATCGCCAACTGAATGGCGTGAGCGACGAATTCCATAGGTATATCTACGATGAAATCAATTGGGATAACCGCATGTTGGGCCTTGTTGGGCCTCGCGGCGTTGGCAAAACTACGCTGTTTTTGCAGCGAATCAAAGAACACCATTCCCTCGCCGATACCTTGTACGTTTCCACCGAACACATGTATTTTGCCGACCATTCGCTCTACGATTTGGCTGAACAATTCTCGAAAAATGGCGGTAAGTACCTCTTTGTTGACGAGGTTCATAAATACGAGGGCTGGTCGCGCGAACTCAAGCTTATGTTCGACTCGCTTCCCGATCTGCATGTGTATTTCGCTGGGTCGTCGGTTCTCGATATCGAGAAGGGCGAAGCCGATTTGAGCCGCCGTGCTCCAAAATACTTGATGCAGGGGATGTCGTTTAGGGAGTACTTGGCAATTCGCCACGGCATCAACGCCCCGCGCTGCTCGCTCGACGAGGTGCTTCGTCATGAATCGAACATTCCTGGTGTTGAGCACCCGCTGCCTTTGTTCAAAGATTATTTGCGCCGCGGATATTATCCATTCGGCGCCGATGAACAGTTCGATATAGAGCTTGGCCAGGTGATTACCAGAACGCTTGAAATCGACATTCCCCAATTCGCGAACATGACGGCAGCGACGGGCCGCAAATTGAAGCGGCTGATGGCGATCGTGAGCACGCTCGCCCCATTCAAGCCAAACATGACGAGTCTCGGGAGCCAAATTCAGGTGAGCCGCAACAACATCGAGGATTATTTGCTCTACATGGAAAAGGCCGGCATGATAGCGCAATTGCGAACGAACGCGGGCGGGCTTGGCGCTTTGGGCAAAACGGAAAAGGTGTACCTCGACAACACCAACATTCTGTACAATCTCAGCGAGGGCAACGAGGATATCGGCAATGTGCGCGAGACATTTTTCTTCAACCAAATGCGCGTCCGCCACAAGGTGACCGCATCGAAGATATCCGATTTTGAAATCAATGGCTTGACTTTCGAGGCGAGCGGGAAGAACAAGGGTCGAAGCCAAATAGCACAAGCCGATTGCGGTTACATCGTGAAAGACGATATCGAATTCGGCCACGGCAATGTGGTGCCGCTTTGGGCATTCGGACTCACCTATTAGAATGGGTCACCACTCGGGGCGGTGACCCATTGGAGCCGGCTCTAAGGTTACGCGAACTTCAGCAAATCAGCCGGGGCGTCGATGAGTGCGCCAGGGTCGTTGTTGGTCAGATGATCGAGCGGCTGGTAGCCCCACACGCATCCGATGGGATAGGCGCCGGCGTTGTTCGCCACCTGCATGTCAACATCCGAATCTCCGATGTACGCGACGTGTTCGATAGGCACGCCGAGCGTCTTCGCAACAAGCAGCAACCCCTTCGGGTTGGGTTTGCGTGGCACGGGGCCGTCGCCCAGCGCGAAGTCCATCAGGTCTGCGAAGTAATGCTTCGTCAGAATTTGCACGCCACCATCGTATTTGTTTGACAGCACGGCGAGCTTTTTGCCGCGCGCTTTCAGTTGGCCGAGCGTGTCCATCATGCCGTCGTAGACCTTGGTCTTCTGGTTGCCCACTTCGTCGTAGCGCGCTTTCCACCAGGTTATGGCCTTCTCGGTTTCATCGGCGCTAAGGTCCTGCGGCAGCGCCTGCAAAATAAGCGAGCGCAGGCCGTTGCCGATCATGGTGAGGATTTCTTCGGCGGTGTGGATGGGATAGCCGAAATGCGCCAGCGTCTCGTTGGTCACGTCGACCAAATCGGGCAGTGAGTCGAGCAGCGTTCCGTCCATATCAAACACAAACGCCTCGATGGTCCCGTGGTTGCGCAGGGTTTTCATAGCGCGTCCTTTCAATGGGGCTGCGCCGTTGCGCAGCCGGCTGTTTGCCAGCAAGTATATCCATCGCGTTTGGCGGCGGTGTGGTGGCTGCGCCGTTGCGCGTGGCGACACGCGGTGGCCGCGCAACAAAAACCGCTATTTTTGGCAAAAAATCCCTGTTTTGGGGCGCGAAAGGGGCCGTTTTGCCGATTGCTCGTGCCTTTGGGCGTCTGTCGGAACGGTGCTGGAAAATCTGACCTGGGCTTTTATGAATCGCCAGTGGCTTCGGAGCGCGAAATCTGCCCCAAAATCGACTTATTTTGCCAAAAGGGCGCATTTTTGTAGATTCCGGCCGTTTTTGCTCGGGCTGGGCGGCTTCTGTTGCTTTGCGGCCGCATCTGGAAAAACGCGCGCGAGCCTGTATTATGGGGAGTTGCAAAAACAACGAAGAGAAGGACGCGTCCATGCAAATATACGTGACCAAAGACTACCAGGAAATGAGCGAAGCCGCCGCCGACATGATCGTCGACTTGGTTGAAGAAAAGCCCGGCTGCGTTTTGGGTCTGGCCACTGGCTCCACGCCCGAGGGCCTGTATGCCGAAATCGCCAAGCGTCACGAGGCCGAGGGCGTCGATTTCTCGCGCGTGGCCACGTTCAACTTGGACGAGTATCGCGGTCTGCCGAACGACCACGAGCAAAGCTACCACTACTTCATGAACAAACACCTGTTCAGCAAGGTGAACGTGCGCCCCGAGAACACTCACGTTCCCAACGGCGCGAATCCCGACGCCCAGGCCGCGTGCGATGCCTACGAGGCATCCATCCTGCTCGCCGGCGGCATCGACCTGCAACTGCTGGGCCTTGGCCACAACGGACACATCGGTTTCAACGAGCCGGCGCCAGAGTTCCCGAAGGAAACCCATTGCGTCGATCTTACCGAGTCGACCATCGAGGTGAACAGCCGTCTGTTCAATTCGGCCGACGAGGTGCCGCGCCAGGCGTACACCATGGGCATCGGCACCATTATGGCCGCCAAGCAGATTATCATTGTGGTGAGCGGCGAAGACAAGGCGCAAATCGTGCGCGACGCGTTCTTCGGCCCCGTGACCCCCGAGGTCCCGGCGTCTATTCTGCAGTTCCATCCCAACGCGGTGGCCATCGTGGACGAGGCGGCGTTCTCGCTGTGCGGCGACCTGGCCGATGACGGCTGCGGCTGCGGCGACCCCGATTGCGACTGCGACCACGACCACGAGCATGGCGAAGGTTGCACCTGCCACGAAGAGTAGTGAACCGTATGCGAAGCGGCCTTGCGGGGCCGCTTCTTTTTTGCGGTGCGGCAAAGGCGTTTGGAAAGGGCCGCCGTCGCTGCCGGGCCTGGGCGGAAGGCGCTGCGTCTCGCGCATCGAATCGCTTTCTGCCTCTATTTCGAACTCCCCGAAAACGAAACAAGGGGCTGCCAAAATGGGGCGTGGCTGCCCCTCATTCCAAGTGCGCCCCGCCTGCGTTCCTGTCGGGAACCATCCCGTTCTATTTGGGCTTCATCATGAAAGGAAGCGCGGCATGTTGAAAATCACTGGCGCAAAAGTATTCAAGAATGGCGAGTTCGCCGAGGGCGATGTGCTTATCGAGGGCGACCGCATCGCGACGGCGTCCGCAGATGAATCCGCGGGCGACGTCGAGTCTATCGATGCCGCAGGACTGTATGCCATCCCCGGCCTTGTCGACATTCATACGCATGGCGCCGTGGGCCACGATTTTTGCGATGGTACGCACGAGTCTATCGACGCCATCACGCGTTACGAGGCCAGTCGCGGCGTTACGGCATGGTGCGGCACTACGATGACGTTCCCCGAGAAAAAGCTTGCTGGCATCATGCATTGCGCGGCCGAGCATGTCGATGCCGACGATGCGGCGGCGCTCGTGGGCATCAATATGGAAGGCCCATTCATCAGTCCCGAGAAGGTTGGCGCGCAAAACCCCGCGTATGTGCAGCAGTGCGATGCGGCGATGTTCCGCCGTCTGCAGCAGGCGTCGGGCGGCAAAATCAAGCTGATTGATATTGCCCCCGAAGAGCCCGGCGCATACGAATTCATCGACGAAATGCACGATGACGTGCGCATTTCCGTCGCACACACCTGCGCCGATTACGACCAGGCGGCTGAGGCGTTCCGTCGCGGTGCAAAGCACGTGACGCATTTGTACAACGCCATGCCGGGGTTGCATCATCGCAAGCCCGGCGTGATTCCCGCCGCGCTCGAGGGCGGTGCCACGCCCGAGATTATCGCCGACGGCGTGCATATTCATCCGGCTATGGTGCGCCTGGCGTTTTCAATGTTCGGCGCCGATCGCATGATTTTGATCAGCGATTCCATGGAAGCCACCGGTATGCCCGATGGCGAATATTCGCTGGGCGGTCAGGCCGTGACGAAACGCGGCGCGCATGCGACGCTGCATGACGGCACGTTGGCGGGCAGCGCCACCGACCTCATGGGCTGTATGAAGACGGCTGCAACAGCAATGGGCCTGCCGCTCGAGGTTGCGGTGCGCGCCGCGACGGAAAACCCCGCGCGCGCGATCGGCGTGTTCGGCGAGCGCGGCAGCCTGGATGCGGGCAAAGTGGCCGATGTGGTTTTGCTCGATGCCGATTTGAATGTGGCGGGTGTCATCTTGCGAGGCAAACGCATTCGCTAATGCCGCGCAATCCCGGGTTGAAGTCGTGGGGCGAGGGGCGGTCTCTTGGCCTAGATTTGGCGGGCTTGGGACTTGGCTGAACTTGGACCAGGGGGCTCTCCTTGAGGCCCACGCACGGGCCACGCGAACCGCCTTCCTGCATGGTTTTGAGCCGCAGCTTTCGGGCTGCGGCTTTTTTCGCGCTATACTCACGAGCGGTTAGAGAAAAGAAAGGGGCCGTTATGAAATACGACGAGCTTAAAGACGAAATCAAAGCTGCAATGAAGGCGCACGACACCGTGCGTCGCGACATTCTGCGTCAGGTGCATGGCGAAATCAAGAACATCGAGGTGAACGAGCGCCGCGAGGTGACCGATGCCGACGTGGATGCCATGCTGAAGCGCGTCATCAAGCAGACGAGCGAAACGCTGGAAGGTTCCATCAAGGCCGCGAACAACGACGAGCGCACGGCTATGCTGAAGCAGCAGGTCGAGATTCTGGAAGGCTACCTGCCCAAGCAGCTTGCCGGCGACGAGTTGGTGACCCTGGTTGAGAAGACCATCGCCGAGGTCGGCGCGCAAACCAAGCGCGACATGGGCAAAGTCATGGGCGCGCTGAATGCCGCGACCGGCGGAAACTTCGACAAGGCCCAGGCCGCCAAGGAGGTTGGCGCCCGTCTGGCGTAACGCTCTGTCGCTTCGGTGGGCTGGGGCTTGACGCCGCCGTGCGAGCCGCCCGGTTCGTCGTTCGCTCTGCCGCCCGGCCTGCCCTTGGTGCATCGTTCAACGAATGCTTTGCCCGACATGGCCTGCGCTGGCAGAAAACGCGCCGATTCAGTCTTAATGCTGCGCTGGCGCGCTAATTGGGCAGGAATCGCGACCATTCAGTCGCGATTCCTGTTGTTTACGGTTGCAAAACAGGTCATTTGCTGTGCTTCGTTGCGTTTGACGCTGAGTTTTCCTTCGGAATCTGCCGCGATGCCTTGCAAAAAGACTGAATGGCGGCCATTTCTGCCAGCCAACCCCGCGAGCGGCGCATTGACGATTTACTGAGCGTCGAATTCGTCGAGGGCCTGCCGCAATACCTTCCCATCGGGAACCATGGATACCGAGCCGCTGCCGCGTTTCTGCGACGTTTCGGCTCCCTTACCTGCGGCGACCACTATGGCCGGCCGTGTCGTCGTTTCGCGCACGGCGGTTCGAATGGCTTCGGTGCGGTCGAGGACAATTTGCCAGTTGCCGTTTCCTTGGGCCGCAACGTTGCGCGCAATTTCGGCGCAAATGTCTTCGACGTTTTCGGGACCGGGGTCGTCTTCGGTAATAACTATTCGGTCGGCGTACTTGCCCGCGGCGATGCCCATCGTTTCTCGTCTATCGAGCGCCTTGCCGCCGGTCGCCCCAAACACCACGCATATTTCCCGATCGGGGTAATGCTCGCGCAAATCGCGAAGAAGGGCTTCAAGCGCCATGCCGTTGTGCGCGTAATCGACCACGCCGACGATGCGCCCCGAATGCGAAGGGTGAAGCTCCATGCGGCCGGGCACCATTGCGCCCTCGAAGCCGTGCGCAACGTCGTCTACCGTCGCGCCCATATGCAGCGCGCAAGCAATCGCGCATAAGGCGTTGCTTATATTGAATTTCGCAGGCGTGGGAACCTCCACGTCGCAATCGAACGCGGGCGTGTGCACCGCCACTCGCGCGCCTCCGTCGCTGCGTTCCATATGCTTAGCGAAAACGTCGGCGTTCTGATCTGCGAGCGAGTACGTGGCGACGCTTTCACATTGCGCCGCGGCGGCAAGTATCTCGTCGGCGTGGTCGCTGTCGAGATTCACGACGGCATGTTTGCATTGGGCGAAAATTCGCAATTTACTGGCGAAATAGTCTTCGAACGTCGGGTGCTCGATGGGCGATATGTGGTCTTCGCCGATATTGATGAACGCTCCTACCGAAAACGCGCACGCGGTGGTGCGCCCGTATTTCAGCGCCTGGCTCGAGGCTTCCATCACCATGGCGTCGGCCCCGCTTGCAACGGCGTTGGCGATTCTCTTTTGCAATTCGAACGGCTCAGGCGTGGTGAGGTGCGAGAAGCCGCTTTCAACGCCGTCGTCGAAAGAGATGCTCGACAGAATGGGGGTCTCGCGCTTTCCCAGCCGTTTGGTGCGCGCGTCGAGGATGCCCTTTAAATAATAGGCGCAGGTGGTTTTGCCTTTCGTGCCCGTGAATGCGCACAGGTTCAACTGCTCCGACGGGTGCCCCCACGCGGCATCGGCCAGCAGTCCAAGCGCTTGGCGAATGTCCGACACGAGAATCGCCGGCGCGGAGACGCCGTAATCGACCTCGGAAACGTAGGCAATGGCGCCGGCGGCAATGGCAGTTACCAGGTAGTCCCGCTTGAACGAAGCGCCCCTGCATACGAACAGCGCGCCGGGTCGCGCGTCACGGCTGTCGTCGGTGACGTATTGGACGAGCGCCTCGGGCGTTTCGGGTCCGTGTTCGCCGGGCTTCCTTTTCAAGATGCCCGCCCCGCGCAGTAAATCGATGTATTGCGAGAGCTTTCGAACGCGTTGCGTTGCAGGCTGGGGCGCGGTTGCCGCAGTCGGAAAAACGGGCTGAATTGTATGCGTCACGATGCCGGCTTCCCTTCCCTTGAAATGCCGTTGGTCGTAAATGTGCCAACGATGATACCCGAAAAACCTGCTCCAGCGTTCGCCTCTGGGGCATCGGAGCGCTTTTGCGGCGTGAGGCACAACGTGCGGTTGATGCGAAGACCCGCCATGCGTGGCATCGGCGGAATCGCGCGCGGTATACTAAGACGGTTATTCGCACAACCATATTGGAGGATTGCATTCATGGCAACCGAGAAACCAGACTTCATTCCCGTGCTTATCGGCGGCGATATGAATTGCTATAGCGTGGCTCGTGCCATTCACGAGGAATACGGCGTGAAAAGCTATGCTTTCGGCCGCTTCGCCGCTGGCGATACCATGCATAGCCGCATTGTCGAATGCCATTACGACGAGAACATGGACAAGCCGGAAACCCTGCTTGCCACCATAAAGGAATTCGCAGCCAAACACCCCAACAAAACGCATCTGGTATGGGGTTGCGCCGATGTATATGCGCAGGTCATTTCTGAAATTCAAAACGATTTGCCCGAAAACTGCGTTACCCTGTACATTCAGCCCGACTTGCGCGACAAGCTCGAAAGCAAGCTGAGCTTCTACCGCATGTGCGACAAATATGGCATTCCCTACCCGAAGACGTTCGTCGTGACGCCCGACCAATGGGCCGTCGGCATGGACGAGTCTGCGTTTTCGGAAGAGGCCATAGGCTTCGCGTACCCGATTATCGTGAAGCCGTCCATGAGCTCTACGTATTGGGACCACCCGTTCGACCACATGAAGAAGGTGTACACCGCCGACACCCCGGCCGAAGTCGCTCATATTCTTGGCCTGATCTACGGCGCCGGCTACCCCGACGAGGTGCTGCTGCAAGACATGGTGGTGGGCGAAGACTGCAACATGAACGTGCTCACCGCGTATTGCGACCGCAATTGCAAGGTGAAGCTCATCTGCTTCGGCCGCGAGGGTCTGGAAGAGCATACGCCCACGGCGCTCGGCAACCCGTGCGCCATCATCACGCAGCCCAATCCAGAACTGCAGGAACTCATCAAGAATTTCCTCGAGGAAATTCAGTTCACGGGCTTCGCGAATTTCGACATCAAGCGCGACGATCGCGACGGGTCGTACAAAGTGTTCGAGGTAAACTTGCGCCAGGGTCGTACGAACTACCACGTCACCGCTTCGGGCAACAACATCGCCCGCTTCGTGGTGGAAGATCGCGTATATAAGCGCGACCTGGGGGAATGCGTGCAGAATACCAACGAAGTGTTCTGGCACTCCGTGCCGCGCAAGGTTGTGTACGATTACGTGAAAGACCCAGAATTCGTCGCTCGCGCGAAAGAACTCGTTGCTCAGGGCAAAGAATCGATGAGCTTCGACTATCCCTACGACTTGCGGTTCAACCCGCTGCGGTGGGCATGGATGAAGATTCACGTGCATCGCTATTACGACAAGTTCGCCAATCCCGAGAATTACCGATAGCGAAGATGGCTGGCGCGGTGCCGGCCATCTTTGCATAGGCTTGGGCGTTTTGGCGAAGATTCGGCGCACAACGCAACCTCGCGGTAGAATTCCAGAGTTCAACGAACGTTCAGCGAACGAGCGGCCGCGCGGCCGCAGACCATAAACGAAAGGTGCCCTATGTGCGGATTCGTCGGTTTTACCGGTGACGTTGAAAACAAAGAGCAAGTGCTTCAAGGCATGATGGACCGCATCATCCACCGCGGTCCTGATATGGGCGATACGTTCTTCGCCCCCGGCGTGGCGCTTGGGTTCCGTCGTCTATCGATTCTCGATTTGTCGCCTGCCGGCTCGCAGCCCATGAGCAACGAAGACGGCAGCGTCGTCATCGTGTTCAACGGCGAGATCTACAACTTCATGGAGCTTCGCCGCGAGCTCGAGGCAAAAGGCTACGCGTTCCACTGCAACGCCGATACCGAATCGTTGCTGCATGGCTACGAAGAGTGGGGCGAGGAAATCGTCGACAAGCTGCGAGGCATGTATGCGTTCGTCATCTGGGATAAGAACAAGAACCGCTTGTTCGGCGCCCGCGATATCTTCGGCATCAAGCCGTTTTATTACTCCGAGGCCGAGGACGGTTCGGGCCTTATGTTCGGCAGCGAAATCAAAAGCTTCCTGGCCCATCCGAAATTCCACAAGGCCGTGAACAAGAGTGCGTTGCGCCCGTATCTCACGCTGCAATATTCCGCAACCGATGAAACGTTCTTCGAGGGCGTGTACAAGCTGCCGGCGGCACATTGCTTCACCTACGATTTGGCCACCCACAAGATGGATGTGCGCCGCTACTGGGATTGCGATTTCTCGGAAATCGATAAGCCGTTCGAGGAATATGTCGACGAGCTTGATGAAGTTGTGCACGAAAGCGTGAATGCGCACCGCATCGCCGACGTGAAGGTGGGCAGCTTCCTTTCGGGCGGCGTCGATTCCAGCTATATCGCCGCATGCCTTATGCCCGACAAAACGTTCTCGGTGGGCTTCGATTACAACAAGTTCAACGAGACGAATTACGCCAAAGAGCTTTCCGACAAGTTGGGGGTCGAAAACTATCGCAAGATGATTTCGGCCGACGAATTCTTCGGCCAGCTTTCGAATATCCAGTACCATATGGACGAGCCGCAGTCGAATCTGTCGAGCGTGCCGCTGTGGTTTTTGGCGGAAATGGCGTCCGAGCAGGTGACGGTCGTGCTGTCGGGCGAAGGCGCCGACGAGATTTTCGGTGGCTATGCGTGGTACGAAGACAACGCGTCGGTTGCGAAATACAAGCGCGCCGTGCCGTACGGCGTGCGTCGCGCGCTGGGCACCGCGGCGAAGCACATGCCGTATTTCAAGGGCCACAACTTCCTTATGAAGGGCGCCGAGATGGCCGAGGAATACTTCGTTGGCCAGGCTTTGGTATGGCCCGAGCGCGAGGTGGACAGCGTGCTGCGCCCCGAATACGACAAGGGTGACGGCGCCTTCGAGCTTGCCGCGCCTATTTATGCTCGCGTTTCGGACAAAAGCGAGCTCATTCGCAAGCAGTACCTCGATATGAACATGTGGCTGCCGGGCGATATTCTGCTGAAGGCCGACAAGATGTGCATGGCGCACTCCCTGGAGCTGCGCGTGCCATTTCTCGACCGCCGCGTGATGGAATTCGCCGAGCACATTCCCGATCGCTATCGCGTGAGCGAAAATGGCAACAAGCTGGTGCTTCGCCATGCCGCGAACAAGAGCTTGCCTGACGAATGGGCCACGCGCCCGAAGGTCGGCTTCCCGGTGCCCATGATTTATTGGCTTCGCGAAGAGAAGTGGTACAACTGGGTGAAGGAATACTTCACGGCGCCATGGGCGAGCGAGTTCTTCGATTGCGACGTGCTGATGAAGCTGCTCGACGAGCACTATGCCGGCCATGCGCAGAACCAGCGCAAGATTTATACGCCGCTCGTGTTCCTCATTTGGTACAAGCGATTCTTCATCGACGAAAAATAACAGAAGCAAAAAAAGAAACCGCCATCGGGCGGTTTCTTTGCATCTGGGCTGGTTTCGGCCTGGCGGCTATGCCCCCAGCACTTCGTGGGCGATTGTGGAATCGCTTTTGATGGGCACGAAATCGTCGCCGCGATGTTGCAACTCTTCCTCGCCTTTGGCAAGGAATGCGATAACGGTAGGCTGGTCGCTTTCGCGCGCGACGGCCACGGCTCGCTTGAACGCGGCTTCTCGGTCGTAGACGATCTCGTGCGCGACGCCCTCGGGGGTGTTCGCGGCCAGCTCGGCGCAGATGTCTTCGACCTTGTCGTGCGCTGGGTCTTCCTCGGCGAAGATGAGCAAATCGGCATGCCTGCCCGCGGCTTGCGGTAGCACTTCGCGCCGCTCGTATGCCTTGCCGCCGGGGGCGCCGAAAATAGCGATGATGCGCTGGCCTGGGTATTCCTTCTCGATTGATGCGAAAAGCGTTTCGAACGAGAGCTTGTTGTGCGCATAATCGACAATCGCGGTAATGGGTTCGCTGTTCGATCGAATAACCTCCATGCGCCCAGGCACCTTCACGTGGGCAAGCCCCGCTTCGATAGGTTCGTAGCCAATGCCCAAAAGCCGCGCGATCGCGATGGCGCACAGCGCGTTTTCGACATTGAACAGGCCCGCAATGCCCAGCGTTATGGTATGCACTTCGGGCGTTGCGCCCAGCGAATCGGCGACGGTGAACGCAATGGTGCCGTCGCTCGATGCGATGTCGGTGGCGTTCAGCGTCGCATCGGGGCGTTCGACGCCAATCGTAACAAGCTTCGCAGCTGCCTTCGCTGCGGCCAGCACCTCGTCTAGGTGATCGGTGCCCAGGTTTACCACGGCGGTTTCGCACTGGTCGAAAATACGCAGCTTGCTGGCGAAATAGTCTTCGAATGTGGGGTGCTCGACGGGCGAGATATGGTCGCGGCCGATGTTCAAGAAGCAGGCGATGTCGAAGTTCAGCCCCAGCACGCGGTCGTACTTCAGGCCTTGGCTGGAAACTTCCATCACCATGTGCTTGCGCCCCGCGTCGACGGTATTGCGCAGGTGGCGCCACAAGTCGGGCGATTCGGGCGTGGTGTTGTGGCTCTCGAAATGCTCGATGCCGTCGTCGGTTTCGATAGACCCGAGCATCGAGGTTTCGATGCCGGCCGCATTCATAATGGCGTGCAGCATGTACGATGTGGTCGACTTGCCTTTGGTTCCCGTTATGCCCACGACGTTCAGGTTTTTGCTGGGGTCGCCGTAGACGGTTTTCGCGGCCGCGGCCATGGCTCGGCGTACGTCGCAGGCCGCGATGGCGGGAACGCCGGGCGCGGCTGCGGCAAGCTCGGCGGGAACGCGCAGCTCGCCATCGTCACTCGTTTCGCCTTGGCACAAAAAAGCTGCGGCACCCTTTTCGACGGCGCTTGCGAGGAACGCGGGCTTGAATGCGGCCCCCTTGCAAATAAACAAGCAGCCCGGCTTCGCCTTGCGCGAATCGATTGCCGCGCTTGTCACGGCGGTCGAGTCATCGCCGAACACTGTGCAGGCGTTATTCCCGCAGGCGCGAATGGCGCTTGCGATATCCAAAAGGGACGAGGGGGCATTATTCGTTGTGTGCGTATAGAATGCGTTGCTTGCCATAGAATCCTCCGTTGCATGGCGTGGCGTTGCCAATTTTGACCAGTGCAGCATTCTAGTCGTGCGCTGAATCTGCGGGGGGTCGCCGCAAGCAGTATTCATTATGCGGCCAAAATTCTGAAGGAGCGCTGAACAAGGCGCGGCGATATGCTGGCGCGGCCCGTACGTCGCGCCATATGCGAGCCTTCTTTGGCGTGTCTAGTAATCCTGAAAACTATAGGATTGATGGGTTTATAATTCATGAACCCGAGAAAACAACCCGTCAACGGCTGCAATGGCCTTGCACAGAAAGTGACTCTCATGGAAGAAAACAATACCTACGCCCATGCCAACGGCATTGCCGGGCCGCCGCCTGCGCCCGCGCCTGGCGATGACGCCCCCGATTCGCGCCTGCGCCGCATTATGGGCGACGACGGCATGCAGCGCCTGGCCAATGCCACGGTTATGGTGTTGGGTTTGGGCGGCGTGGGCTCCAATTGCGTCGAGGCGCTGGTGCGCGGCGGCGTGGGCCGGCTGGTGCTCATCGATCGCGACGTGGTGTCGGCAAGCAACGTGAATCGCCAGGCCATCGCATTTCGCAGCACCATGGGGCGCCGCAAGATCGACGTCATGCGCGAAATGTGCCTGGACATCAATCCCGATGCGACCATCATCACGAAGCATTCGTTCGTACTGCCCGCCACGTTCGGCGACCTGTACGACGAGTGCCTGGCGGAATGCGACGGCCATATCGACTACGTGCTGGATTGCATCGACACCATCTCGACCAAGATTTTCATTGCCGAATTCGCCCAGCAGCGCGGTTTGCGCCTGATCAGCGCCATGGGCGCGGGCAACAAATTGCAGCCCGAATGCCTGCATGCGGCCGATTTGTATGAAACCGTGAACGATCCCATTTCGCGCATCATGCGCAAGGAGTGCCGAAAGCGCGGCATCAAGCATCTGCGCGTGGTGTATTCCAGCGAGCAGCCCGTGCCTGTTCCCGTGCGCCCCGGTGCGCCGCGCACCGAACGTTCCAACTTGGGCACGGCGTCGTTTATGCCTCCCATCATGGGTCAGATGATGGCCGCCGAAACTCTGCGCGCCATTGCGAAGGTGGGCGAATTCGCCGAATAGCGGGCGGTGCGCCGGCGGACCAAAGGGTTGGCTGCTTTGGCTTGCCTGCCTCGGGACTTTTTCTGAAGCGCTTGGCATCCCCCGCTCAAATGGTGGTATAACAATGCCATTAGGGCGCGCAAGGGGAAGCGCTCGCGTGCGAAAAGGGGGAGCTGTGACCGCCTGCGATTTGTACGACATGCATTGCCATCTGGCTTTTTCTCCCGATGCGCGCGCGTCGGCGGTTGCGATGCGGCAAGAGCGCATAGGCTGTTTTTGCGCTACGGTGACCCCCGACGAGTATCGCTTGGCCCAGCTCGATATGGCCGACGAACTTTCCCGCAACGACAATTTGAAGCTGGGCGTGGGCCTGCATCCCTGGTGGCTTTCCGACGGCTCATGCGGAAGCGACGCGGTGGACAAGCTGCTCTCGGCCATTTCGCAAACGCGCTTCGTGGGGGAAATTGGCCTGGACTTCGCGCCCCGCCGTGCGGAAAGCGCCCAAGCGCAGCGCACGGCGTTCGCGCGCATCGCCGCCGCGTCGCGCGGCAAGGTGCTGTCGGTGCATGCCGTGAAAAGCGCGAACGTGGCGCTCGACCTTATGGAAAACGTGGGGCTCGTGTCGCCCGGCGTGCCCCGGGGGGCCGAAAGCGCCGACGACACCGCGGTAATCTTCCATTGGTTTTCGGGCACGGGCAACGAACTTGCTCGCGCCATCGATTGCGGCTGCTATTTCTCGATCAACCCGCGCATGCTGTCCACCAAGCGCGGCCGCGCCTACGTGCAGCAGATTCCCGAAAGCAAGCTGCTGCTCGAAAGCGACCTTCCGCCCGCCGCGGGCGAAACGTTCAGCGCGCAAGAAGTGCGCTCGCTGCTGGAGTCTTCTGTCGACCGCATCGCCGAGCTGCGCGGTTGTCGATTCGATGCGCTGCAAGAAACTATCGCGAACAACAGTCGCGCGCTTATCCAGGGGTAAATGCTTTTCTTCGCTGGGCGCTGCGGCCTGGTATTCGGCGGTGCGCAGCGTCTCCGCCGCGCTGCGCTGCGCATTCCTGTAACAGGTTTTAAACGGCGCCCATTCATCACGCGCATTTCATCTTTGTGCGGCATACTAATCCCTTTGATACTAAGGCAATCGAAGTATTCTCCGATTCGAACCGTTTCGATTGCCGCCATTTTAGGGGGATATGTGATACGCGCAGACCTAAAGGGGGCCGTGCCCGATTGCGCCGACGTGCGCACGGTGGGCATTCCTCGAGCGCTTTTGTGGTGGCGCTACGGCGTTATGTGGCAAACATTTTTCGAGCAGCTTGGGCGCACGGTGGTGCTGTCGGGCGAGTCTGACGCGTCGTCATTCGAGCGCGGCGATGCGCTTTCGGTGGATGAATGCTGCCTGGCCTCGAAGCTGTACATGGGACACGTGGAAGAGCTCGTGCGTGGTGGCGCGTGCGATGCGCTGTTCATCCCAAGCTGGGCAAACGAGGGTCGCTTTCTGGGTTTTTGCACCAAATTCCAGGCATTGCCCGATATCGTGAACAATACGTATTACGGGCGCCGCGATGCGCCGCGCGTTCTGTCGCTGCTGGTGGAGGCGCAACAAACCCATTCCTTCGAGGAAGATTCGTTCGTCGATCTGGGCGTTCGGCTGGGAGCCACCAAGCATGAGGCGCGATCGGCCTACAAGAAGGCGACGGTCGCGCAGCTTCGCGCCGACGAGGCGCGCCGTCGCAAGCAGCGCGAACTTGTGGCCAAGGTGAAGAAGATGCCCCAGGCGCAACGCCCCCTCACGATTTTGGTGGCGGCGCACCCGTATGTGGCGCACGACCCCATGGTTGGCAAGCCTGTTGTGGACATGCTGCGCGATATGGGCGTATGCGTGCTGTTCAGCGACGCGTGCGACGCCGATCGCGCCGTGAAGGAGAGCTTCGAGTTTTCGCCTACGCTGCCGTGGCTGGTGAACAGGGAAATCGTGGGTTCGGTTGCGAACATGCGCGACGAAGTCGACGGCGTGGTGGTGATGAGCTCGTTCCCGTGCGGCCCCGATTCCATGACCAACGATGCCATGGCGCTTCGCATGAAGGGCGTGCCCATGCTTACGCTTACCATTGACGCGCAAAGTGGCCAGGCAGGCCTCGAAACGCGCGTCGAAAGCTTCGTCGACATTCTGAATTATCGTCGCAAAGGAGGGTATTTGCATGAGCGATAAGCCAAACGGCCAGGTGGGCGCGCCGCAACACGCGGCCGATGCTTCGGAGGGCATCGCCAACGTGGTTGCTCCGAAGGCCGACCCGCGCGATTACGCCGCTCAGCTTCCCAGCGGAAACGACGCCGGCCTCGGTGCCGACGAGCCCGTGATGCTGCATTTGGCCGATTTCGCTGGCCGCGCCCTCGATGCGCTCGATAACGTGAAGCGCCGTGGGTTCGATGGCCCCATTGCCACGGCATCGACGCCGCAGCTTCAGGGCAAGCCTGCGAAGAAATCGAAGCTGCGCCTGGTCAATCGTCCGCCGCGTCCCAAGCGCGATCGCCACGCTCGCCGCAAGGTGGCTTTTTTGCGCTACGGCTATTACGACATCGCGTTCAAGTTCTGCGTCGAACACGTGCTCGACGCAGATTTCGTGCAGCTGCCCGAGCCTACGCGCCGCACCGTCGAGCTGGGTTCGGCGAATTCCAACGATTTCGTCTGCGCGCCGTTCAAGCATATTCTGGGCGACTATATCGAGGCGCTGGAGCTTGGCGCCGATGTGTTGGTGCAGTTCACGGGCCCGTGCCGTTTGGGCTATTACGGCGAAATGCAGGAGGCGATTCTGCGTGACATGGGCTACGAATTCGATATGCTGAATTTCGCGACCTGCGCCGGCAAGCCGGTGAAGGAGTACGTGGCCGAATGCAAGCGCAAAGTGAACCCCGACATGTCGATATCGGCGGGAATCTCGGGAATGCTTACCGTGTTCAAGATGGTCGAGTGCTTGGATGCCTATAACGACTATTACCTGGCCAACGCGGGCTTCGAGGTGCGCAAGGGCGATTTCGCGCGAGCCCGCACCGAGTTCTTCGAGACGATGCGCGCCGCCGCCACTCGCCAAGACGTCGACGCGGCGTTTGCGCGGGGCATCGCCGATATGAAGGCCATCGAGATAGACAAGCCCGCGAGCCCGGTGCGCGTGGGCTTGGTGGGCGAATACTTCACGGCGGTCGATGCGCCCAGCAACCTTCACATCGAGGACAAGCTGCTCGCCATGCGCGTGGAACTTGCGCGCCTGATGAACCTCACGAACCGCAACCTGCGCTACAACGAGCCGAATCTGCGTGCGAGCATTCCCGAATACGCGGCCTTCGACGACGGCCCTACTTCGTCGCTCACTATCTCGGCCGCGAAAAAGTACGCGCAGGAAGGCTTCGACGGCATCGTGCACATGAAGTCGTCGGGTTGCACTCCGGAAATCGACTGCATGCCGGCGCTCCAGCGCATTGGGCGCGAATATGGCATTCCGATGCTGTATCTCAGCTTCGATTCGCAAACAAGCGACACCGGCCTAGACACCAGGCTCGAGGCATTCTACGACATGATCGCAATGCGCAAGGCGCGCTAGATAAAAGGGGCAACAGTGGCTAAGCGAAAAGCATATTTGGGCGTCGATACGGGGTCTATTTCCACGAAGGGCGTGATCATCGACGAAAATCGGCAGATTATCGCGCGTTCGTACCTGTGGACCGAGGGCAACCCCGTGGCCGCAGCGAAGCGCGTGGTGGCCGAATTGGGAAGTCAAATCGACCAGGCGGCCGTCGAGGTGCGCGGCGTGGGCACCACCGGCAGCGCGCGCAGGCTCGTGGGCGCCATGCTGGGCGCGCAGGTGGTGAAAAACGAAATCACGGCCCATGCCGTGGGCACCACGTTTTTGCATCCCGACGTGCGCACGATTTTGGAAATCGGCGGCCAAGACTCGAAGATCATCTGCATCGAGGGCGGTATCGCGGTCGACTACGCCATGAACACGCTGTGCGCCGCCGGCACGGGCGCGTTTCTGTCGAGCCAGGCGCACCGCTTGGGCGTTGAGGTGGAAGATTTCGGCGAGCTTGCGCTGCAGTCGAAGCACCCGGCCAACATCGCGGCTCGCTGCACGGTGTTCGCGGAAAGCGACTTGGTGCATAAAATCCAGGTGGGCTACCCGCGTGAAGACATCGTGGCCGGCCTGTGCCGCGCGGTTGCGACGAATTACCTGAACAATGTGGGCAAGGGCAAGAAAATCGTGGGCCCGGTGGTTTTTCAGGGCGGCGTGAGCAAAAACGCCGGCGTGGTGCACTTCTTCGAAGAGGCGTTGGGCCAGCCTGTGCTGGTCGACCCCGATGGCCACCTGATGGGCGCGTTCGGCGCCGCGCTGCTCGCGGCCGATGCGTGCGATTCGCTGTCCGATGCTCCCGCGTTCGACTTCAATGTGGCCGATTTCGAATTCAAAACGCGCGAGGTGGTGTGCCAGAAATGCGCGAACCACTGCGAGGTGATCGTGGTATACCGCGACGGCGACATCATCGATTCATGGGGCAATCGCTGCGACAAGGGCGCCATTAAGCCGAAAGCGTAACTGTTGGGACACCTTCCCCTGAGGCAAGTGTCCCATTTTCGATATACTCGAAGGAAATCGAAACCAAAATCGACCCCGCGCGAAAGGCGGCACATATGGCATTCGTCGAGTTCAAAGACGTGCGCAAGATATACACGATGGGCGAGGTGAAAGTTGCCGCCGTCGATGGCATGTCGTTCGAAATTGAGCGCGGCGAGCTTGTGGTTGTGGTGGGGCCGTCGGGCTCGGGCAAAACCACGCTGCTCAATATGATGGGCGGCATGGATTCGTGCACGTCGGGCACCATCGCGCTCGATGGCGCCCGCGTCGACCAATTCAGCGAGAAGCAGCTCACCGATTACCGGCGCTATGACATTGGGTTCGTGTTCCAATTCTACAACCTGGTGCAAAACCTTACGGCGCTCGAAAACGTGGAGCTGGCAAGCCAAATTTGCCGCGACCCGCTGCCGCCGGCCGACGTGCTTGCCCAGGTGGGGCTCGCGCATCGCATGGACAACTTTCCCGCGCAGCTTTCGGGCGGCGAGCAGCAGCGCGTGGCCATCGCCCGCGCCATCGCGAAAAACCCGAAGCTGCTGCTGTGCGACGAGCCCACGGGCGCGCTCGACTATAAAACCGGCAAGGCCATCCTGAAGTTGCTGCAAGATACGTGCCGCGAAACCGGCCGCACGGTGGTGCTCATCACGCACAACTCCGCATTCACGGCCATCGCCGATCGCGTGATTCACGTGAAAGAGGGCAAGGTTGAGCGCACGGAGATGAACGCGCATCCGCAAGCCGCCGAAACGGTGGAGTGGTAGCGCATGGCGGCCGCATTCAACAAAGACCTGCTTCGCTCCATCACGAAATCGTGGGGGCGCTTTTTGGCGATTGCGATTATCGCTGCGCTGGGCGCGGGCTTCTATGCCGGTTTGCGCATGACTGGGCCCGATATGCGCCTGGCGGGCGACGAATACTACGACGGCACGAACCTTTCGGACGTGCGCGTGGTGTCGACCCTTGGTCTGACCGATGCCGAGGTCGAGCAAATTCGCGATGTTCAAGGCGTCGAGGGCGTGATGCCCGCGTACGAGGCCGACGCGATTTCCGAACTCGATGGCGTGCAGTACACCATTCGCTACCATTCGCTCGATGTGAATGCGGCGCGCGCGAGCACGACTGACGGCGCGAACGTCGAATCGTCCGACGCCGACTATATGAATCGTCTGATTTTGGAAAGCGGCTCATGGCCGGAAAACGCGGACGAATGCCTGCTTTCCGCCGATGCCGTGTGGCAGTCCGACGTGCATATTGGCGACAAGGTGCATCTGGTTGAAGGCACGCAGAGCCTCGACGATACGTTTGCCGAAAAAGAATTCACGGTGTGCGGATTCGTACGCTCGTCATACTACACGTGCTCCACGAATACGGGTTCCACGCAGCTTGGCAGCGGCAGCCTTTCGACGTTTATTTACGTGCCGAACGATGCGTTTGCCGGCGATTATCCCTATACCGAAGCGTTCGTTACCGTTGCCGGTGCGCACGACGAGGCATGGGGAAGCGATGCGTATCAGGAAAAGGTTGACGAGGTGGCCGGCCGCATCGACGCGATAGCCGGCGACCTGAAGGCTTCGCGCATCGCCGGCTTGCAGGCCACGGCCCAGGCTGAACTCGACGACGCGCGCGCCCAATTCGAGTCTGAAAAGGCCGACGCGCAGGCCGAGATAGACGATATCGCCACGATGGATGCCGACGTGTACGTGCTCGACCTCACGAAAAATGTGGGCGCCGAAAGCTTCCGTTCCGACGCGGGCCGCATCGATCAAATAGCCCAAGTATTCCCGCTGTTCTTCTTCCTGGTGGCGGCCTTGGTTTCCCTCACCACCATGACGCGCATGGTCGATGAAGAGCGTGTGCTTATAGGCACGTTCAAGGCGCTGGGCTACTCTAATGGCCGCATCGCGTCGAAGTTCCTGGTGTATGCGGCGGTTGCCAGCGGCGTTGGCTCGGTCGTGGGCATTGTACTGTTGTCGCAGTTCTTGCCCTGGTTCATCATGCATGCGTATTCCATCATCTATGCGGTTCCGTGCTGCCCCACGCCTATCGACCCGGGCATGTTCGCGCTTTCGGCGGGGCTCTCTGTGGGCATTACCGTGGCGGCCACGCTGTTCGCCGCCATGGCGACGCTGCGCGAGAAGCCGGCCGCGCTCATGCTGCCGCGCGCGCCGAAAGCCGGCAAGCGCATTCTGCTCGAGCGCATTCGTCCCCTGTGGAGCCGCATGTCGTTCAGCTGGAAGGTGACCGCGCGCAACCTGTTCCGCTACAAGCGCCGCTTCTTCATGGCGGTTGTCGGCATCGCGGGGTGCACGGGCTTGCTGCTTACGGGCCTTGGGCTGCAGAATGCCATCAACGACATTATCGACAAGCAGTACGGTGAGCTGTACCACTACAACGCCATCGTGCGCATGGACGCCGACGCGACCGATGCGCAGAAAGCCGACGTGGCCGATCGCGTTCAAAGCGATTCGCAGGGCCCCAAGGCATGGATCGCCACCGACAATAAAATCGTGCGAACCGCCGGCAATAACGACGTCGAGCAGCGCGTCGAACTCGAGGTTCCGCAGGACGCGGCGAATTTTGGGGAATTCAACACGCTGCGCACGCGCGTAGGCCACGAGCCGCTTGCTTTGGACGATTCTGGCGTGCTCATCAGCGAAAAGCTTGCTACGAAGCTCGGCGTGAAGGCTGGCGATTCCATCGAAATTTGCGACGAGGACGCTATTGGCAACGCGTCGGGCGAAGGCCGTCAGGTTCGCGTCGCCGGCGTGATGGAACACTACGTGGCGCAATATGTGCTCATGTCACCGGGGCTTTATGAACAGGTGATGGGCGAGGCGCCGAACTACGCCACGCTGTTCGCCAATGTGGCCGAGGGCGACGACGTTCGCGCGACGTTCAGCGACGACCTTCTTGCGACCGACGGCGTGAAGACCGTCACCTACAACGATGAGACCATCGGCAGCTACCGTTCCATGCTGAAGAGCGTCGACTCGGTCGTCGTGGTGCTAGTGGTTGCGGCCGCGCTGTTGGCGTTCGTGGTGCTGTACAACCTCACGAACATCAACATCACCGAACGCGTGCGCGAGATTGCCACGCTGAAGGTGCTCGGCTTCACGCCGCACGAGGTGAACGCCTATATTTACCGCGAAACCATGCTGCTGGCACTCATCGGCGCGCTTGTGGGCTTGGCGCTGGGCGTTGCCATGGAAGGGTTCGTGGTGGTGACGGCCGAGGTCGATCAGGTGATGTTCGGCCGCGAAATCCACCTGCTCAGTTTCGTCATCGCGTTCGTGCTTACCATGGTGTTCGCGGTTGTCGTCACCGTGGCCATGCGCGGGAAGCTGCGGCATGTCGATATGGTTGAGAGCTTGAAGAGCGTGGAGTAGGGCGATTCTAGGGAGCCAGATCTGACCGATTCGATATATTCGACCTGGTCCGGGGTGGGCGCCTCGCGCATCAACGGCACAACGTTTCAGGCGTGCCCTATGATGCGTGAGGCGCCCACCCCTTCTTTCTTCTAGAGCTGCCCCGGTCCCTTCTCCCTGGGGGGAAGGGGTTCCCCAAGTTCTAAATGCTCTTTGGAAGCAGAGCCGTCGGCTCAAGCGATGGCTGCGCTTTTGCTTGTGATTGCCGTTTCCCGCTAATTGCCCTGGCTTGATGAATTGCTCTCGCTTGCATTCGGGTTCGAGCTTGCGGTTCCGGAATTCGTGCTCGAGTTGTTGGTGGTGCTCGTGCCGCTGGTTGAGCTTGAGCCGTTTGTCGAATTGCCCGAGCTCGAGGTGGAGCTTGAATTGCCTGTCGAGCTGCTGTTGCTCGAAGAGTTCGATTCGCTTTCTCCGCTCGTGCCCGTCGAAGTGCCGCTGTTGTTCGATGCGCTCGAAGTGTTGCTCGAGTTTGAGCTGGTTGTGCCGTTCTGCTCCGTAGTGGAGCTCGCCGTGCCGCTTTGTTCTGTTGCGGATGCGTTCTGGCTGCTTTGCTCTTGCTGCGCGCCATTCTGAGCGCTCCCGTTTGCAGAGTTCTTCTGGGGCGCGTTTTGTGCGGCGCTTTGCGGCTCGTCCGTCTCGTCGGCGAGCTGAGTGGTGACGGTTTTGCCCGTGAAGGGCTCGACTTTGGTGCCTATTCCTTCGCCGCCGGTGAGCATCGTTACGAGTCCCGCGAACAACAGGATGGCGACGATGGACGATGCGACCGAGACGGCCATCACGCGGCGCTGCATGGTGCGTCGCTTTGCCGCTTCCGCTTCAATGACGCCCGTCGCGTGGCTTGCGTTGCCCGTACGGCCTGCGGCGCTGTTGATGTGCGGGGTGTTCGAGCCCTCGGTGCCCGTTGTGGCCGCCGGGGCATGGGTGTCAGACAGGGCGGCAGGCTGGGCGCATTCCCTGTCGATTACCGTGGTGGCTTGGCAGGCTGCGTTTGGGTGCGCGATGCTGGGCGTAATCCGCGTCGTCATGGCGCCGCCCGTCCCGTTTTCGGCGAAGGGCATCACGGTCGTCTCGGCCGCATGCATTGCGGTGGCGGGTATGCTCTGGGCGGCTGACGTGCCTTCACGCGCGCCGGCATCGTCTGTTGAGGCGAGCCCGCGAATCTTTTCCGCGGAACCGGCCAAGAACTTTTTGTACAGCTGCGACGACACGGTCGACACCACCGAGCCTATGGCCACGCCTATCACCGAGCCGGCGATGCCGATTTGCGCCGAAAGCAGCATCGAGGTCACGGCCGCCAACGCGCCGGCTGCCACTTGCGAAATGGACAAACCGTCGAAAAGGTTCTTTATCGTCGAGCTTTTTTCTGGAGCCGCCTCGACATTCTTTTGCATCACGGTTGTTTCCGCCGCTGAATTGGCGTGCGGGGTAGTTTGCATTGGTGCGTTTGCGCGCCCGTTCATGGGTTCCCTCCTTCGTGCCCGGCAAAGCCGGCGTGCGGCCGCCACTCGGCGGCCATCGAATGCTACCCAGCGAACATATCGCGCGCGAAGGAAAAGTGAAACGCCTGTATCCAACCGTTACTTTTGCATCACGGAACCGCAACAATCGTGAACCAAGCCTGAAAAGGGGCGCTTCGGTCTCGATGTCCCGCTTTCGGTTTGTGCAGCGAGCGCTTTTGTTGCGCGGTTTTGCTACGATTGAACCGCCGAGCCAACACGAGAAGGGAATGCCCATGGAAGCAAAGAATCCGCTGGTCGCAGCAAGCGCGACGCTCGAAGAAGTGCGCGAGCAATTCAAAAACGACCGCTATGCGACCGAATCGCTTGGCGCGATCGTCGAAGACGCAGGCGAGGGATATGCGCTGGTGTCTATGGAAGTTGGCCCGCAGCATCGCAACGCGATGGGCGCGGTGATGGGCGGCGTGTATTTCACCTTGGGCGATTATGCATTTGCCGTCGCCTCGAACATCGGCCAGCCGCCGACGGTTTCGGTGAACAATTCGATCGACTATCTTACGGCCGCAAAGGGAAACCGCCTGGTTGCAGAGTGCCGCATGGAGAAGGCCGGTCGAGCCATGTGCTTCGCCCGCATCGACGTGCGCGACGGCGAAGGCCGCCTGTGTGCCCGCATGAATGTAACGGGCGCCAGGGTGTAAATGGGCGCGCATGGGCCAAGGGGGCAGCTTTTTGACCCATGCGAACATCGTCGAGGAGCGTCTCGCTGCGGGCTCGGCCGGCTCCGTTGCGGGTTTGGCTGGCCCCGCGGCGCAAGCGGAACGCTCCTCCGGTGGCGTCTATCCGCGCTTGATTTTCGCGGCGATGCGATCGGCCACCGACATGCTCTCTCGGCGGTCGCTTCCCCAGAACGAAATCGAAACCATGCCGGGACCCACGTGGCTGCCGATGGTGGCGCCGATGTTGTGCTTCACCACGGTGATGCTCGCGTCCTGCTTTGCCAGCAGTTCCTGCAGCGCGTCGGCATCTTTCGGGCAATCGGCATTGCCGATGAGCACGACGGGCGAGCCTCCCTGGGCGTCGTGCTCCTTCTCGAAGAAGCTCGCCATCTGCTTCAGCCCCTTCTTGCGGCCGCGTGCCGCACCCGTCAGCGCCAGATGTCCTGTTATATCGAATGTCAGCAGCGGCTTCACGTTCAGCGCGGATCCCGCCGCCGCCACCGATGCCGGAATGCGGCCGCCGCGATGCAGCGCGTCCAGGTCGTCGACCATGAACGCGGTCTGCGCGAAATAGCGCGCTTCCTCGGCCCATTCGACCAATTCTTCGGCCGTGAGCCCCGCATCGCGTTGGCGCAGGGCTTCCAGAATCAGCAGGCCTTCGGGCGTGGAGCCGATCAGCAGATCAACCAAATACAGCGGCGCATCGGGAAACTCCGCTTTCAGCTGGGAAAGCAGCGCCACCGCCGTGGAATAATTCGACGAAAGCCCGCTCGAGAAGCACAAGTATACCGTGGGCGTTCCGCTTTCGGCCGCACGGCGGAAAGCGGCCTCGATGGCGGCGGGCGAGGCCTGTGACGTGCTGGGCGTTTCGCCCTGGCGAATTTTCTCGTAGAAATCGTGCGGCGCGATTGATTGGTAGAAATCGTCCTCGTGGTTGCCGTCTGACATGATGTAGTTGAAATTCAACAGGTCTACGCCTTCGCGTTGCACCATATCAAGCGGCAGGTCGCAGCATGAGTCGATAATCAAATTGCACTGTGCGGGCATGGGACCCCTTTCTATTGCGAACGTGCGCAAAGTGTACCACGAAGGTTTCGGACCAACGTTTTGTGCATATTGCGGGCCGTCGCCGCCTTGCGCACTTTGCCCGGCGTCGGTTTTCGCGTGCGACCACGAACGGTCTATTGTTCCCAGCGCTTTTCGAATTGGAGCACGAGAAATTCGTAGAAGCTGGCGGCTTCGGGGTGACTGTCGGCGTGGTCGCGCCGAGCAACGTCGATGGTGCGTGTAAAGCCCGGCTCGGCGATGGGGACCAGTCTTGCCCCATCGCCTTCGGGGCTGCCCCAGCTTCGCTCGGGCCAAAAGCCCACGCCAAGCCCCAATCCGATCATCTTTCGCACCATGGACGGGTTGTCGCTCTCGAACGACGTGGACACGTCGAGCCCAAGCTTTGCGCAATGGCCGACGCAGAAGTCGGTGAGACTTTTCGATCCTGCGAGCATGATGAAATCGCGTTCGCCCAGTTCTGTCAGCCGCACGTTTTCGCCATGGGCGGGAAGCGCGGGGTCGTCGGCGGGCATGGCCAGCATGATGCGCTCGTGGAAATGCTGCGCACAGGTTGCGTCGTCCCCGTGCGCTTTGCCGCCTTGCTGCATGCTCACCACAATGTCGGAGTTCGGGTCGGGCTGCGTGTGCCCAATAGCGAAACGCACGTGCGGGTGATTAATCTTGTAAGCCGCAATGGCATCGACTACCAGGCTCGATGCCGAAAGCACATCGATTCGCACGGTCTCGGCGCGTTGCGTTTTGAATTGCTCCAGCTCGGCTATGGCGGCGTTCAGGTCGTTCAACACGAACGAAACGCGCCGACGAAAAAAATCGCCTGCCTCGGTAAGGCGAATGCCGCGTCCATCGGGTTCGAACAATTTCACGCCCAACTCGCGCTCGAGCCGATGGATTGCTTGCGTAAGCGAGGGCTGCGACACGTGCAGAGCATGGGCGGTTTGGGTGACGTGCTGTGTTTTCGCCACCTCTAAGAAGTATTTCAGCTGCAAGAACTCCATGCGCACCTCTCATAACGTAAATCCTATTATAGGGCTCCAATTCATATATTAGACGCTATTGGCAGCAGAGAATTATCCTCGATGGGTTTTGAGCGTGCGAATCGAGGATGCAATGGCGGAATTTTTGGAAGCGGTTATGCTGATCTGCTTCGGCCTGTCGTGGCCGATGAATGCCTACAAGGCGTTCAAGGCGCGTACGGCGGCAGGTACCAGCTGGCAATTTATTTTGCTCATTACGCTGGGCTATGTGGCGGGCATCGCCGCGAAGTTCGTGTCTGGGCAAATCAATTGGGTGCTGGCCGTGTATTTCATCAACATGGTGGCGCTTGGCGCGAACTGGGCCGTGTACTTCCGCAATGTGAAGCTCGACGCGGTTGCCTCGGGCCGCTACCAGGAAAAGCACGAGGCTCGTCGCGAGGCCGTGCGCAAGGAAAGCGTCGACGAGATTCTCGAAGAGGGCGGCAAAGATCCGGCTACCGCGCAATACGGCGCGCCGATGGACGGCGTCGAGGCTCGCGAAGCGATGAAGTTCCAGAAGCAATAGAGCTCGCGAACGGAAAACCCTGAAAAATATCCGAGATTGCGAGTTTTGTCCTCCAAGATCTCTGCGAGAAGCCGATTTTGGTGGTGCGTTTTTGTCTAAAACCGCGAAATGGGCTGGTTTCGGTGGCGTGCGCGTTAAATTCATGTGGTGCAAGAGGACATAACTTGCAATCTCGGATAAAAAATCTAAAAACTGGTTCAAGCGCATGAAAAAAGCCGCCTTCAGGCGGCTTTTTTGTCTTTCTTGACACGCTCTATGGCTGCTCGCGTGTCTTATGCGCGCGCTTTCTGCTGGTATTCGCGCATCAACTCTGCGAAGGCGGGCATTGCGTTCACGATGGTCTCGTGGGCAACGCAGTAGCTCACGCGCATCCAGCCCTCGACGCCGAAGCTGTTGCTGGGAACGAGCAGCAGCTCGTGGGCCTTGGCGGCCTCGGCGAACGCCTGCGCATCGGGTTCGAGCGCGCGCACCCAAAGGTAGAACGCGCCTTGCGGGGCCACGCATTCGTAGCCCAGTTTGGTAAGCCCGCCGTACAGCGCCTCGCGGTTCTTGGCGTAGGCCTCGATGTTGCACGGCTCGTCGACGCAGCGCTCGATGGCGTATTGAAACAGCGCCGGCGCGCATACGAAGCCCAATGCGCGGCCCGCGCCGCACACCGCGGCGAACACGCGCTGCCAGTCGGGCATGGTATCGGGTACCAAAATGTACCCGATGCGCTCGCCCGGCAAGCTGAGCGACTTGGAGTACGAATAGCACACCAGGGTGTTCTCGTAGATAGGCGGCACGAACGGCACTCGGGTCTCGCCGTACACGATTTCGCGATAGGGCTCGTCGGCGATCAGATAAATGGTGGTGCCGAATTCCGCCTGCTTGCGGCGCAGCGCGTTGGCCAGTTCCACCAGGTCGCACTCGGGGTAGACCGAGCCCACCGGGTTGTTTGGCGAATTGATGACGATGCCCTTGGTCTTCGGGGTAATGGCGTCCTCTATGGCCTCGATATTCATCTGGAAGTCGTCGCGGCGCGCCGGCACTTCCACGCAGTTGCAGCCGGCATTTTCAATCCAAACCTTGTATTCGGGGAAGTACGGTGTAATAACGATGAAGTCGTCGCCTGGGTTGCCCACCGCATTGAAGCAGATGGAAAGCGATGCCGCGGCGCCGCAGGTCATATAGATATTCGCGCCTTCGTAGGCGGTGCCGAAACGGCGATTCAGCGATGCGGCGATGGCCGCGCACGTGCTGGGCGCTCCTTTGCTGGGCGTGTAGCCGTGCACCTGGGTGGCGGGCAGCTCCATCACGTCGAGGATGGCCCTCTTCAGCGCCTCGGGCGCGGGCACGTTGGGGTTGCCGATGCTGAAGTCGAACACCTTGTCGTCGCCGATTTCGGCTTTGCGCGCCTGGCCGTATGCGAACAATTCGCGAATGGCCGAAGGCTCGTTGCCCAATTCATACATGCGTTGGTTGATCATGGTGCCCCTCGCTTCCCACGCGCGCCGTGGGCGCGGTGCTGGATTTCTTACTGGCCCTATGATACGGCGAGTAAGCAAAAGTTTGCCTCGGATGCGCGGTATTTTTCTGCAGATGGAAACTGGGGAATGGCTGCTGGGGAGAAGCGCGCGGGCCGCTGCGGGGCGCGCTTCCTGATAATGCCCCATTTTGCTTTCTTGGCCAATCGGGTGGCTGGCGCTTCCGGCGGGCTGTGCTAGCTCAGCTTCGTCTGGATAAGGTGGCGAATAGCCTCGATGGCGTGGCCGCGGAACATGGCGCGCGGGCCGGCATAGGCCATGGCTCGGCGCTGCCATGCGCTTTCGACGGGCGCGTAGCAATGGTTTTTGCAGGTTTTGCATGCGGGGCGCGGCTCGCGGCGGCACAGGGCGCGCCGCACTTCGCCATAGCGCAGGTGGGCGGCGCATTCGGGGCACAAGCGCGGGATTTTGCGCTGCGGGTACACGCCCACGGCGGTTGCCTCGCTCTCGAAGGGGGTGCGGTCGGCTGCATCGTGGTGGTCGGCGCAATAGATTTCGGTCATGCCCGCAAGCGTTACCACGTCGCGGGCCACATCCTTGTCAGCCAGGCGGTCGAGGATGCGCGCGCGGCTGCGGTCCCACGCCTTGGCGGCGGCTTCGTTTGCGGCTGCGGCCACGTCGGCCCCGTCGAGCACAGGGGCGTCGGTCGTATTGATGCGTTCGGGGTTCGTGCTAGCCATGGTGTGCGGCCTTTCGCGACGATTGCCTGTCTGTTCCGTCAAGAATTCCCAGTTCGAAGCACTTTTCAACGTAGATTTTGTTCGCGACGCTCGTCGCGGCGGAAAGGGCCAGCCTGCGCTCGGGGGTAAGTTGGCGCGAGTCGCGCACGCTCACCGCGAACGCGAACGCTTCGGGCTGCGCGATTTCCCACGTGCCCAAATGGTCGGTGGCGACCTCGCCGCAGAAGAGCGTGCGCAGGCTTTCCTCCACGGCTTCGCAGAAGAAGTCGTATGCGCGGTCGAGGGAATGCGTTGCGGCGGAAACCGTGAGCAGCGAATTGATGTCGCTCATCGAAAATGTGCGCTTCATCAGGCAAATTACCATGAGTGTCGCTACGTGGTCGACGCCGTAGCGCTTTGCCTTCGGCGCGGGGACGATGCGTTGTTTCACGTAATTGTTCACCATCGAGGCGGTCAGCAGCTTTTCGTCGGGCGCAACCAGTGCGCGTAGGCTGTCTTCGATGTACGTGAGCAGCTGGTCCATATACAGGTCGATTGCCGGAATTTCGCGGTAGCGCGGCAGGTGCAGCGCGCGAATGAAGCCGACGTATTCGTCCTGGGTGGGGGTGGGCGTATGTTTTGTTTCTCGGGTCATGCCAACAAGCGTACCACGCTCGGGAGGGCGCGCGCTGAGCCTTTGATGCCGCATCGATGAAGCGTTCAAGCAAACTCCATATTGCTTGACGCGGTTCTTATACATATATAACCTAGTTTTAAAAACCAGCAAACAACGATGCGCGCATCGCATCGCGAGCACGCTTTGCATGAAAGGAAGGCCGCCCATGACGGTGAACGGCGCGATACACGACATAATCGAACAAGGGGTCGAATTGGTGCGCGGCGAGGCGTCGAGCCAGCGCATCGCCGTTCTGGTGGATTCTGCTGCCGACGTGCCGCTTCAGGCCGTGCAACGCTATGGGGTGCACATCGTGCCACTTCACGTGCATTATTCCGATGGCGATTACCTCGACCGCGTGACCATCCAGCCTGCGGAAGTGTACGCGCGCTTCGCAACCGAGGTGCCCACGACGTCTACGCCTTCGCCTGCCGATGTGATGGCCGCCTTCGATGACATTGCGGCCGAAGGGTACACCCATGTGGTGGCCGTCACCATTTCATCGGGGCTTTCGGGCACCTACGAGCTGGTGCGCAGTGTTGCCGCCGGGCGTGCCGATATGCAATGCGCGGTGGTCGATACGAAGAGCATCGGAATCGGCGCGGGGCTCACGGCCCTTTTGGCGTGTGAATTGGTGGATGCGGGTTTGCCGTTTTCGCAGGTGGTAGCGCGCGCCCAAGCCGTCGCCGATCGCTCGGCGGTGTTTTTCTGCGTGAATACGCTGGAGTATTTGTACAAGGGCGGCCGCATTGGAGCGGCGACGTACGCCATTGGCTCGAAGCTCGATATTCGCCCAACCATCAAATGCGACGACGAGGGCAAATACGCGGTGTGCGCGAAGGCTCATGGCCGCAAGGGCTCGCTGAAGAAGACGGCTTCGCTGGCGGGCAAGGTCGCGGCGGCGGCCATCGCCGAAGGGCGTTCGGTGCGCATCGCCGTGGCCCATGGCGATGCCGAAAAGGAAGCACGAGCTATCGCTGCGCAGCTGCATGAGGAGTTTCCCCAGGCAAGCGAGATTTTGTTCGGGCAAATTTCGCCGGCGCTCGTCGTGCACACCGGCCCAGGTCTGGTGGGCATTGGCGTGAGCGTGCTCTAGGGAAACGCTGATTAAGGCCGGTTTGGCTAGCGGGGCGTTGGGGCTGCGACATTGGCGCCCTGGTCGGCGTCGCGGCTCAGGCGGGTGCGCCCCCTACGCCTTCCATACGCGCACGAGCGTGTATTTGTCGTCTTCGTTGCTGCTCATGCCCAGGTACGTCACCAGGTTTTTCACGTCGCCCTGGCTGGCCAAGAAGTCGCCGTAGTTGTCGCAGTCGTCAGGGCAATCCAGCGAAAACATAGAACGTCCGTCTAAATCCACGCCTGCTATCGCGCGCGTCGACTTCACGATAAGGTTGCCGGCGCACCATGCGGGCGCGCACAGCGGGTTGCGGTCGAAGCAGAACCATGGCCCCGAACCATCGGTGCTGGTGGGGGCGTAGGTTCCCAGGCTGGCAAGGCCTTCGCCATACGTATAAATAGAGTCGAACGTGAACGAGAAGCGTCCGTTCACGTATGCCGCTTCGAGCGGTCGCATCGAGGCGGGCAGCGTCAGCGACTCGCGCATCGCGCCCGTGTCCGCGTCGATGAGCGTCAGCTGCGAATACGAGCTTGACGCTTCCGAACGCGGCGAAATGCACACGGCGTCGCCCGTGGAGTAGGGCGCCGTGCTGAAGCGGCCGTTGCTTTCCCAATCGACGCGCACGTCAGACGAGCCGAACGCGGCCGATTTCAAGGCCGACGAAGATGCGGACGCATCGCCGCTCGATGTGGGCATGACTTGCCAAAACGCGCGGTTCCCTGCGACGGTGATGTAGGGAATGTCCCAGTTGGAATCGCCGGAATCCACCAGCTGCGCCGTGCCGGCGGTGCCGCGCGACAGCGTGGAGGCGTACACGCGCCACTGCCCGCTGAAGCAATTCGATTCGACCCACACCATGCCCTGGTCGTTGCAGCGCACGTCGTAGATGTCGAAACCGCGCTCTTTGCTTGTCGGGCCGGAAAGCGCCACGGAATATTCGCCCGTCGCCAACGTGAGCACGGCGGCCTGCGTGAGCGGCGTTGAGTTCTCGGTAGGCAGAAGGCAGGCGGCGTAGGTGTCGCTGTTCGCCCATACCAACGAACCGTAAGGCAGCTTGTATTCGCCCGCCAGCGAAAGGGGCGCGTCCTCGGTGGCGCAATCGGCGATCGAGAACACGGCATCTTTGGCGACGGAAAGCGCGTCGACTTCGCTATCGGCCGACTTCTCGCTGCTTAAAGCGGTGGCGGCAACTCCGGCGACGGCAACCACGCCTACGCCTACGGCGCCCAGCAGCAGTTGGCGTCGCGTGATGGTGAGGCTTTCGCCCTCGGGCAGCGGGATGTTGATTTTCGCGTCGGGAGCCTTCGATGCGGCGCTGGGGCGCTGCCCGCCAATCGAGCTGTTCGGGCCGGGCGTGAACGTGGCTTCGCCCAAGCTGGATTTCACCGTGGTTGTGGCTCGGCCGCGCGATTTCGCTTTGCCGCGGGTCGGCGCGGCGTAGCGGGAGGGGCGGGCCTGCTGCCCGCGAACGCTTGGCCTGGCGGCGGCGCCTCGCGAGCCGCGCGTCGTGCGCGGGCTTTGGGCGTGCTGCCGCGCGCTGCGCTGCGAGGCGCCGCGGACGGAATGCCTGGGTGTGTGGTTGCGTTGGGTCATAGGGGCTTATTATGTCGTTTTGCCAGCAAATGCCGCTGCGCTTTGGATGAATCGTTACAATAAACCCAAATCGAAAAATGCGTGTTGGCATACGGGCCGCACGCCGGGGCCGCGTTGCGGCCCTGCACCGTACACGTAGGGGAGCATTCATCATGAGCAACGAAACGCGACGCATTCTCCTCGTCGAAGACGAGAAGGCAATCCGCGATGCCGTGGCCGCCTATCTCGAGCGCGAGAATTACTGGGTTACCGCCGTCGGCGACGGCCAAGAGGCCCTTGAAGAGTTTTCCAAGCATCATTTCGATTTGGTCGTGCTCGACCTCATGCTTCCCCGCGTGCCGGGCGAGCGTGTGTGCCGCGCCATCCGCGACAACTCCGATGTGCCCATCATCATGCTTACCGCGAAGGGCGAAGTGGAAGACCGCATCATCGGCCTGGAGCTTGGTGCTGACGACTACCTGGTGAAGCCGTTCAGCCCGCGCGAGCTGGTTGCCCGCGTGCGCGCCCTGCTTCGCCGTGTGCACGCCGACTCCGAACCCCAGCGCGAAGTGCTGGAATTCGGCGAGCTCACCATCGACGTGTCGGGTCACAAGGTGCTCGTGAAGGGCAAGGAAGTCGACCTTACTGCCAGCGAGTTCAAGCTGCTCACCACGCTTTCCCGCTATCCCGGCCGTGTGTATTCGCGCATGGAGCTGGTCGAAAAGGTGCTTGGCTACGATTTCGAGGGCTACGAGCGCACCATCGATTCGCACGTGAAGAACCTGCGCGCCAAGATCGGCGACAACCCGCGCAACCCCAAGTGGCTGCATACCGTGCACGGCGTGGGCTATCGCTTCGAAGACCCCACCAAGCAGTAATTCAGCCAGCGCCGGCGCGCCGGCGCATACGATCACGGGGGCGAAAGCGCAGCAATTATGGCGTCAGAACCTAAGCAAGCAAGTGGCAAGAAGAAGCGAGCCGATGAAGAAGGAAGCGCACGCAGCCGCTTCCACGATTGGTTCTACGGATTTTCGTACACCACACGCGTTACCGTAACATTCGCGCTCGTCGCCATCATGACTGTTGTGGTGGCGATGGGCGTGCTTTCCTATGTGTGGGAAGAGCACTTCCAGGCTTATACGCGTGAAAACGTGCAGCAGCTGGCCGAGGCCACGGCCGAAAACATCGCGAACCGCTACGAGCACAGCAATTCCGCCACGCTCGACGCCATCGCCGACGGCGACCGGGTGAGTTATCCGTCGCTTTCCATCGACGACGTGCAGCCGGCCGAATCGGCCCATATGCTGCAGCCGGGCATGGGCATCCAGGTGGTTTCTTCGTCCACCGACACCGTGGTGTACGACTCGTCGCGCGCGAGCTCGAATGGCGATTCCCCTAATTCCAAATCTGGCAATATCGACTCGACCGGCTCGTTCGCGCCGGGCAACGACGATATGGCATCGGCCCAAATCACGCTCGACGACGGCAAGACGGTCGGCGTGGTGAACATGTGGGTATACGGCAGCGACTTGCTGCTCTCCAAGGCCGACCAAGAATTCCGCATGCAAAGCTACCAGGGCATGGCGCTTGCCGCGGTGCTGTCGGTAGCGCTGGCCTCGCTTATCGGCGTGCTGTTCGCGCGCGGCCTGGTGCGGCCCATCAACCGCATTACGAAAACCGCCCAGGAAATCAAAGAGGGCAACCTTTCTGCCCGCGTGAACCTCGAAGGCAAAGACGAAATCGCCGAAATGGGCAAAACGTTTGACGCCATGGCTGAAAGCGTCGAGAGCAATCAAGAACTCGAGCGCCGTCTTACGACCGACGTGGCCCATGAACTGCGCACGCCGCTCATGGCCATTCAATCCACGGTCGAGGCCATCATGGATGGTGTGTTCGAAGCCGACGAAGAGCGCCTGAATACCATCGACGCCGAGGTGCAGCGCCTGTCGCGCCTGGTCGATGCCATTTTGAAGCTTTCGCGACTGGAAAGCCGCTCCACCCCTATGAATGAAGAGGTCGTCGACGTGGGCGAGCTCATCAAGCCGCTGGTGATGTCGCACGAGGCGTTCGTCAACGATGCGGGCCTCACCTTGGAATACCAGGCCGAGCCCGACGTGATCGTCTACGGCGATCGCGACATGCTGCGCCAGGCCACCGCGAACCTCATTTCCAACGCCGTGCGTTATACGCCGGCTCCGGGCAAAATTACCGTCACGGTGAAAAGCGGCGACGTTATGGCCGCCATCGCCGTGCGCGACACCGGCATTGGCTTGTCGCCAGAAGAACGTCGCATGGTGTTCAAGCGTTTCTGGCGCGCCGAGGAAAGCCGCCAACGCCAAAGCGGCGGCTTGGGCGTTGGCCTTGCCGTAGTGAAAGAAATCGTCGACCGCCACGGCGGATGGGTGCAGGTGGAAGGCAAGAAGGGCGAAGGCGCGTGCTTCACCATTCATGTTCCCCTGTACGACGAAGAGCGCGTTCGCGCCCAGAAGGAGAAGGCCAATTCGAAAGATCGCGGCGCAAAAGCGCAGGCGGCAAAGCGAAAGGGAAGGAAATAGGCTGTGAATCCCATCACTATCAAACCCGACGCACAAGGCAAGGTGCGCGATATCTACGACCTCGGCGATACGCTGCTGTTCGTCGCCACCGACCGCATCTCGGCATTCGACTACATCCTCGACGATGAAATTCCCCACAAGGGCCAGGTGCTTACGCAAATCAGCTGCTTCTGGTTCGAGCTGCTTGAAGGCGTCGTCGAAAACCACTTGGTGTCTTCCGACGTGAACGACCTTCCCGAGCAGTTCAAGCAGTGGAGCGACTATTTGAACGGCCGCTTCATGATCGTAAAGAAAGCCCAGATGATTCCCATCGAATGCATCGTGCGCGGTTACCTCACCGGTTCGGGCTTCAAAGACTACCAGCGCACGGGCAGCGTGTGCGGCATTGAATTGCCGGCTGGGCTGCAGAACTCCGCGAAGCTTCCTTCCACGTTGTTCACGCCGTCCACCAAGGCCGAAATCGGCGACCACGACGAGAACATCAGCTTCGAGCGCGCGGTGGAAATCGTGGGCGAGAAGGCCGCGACCGATATTCGCGACCTGTCGCTGAAGGTGTACGAGACGGCTGCCGAGCATGCTCGCAAACAGGGCATCATCATCGCCGACACTAAATTCGAGTTCGGCGTGCTTGATGGCCGCACCATCTTGGGCGACGAGGTTCTGACGCCCGACAGCTCGCGCTTCTGGTCGGCCGACGACTATGAAGTGGGCCGCGAGCAGGCCAGCTTCGACAAGCAGTTCGTGCGCAATTGGCTCAACGCCAACTGGGATCGCCAGGGCAACCCGCCCCATCTGCCGGCCGACGTCATCGAGAAGACGACCGAGAAGTACATCCAGGCCTACGAGAAACTCTCGGGTCGCAAGTTCGCGTTCTAGGAGTGGTTGCGCCGTTCTGTCGAACGGCGCCAACTGCCGACGCTGCGCGGCAATCTGGCGGCCGGTTTGGCCCCAGCCGTCGCTCGCTGGCTCTTGGCTCGAGCAGGCATTTATAACGAAATCGAAAAGGTTCCGCTTGGCGTTTGCCTTGTGCGGAACCTTTCTTTATTATTTACATCTTGGACTTGCCAAGCATTTCGAAGTAGAAACGATTCCCTATGAGCACCCGCAACCCGATGAACGATCGCTACCAGACCGATGGACCGAAGGGCCAAACGAAGAAATCGGCCTCTTCGCTGAAGCCGAAGTCGAAGGCCGCGTCGAGCGTGTACGTGAAGTCTACGCAGAAGACTCCCCAGGAAAAGAAGGCCGCGCAGAAGGCCGCCCGCCAGAAGCAGGCCGAGCTCGATCGCAAGTATTACAACCCGCCCACGCCGCAGTACAAAAAGTACAAGCGCATTTGGTGGGCCATGCTGGGCGGTGCCATCGTGTGCACGCTCATCGCCATGGGCGCCGGTGCCTGGTGGCCCGACAACCCGACGATGACCTGGGTGTTCCTGATTCCCGCGTATGCGTTGATCATCGCTGCGCTGTGGTTCGATTTCGCCAAGGTGCGCAAGGTTCGTCGCGAGTATCAGATGGAAATGCTGAAGAAGCATCCGAAGGAAGCGAAGAAGCATCCCACTACGGCCGCGAAGAACAAAGTGGATGCCGCCAAGGAAGCCGAGCGTGAAGCCGCGAAGGCCGAGAAGAAGCGCTTCGGCCATTCGTTCATTCGCAAGGCCGACAAAGCCGAGGAAACTTCCGAAAAGGAATCAAAATAATGAGAAGAAGCCGTTCTAACGAACGGCTTTTTTGTTGTGGTCGGGACAGGGGGCTGTCCCCTGTCCCACTGTAGAACACGTAGGTCCCTTGGTGGACAGCGAAAGGCAATCTGGCGAGTCGGATTGGGTCGAAAGAGGAACGAAGCGTACTTCGGTACGCGAGCGACGATTGAGGCCCAAGCCGGCCGCCAGATTGCCTTGCAGCGGCGGCTTCGTCCGCCGTTCGTCAGAACGGCGGAATGCTATACCACCTGGAACAGGAAAAACTTCAGATAGTCGGTTTCGGGGATGCCCCATACGATGGGATGGTCGGGTGACTGCTGACGTTCCTCGATTTGGCGCAGCTGCACGTTTGCATCGTGTGCGGCGTTCACGAGCATCTTGCGGAAGCGTTCAGTGTCCATGAAATGCGAGCAGCTGCACGTGGCCAAATAACCGCCGCGCGGCAACGCTTTCATGGCGCGATAGTTGATCTCGTGGTAGCCGCGCGTGGCGGAATCGATGGTTTTGCGGCTTTTCGTGAACGCCGGCGGGTCCAGGATGATGAAGTCGTACGGAGCCTTCTTCTGCGCCTCAACTTCGGGCAGCAAATCGAACACGTTTGCGGCCTGGAAGCTCATGCGGTCTTCAAAACCGTTCAGGCGTGCGTTCGATTCGGCCATATCCACCGCCAACTGGGAGATATCCACGGCATGCACGTGCTCGGCACCGCCCGCCGCGGCATTCAGCGCGAACGACCCCGTATGCGTGAAACAGTCCAGCACGCGTCGGCCGCGGGCGATGTTGGCCACGGCGCGGCGGTTGTATTTCTGGTCCAGGAAAAAGCCGGTCTTTTGCCCGTTTTCGAAATCCACGTGGTAGCGCACGCCGTTTTCGACGATTTCGGTTGTGGTGGGGCCGAATGCCGCGGCCGTGGCATCGCTGGGTGCAAGCGGAGCGGGCACGGCAGAAAGTGCGGGTTGGGTGCCAAGCGCGGCAAAATCGTCGCCCAGCGGGAACCATCCGCAGGTTTGTTCGAGGCTTTCGAGCTTGCGCGTGGCTACGTCGTTGCGCTCGTAGATGCCGCGAATCTCAACACCGTCTTCGGCCAGCACTTTCACCAGCAAGGGGAAAATCATCGGTTTCAGGCGCTCCATGCCGTAGGCGAGCGTTTGCGTGACCAGCACGTCGTTGAAGCGGTCGACAACCAGGCCGCAAAAACCGTCAGCTTCCGAGAAAATCATGCGACAGGCCGAAACATCGTCACCCATTACGGCGCGGCGATGGTCCCATGCCCAGCGAATTTTGCGTTGCCAAAACGCGGCGTCGAACGCGTCGTTGGCGTTGGTGGACAAAAGGCGAATGCGAATTTTGCTGGAAAGCGACAATATGCCCGTGCCTAGGTAGGCCCCCTTGCGCGAAAGCACATCGACCAGCGTGCCGTTTTCGGGCACGATGCCGCCGTCGGCGATGGTTTCCTTCCAATTGCGTGCCGCCTCTTTCGGGTCGCCGGCCGCAACGATGCGCTCCACCTCCGCATCGTAAATCCAAGGGTGGCCAGCGCGGCACGCGCGCTCGCCCTTCGGCGTGATAAAAGCCATGGGATATGGCCGCAATGTTTTCATATATGCTCCTACGTTTGGGACGCCGGTCGCGTTCGGCCGGCGTGTTGAATGCACAGAGCGCTTTAACACGCCCGGCTCGTTAACGTGTTACATGCCTAGCGTTAACACGGTTCATTGATACGAGCGGCATTATACGTGGCAGATTAGGGGCTTTCGCTGCGAAGCGCTAGAATAGCCCGTAAATACCTTGCGGCTTGGCCGCGACGGGCGCTTGGCCGCTCGCCTCGCATTGACGGAAAAGGACGTCCATGAATCCAGTCGTGATTATTCCCACGTTCGCGTCGGCGCGCGGTCGCGTCGAGGCCGGCGCCGTTACCACCACGTACGACCACGCTACGTCGATGGCCGCGCCCGGCGAGTTGCCTCGCTGCCTGGAATCGCTGCGTATCGTGCGCGGGTTGGGCCAGATTGTCGTGTTGGTGGTGGCCGAGCCCGCCATCGAGAACAAGGCCGCCAGCAAAATTCGCGGCATCGCCGAGCAGTTCCCCGATTTGGACATTGCCGTGGTGGGCGCGCCTGAAATGCAGCTGGTCCGCCAGCGCATGGAGCAGTTGAACATCGGCCTGCGCGGCGAAGTGGGCTTGGCGGGCTATGGCGCCGTGCGCAACCTGGGGCTCATCTTGGCCAATGCGCTCGATTTCGATTCCGTGGTGTTCATCGACGACGACGTGGTTGTGGATGATCCTGCATTCCTGGAAAAAGCCATGTATGGCCTGGGAAAACTCACGCGCAGCGGTGTGCCGATCCTCGCGAAAACGGGCTTTTACCTCAATAAAGATGGCAGCTATCTGTCCAGCCGTTCCACCAAGTGGTACAACCGCCACTGGGACCAAGCCACGGCGTTCAACAAGTGGATTTCGAAGGCCATGCAAGGCCCGCGCCTGTCGCGCTCGAATCATGTGTGCGGCGGTTGCCTGGCGCTTCATCGCGAGGCGTTTCGGCGCGTGTCGTTCGACCCGTGGATCGCGCGCGGCGAAGACCTGGATTACATGCTCGATCTGCGCATGTATGGAAGCGACATCTGGTTCGACAACACGTGGTACATGCACCATCTGCCGCCCGCGACCAAGCGCGAAGGCTTGCGTTTTCGCCAAGATATTTTCCGCTGGCTGTATGAATATCGCAAAATCGAATACGCTCGCACGCAAATCGATCTGCTGCAGATAAAGCCGCAGTCGTTGCAGCCGTACCCGGGGCCGTTTTTGCAGCCGGGCATCACGCGCCGCATTAAGCGCACGGCATGGCTGCGCAGCTTTGGGCGCCCCGATGGCAAGGGGTATCGTCGCGCAGCGAAGGCTGCCACGGGCGAGGCGTCGCATTACGCCGAGCAGCATTGCTCGAAGTATTTCGGCTTCCAATCGAAATGGCCGGCCGTCATGGGCCGCATGGCGAATGATGCCATCTTGCAAAGCGTGCTGATAGGCTCGGCGAATCGCGGAGTTCAGCAGGCCGAGGCGCAGCGTGCTCAGCGCGCGGCATGGGGCGCCGCTGGCGGAATAGACCCTGGTGCCACTACGGAAATCCGCCTTAATATGGGCAACGCAGAATAGCCGGTTGCGGCAGAGCTAGAAAGTATTCGCATGGTCACATTTATCGTCGCCGCCATTGTCGGCGCAGGCGTTGGTATTTTGTCGGGCCTTCTGGGCATCGGCGGCGGCACGGTTATGGTTCCGTTGTTCCGTCTTGCGTTCGGCATGGAGCCCATCGTGGCTACGGCCACGTCGCTGTTCACTATTGTGCCCACGTCCATTTCGGGCATGTGGAAGCACCACGTGAACAAAACGTCGCTGCCGCGCGTGGGAATCGTGTGCGGCATCGCCGGCGCGTGCCTGTCGCCAGTGGGTGTGTGGGCTGCGCACGTTTCGCCTGGTTGGGCGATTATGGGCGCGGCAGCGTGCGTGGTGATTTACTCGTCGTACACGATGCTGCGCAAGGCGCTGAAGGCGCCAAAGCGCGGCGCGGCGGCTTCGAGGCGGAAAGACGCATCGGCCAAGAATGACTCTGTCCCCGTCGAGGTTCCCGCAATCAAGCTTACGCCGAAGTGTGTGGCGAAAGTGACCTTCATAGGAATCATCGCTGGATTCATGAGCGGCTATGTCGGCGTGGGAGGCGGTTTCATCATGGTGCCGCTGTTTGTTGCCATGTTGGGCATTCCCATGCGGCTCGCGTCGGGCACGTCGCTCACGGCGGTGTGCATTCTGGCGATTCCCGGCGTCGTCGAGCAGGCAGTGCTGGGCAATATCGACTATGTGGTGGGCATTGCCATGATGGTCGGTTCTATTCCTGGCGCAGTCGTTGGCGCGAATCTGGTGAAACGCGTGCCCGAACGCGAGCTGCGCTTTATCTTCGCCGGCTTCCTGTTCGTCGCGGCCATCTTTTTGGTGTTGAATGAGGCTGGCATTTTGTAAAGCTGATCGGTTCGGAAGATTTGGGCCAAGGGGACGGTTCTTTTGGCCCGCATTGGCATGGAAGAAGAAAGGATTTCCTTCATGGCTAAACCCCCTCGCAATATATACGCGCGCGTGCTTGATGTGGTGTTGGCCGCGGTATGCATCCTGTCGGCCGCGGTGCTCGCGGCGGCAATTGCGTGGCCGGTGACGCTGCGCAATCTGAACGTGGTCGCGGGCGTGTCGTTCACGGTTTCGGTGGCGCTGCTCATCTACCTGCGCCTGAACCCCGATTCGGTGCGTGCCCGACAGTCCGACACTATTCTGAAAATCGCCTCGCAAACGCTGACGTGCTTCCAAGAGGGCTTCGACATTCCCACGGCGCAAAAGGTATGCCACTTGCTGCTGCCAGCGATTGGGGCGCAGGCCGTGGCCATCACCGACCGCGAGTATATTTTGGGCTATGCGGGCGACGATGAAGAGATAAGTCCTGGCGGCGCTCCTATTCGCACGAAAGCGACGCACGCCACGCTGGAAGACGGCAAGCTTCGCGTGCTGGGAACGCCGCAGGAAATCGGCTTCCCCGATAGCATAAAGGGCTTGCGCGCGGGCATTATCGTGCCGCTGACGCGCGGCGATGCCATCATTGGTACGCTGAAGTTCTATTACCGCCGTTCGCGCGACATCACCGAAACGCAGGTGGCGTTGGCCGAGGGCTTGGGGCAACTTCTCTCCACGCAGATCGCCGCCGTGGAACTTGAACAGCAGACCAAACTGGCCACCACCATGGAGTTGAAGGCGTTGCAGAGCCAAATCAACCCGCACTTTCTGTTCAACACCATCAACACTATCGCGTCGCTCGTGCGTACCGACCCCGAGCGCGCCCGCATGCTGTTGCGCGAGTTCGCCGTGTTCTACCGTCGCACGCTCGAGAACTCCGATGACCTGTTGGAGTTGTCGCGCGAGGTGGAGCAAACCATGCGCTACTTCACGTTCGAAGTGGCGCGCTTCGGTGAAGACCGCCTGTCAATGGATGTG
>CALBLG010000188.1 GCA_937895975.1 uncultured Slackia sp.
GAACATAACGATACCGCGCATCATCGCCCAGGAACTTGATGAAGGTGACGATCTGAGGACATTCCTGCACCTCATCGAAAAGAACCAGCGTGTCACCTTCCGACAGCGGCTGCCGCAAATAAGCCGTCATATTCGCGATTAAGGTGTTCGCGTCAAGCGCCCCCTCGAAAATTCGCGATGCGCCGGGATCTGCCAAAAAGTTAATTTCCGCGAAACAGCCGTAACGTCGTTTCGCGAATTCGCGGACTATCGTGGTTTTGCCAATTTGGCGCGCGCCTTTAATAAGCAGCGCCTTTTTCTCGCTTCTGCTCTTCCATGCGTCAAGGCGGCTCCAAACGTCCCTTTTAAGCATTACGACCTCCTCAAACGATATATCTGCGACATTTTTCAAGAAGAAAATACCACGTTTGCGACGTTTTTGGCATATGTTAGGTAAAGTTTTGCGACGTTTTGCACTAGTCAAGCTTTGTAGACACTTTTCCCGGGTGTACTAGTCAAGCTTTTTTGTCGGCAGGTGCATGGCTGCAAGCCCGCTGCTCCGCCCCCATCGCGCAGCCATTTGTTCAGGGTTCCACGGCTCACACGCAGCTTCGCGGCCGCCTCCTTCTTGGTCATCTCGCCCGCCCCGCAAAGGCGCAGCGTCTCCTCGGCGTCCGGCGGACGCCGCTTTTCCGGCCGTCCGAACCGCATCCCGCGCGCACGCGCCGACGATTTCCTTGGTATTGGGGTTTTGGATCAGCGACTCGTCGTGGCAGATGGACTTCGCCTCGAAATTTCCAAGAGAAAGATCCCTCGACAATCGACTCGAAACTCTTGCGTACCAAGATGAAGCCATTCAACAAAAGGGTGGGCGTTGGCGCCGCCTCCACGGTACCCATTGCGTTTGACTGCGGCCTTACGCCACGCGAGCTCGAAGTTCTTATAATTTTGGCTCAAGGCAACACCTTGACGCGCGCTCAAGAAGAGCTCTCGATCTCCGAGGACACAGCAATCACGCGCAGGAGAAACATCTACCGCAAATTAGGCGTGCACAGCAAGCAAGAACTCATCGATTTTGTACGAGCAAGGTGATTGCGGCTTCGGCCAAAACCGCATTGCGTGGTTGGCAGTGCAACCGCCTGGTCCAAAAGGACTGTCGAGATTCGGAACCCGCCATTTCAGTCTCCTGAAAGCATGCAACACCTACAGGCGCTTGCGCGGGTCACCGCCCAACCTCTTTTACGGTTCCAAAAGATCCGCCATAAAGATGGGCATGTACAACACGTCGCCGTCGCAGAAAAGATTCGATTCGGCAAATACCAGGGCTCGATCAATCCCGTAGCCCTTCGTAGCAAGCGCATTGTCAAGCGCCGCATGCGTTTTGTAGCGCTTCCCCGATTTAACCTCGATGGCAAGAACCTCTCCGGCAAGCGTCTCTTCCACGAAATCGAGCTCGCCGACCTTCTTCGACGAGAAATAGCGCAATTTGAAACCGTGGGCTTTCAGCTCCTGAGCGACAAATCCCTCGTATGCCGCACCCATGTTCATACCGAACGCGCCTTCCGCCGCGCCGTCAAAAACCTCCTGGGTGGCTTTCTTCGAATACGACGACATGAGCATCCCAACATCCAAATAAAACAGCTTGAGGAGATTGCGCTGTTCTCCAACCAAAAGAGGAGCCGTCGGCGCGCTCACGCTGTACACAGGAAGTGCGACACCCGCCTCGGAAAGCCAAAGAAATTGGTCTGTCGCCTGCGAAAAGCGTTTCACTCCCTCAATTGACGACAACTTGAACCTTTTGTTCTTCGATCCAATCTCGCTTGGAATCAACTCGTATATGTCGCGAATCACGAGCCTCGACGCGGGCGGTGCGTACTTAGCGATGTCGTCGTGGTACAGCCGATGCAGGTCGTGATGCACCTTTCGCACCTCGTCGATGTTAATTGCGATAGCGAAGAAATGGCCCGCTAAAAGCACCGTCAGCACAAACGGCCCGGAAGAATTGCTCTTCCGGGCCGTTTTGTTTATACGTAGCACATCGGCGGGCGCCCGAATGGGTTGCCTACGTGCTTGCTATGCGCGATTGCGGCGCCTTGCTGCAACAATGCCGACAACCAATGCCAGCACGCCAAGCGTGGCAATAATCCCAGCCACGGGCGCAGCACCATCGGCGGTTTTCGCAAACGTCCCAGAGGGCGCAGCGACAGCCTCGTCGCTTTTGTTCCCGGGTTGCACCTGCGAACCGCCATTCGCATCAGGGCTCTGCGGCGTAGCGGGCGTTACCCCAGGTTGCGAGGAACCGCCCGGGTTCGGAGCCTCGACCTTGGCCCATTTGCCGTACTTTTCTGGGGTTTCGTTCTCCACGAATGCCCACCGCCAGCTTGCACGGCGCGCGGCAGTTGTAGTACAACATGCGCAATCTGCCGCCCAAACCAAGATGCGGCGGCACAATTGAAGGGGGAAGGCCATGGCAAGCGAGCTTACTCGGCACGACATCGCCGAATACGCGAGGGCCGGCAAAGTCGGCTTCTGGAAGCTCGAGCTGCGCGGCGGCGTTGCCGCACAGCTGTTCATCGACCCTATCATGCGCGAGCTTATAGGCGCGCCCGAAGGGCTTTCGCCCGAGCAGCTGATCTCGTTTTTCAGCGAGCACATCCACCCCGCAGACCGCCAGCTTGCGAGCGATTTCAACGCCGACGCCACCATCGACGAGACCGAGGTCGTCTACCGCTATATGCACCCCGACTTCGGCGAAATGCGCGTGCGCTGCAGCGGACGGCTCATGCGCGTCGAGAACGACCTGACCGTCATCATGGGCCATCACCAGGCGCTTTCGGGCGTCGTACGCCTCGGTGACGACCGCCAGGAAGAAAACCGGCTCATCAGGCTCAACCGCAACTTGCAAACCCAGCAAGCAGAAAACGACAACTACTACCGCCGCCTGCTCGACATCGCGTCGTGCGGCGTGCTTTCCTACACCATCCCAGACCACCGCATTCTGCACATGAACGCAGAAGGCTTGCGCATCTATGGCATGAAAAGCGTCGAAGAGGCCCAGGCGCGCATCGGCGAGGTGCTGTCCACGGTGGTGTACTCGAGCCCGCACGCCCGTGAGCAACTCGAGGCGCTCATGACCAAGGACGGCACGGTCGATTACGAATATTCCATCCCGTCGCCCGGCAAACCATCGACCAGCATCGTCGCTCGAACCGAGGTGTTCACCACGCCGCAAGGCAAGCGCACGGCCGTGAGCACGTTCATGGACACGTCGGAAAACACGGCGCTCAAAGCCGAGAAAGCCGCGCTCCAGGCCCTCTACGACGAGGCTAAGCACAAAAACACGATCATCGAAGCCATAAGCAAGCTGTATTGGCAGGTGCTCGAAATCGACCTTGCCACCGACACTTACCGCGAGGTGTTCACCAACGGCACGTTCACGCTCGACCGCCCGCATTACGTGGGCGGCGCGCAGTCCGATTTCGATACATCGGTCGAAAAGTTCGTCGAACCCCAATTCCAAGATGGCGCCAAGGCGTTCCTCAATCTGAAAACGCTGCCACAGCGCCTCGCAATTGAGGAATCCACCTCGGTCGAATATCAAACCGGCAACGGCATGTGGGCATCCGCCCGTTTCATCGTGCAAACGCGCGACGAGGAGGGAACGGTGCGCTCCGTGCTATTCCTCCAGCAAATCATCGACGAGCAAAAGCGCAAAGAGCTCGAATACCAGCAGAAGCTCGAAGGCGCCATGCGCGCCGCCGAGCAGGCAAACCGCGCGAAAACCGATTTTCTGCGCCGCATGAGCCACGACGTGCGCACGCCGGTCAACGGCATCATCGGCATGCTGCGAATCGCCGAGAACAACACGAACGACCCCCAGAAAGTCGCCGATTGCACGGCAAAAGCGCTTTCGGCCGCCCGCCAACTCGAGGTGCTCGTGAACGACGTGCTCGATATAGGCAAGCTCGAAAACAACCACATCGAAGTGAAAAACGAGCCGTTCGACCTCTACGACGTTTTGGCCGCGATGGTGCAGTCGGTGCGCGCCTACGCCGAGCAGAGCAACGTCAACGTCGTCGTAGACACCGACCGCAGCGCATTCAAGCACCTTCGGCTCATTGGCAGCGCCCCTCTGCTCAATCGCACGCTCATGAATATCGCGACCAACGCCGTGAAATACAACCGGCCCGGCGGCGAAGTGCGCTTCCGCACCGAAGAGCTCCCCTGCGAAGGCGGCAAGGCGCGTTACCGCTTCATCTGCGACGACACGGGCATCGGCATGAGCGAGCAATTCCAGAAGCACGCGTTCGACCCGTATGCGCGCGAGGGCAAGGCGTCGAACACGTCGTTCAGCGGCACGGGGCTGGGGCTGGCCATCGTCAAGCAGATCGTCGAACAGCTCGGCGGCAAAATAGACATGGCGAGCGTCGAGGGCGAGGGAACGCATTTCGCCGTGACGCTCGATTTCGCCATCGACAACGCGGGGCGAAACGCCGCAAGCGCCGCCGGAGCCACCGCGCAACTGCGGAGGAAGCGCGTTCTTTTCGCGGAAGACAACCTGCTCAATCGCGAAATAGCGCTGGCCATGTTCGAGGAACTCGGCATGAAGGTCGATGCGGTTGCCGATGGCAAGCAGGCCGTCGAGACGTTTTCCGCGTCGGCGCCGGGCGAGTTCAACTTCGTGCTGCTCGACATCATGATGCCAGTGATGGATGGCCTTGCCGCCGCCCGCGCGATTCGTGCCCTGCCCCGCCCG
>CALBLG010000189.1 GCA_937895975.1 uncultured Slackia sp.
GGTTCTCAAGGTTCCCGACCTGGGCTTTTCGGCTCAGGCGGTTGCGCTTCGCTTTGCTCTCGCTCGCGGCGCAAGACGGTATAATACGGACTTCCCATGTCTGGGTCAAGGAAGAATTCGATATTTGGGTCAAATAATTCCTTTGAACGGTCGATTATTTTGGCGAATAATGCGTTTTGCCAGTTGAGCCCATTGTTACTAAAGGAACCTTGGCTTCTTAAGATGTGAATATCGCTCCACAACTTGTTTTTTCGTCCTGTACCCTTCCCTATATATGAAAAGCGGCACCCTTTCTTCGGATGCCGCTTTCTCTGGCTCTCTATCTATATAGGATGCTTCACCTATACATAGAACAGAATGTCGTCGTACGTGGGAACCGGCCAATAATCGGCTGCCACGATTTCCTCCATGGCGTCGACCGCTTCGCGCAGGGTGGCCATTGCGGGCACAACCTCGTGCGCATAGCAGTTGGCTTCTTCCTGCGGGTCATCGATGGCTTCCGCCTTCTGGTGCACTGCGTCGAGCGCCTTGATGGAATCGTTGATGGTGGTAATGCCGTTGCACAGCTTGTTCAGCGTATTCTTCTCGCACTGCATGGCGCTTTCAACGCCGACGGCCTTCACCGTTTCCAGACCCTTGGCGACCTTGGTTGCGTACGCGCTAATAACGGGACGATACGTACGGCGCGCTTCGCGGATCATCGTGGTTGCTTCGATGTTCAGCAGCTTGGTGTATTTCTCGAGTTTCACTTCGTAGCGGCTGCGCACCTCGACCTCGCTGAGGACGCCAAGGCTTTCGAACAGCTCGATGCTCTTGTCGGAAACCAGGCACGGCATGGCATCGGCCGTGGTGCGGTAGTTGCACAGGCCACGCTTCTCGGCCTCTTCGTGCCATTCTTCGGAATAGCCGTTGCCCGAGAACAGAATGCGCTTGTGGTCGTTGAGCACCTTCTTGCAGTACGCCAGCGCTTCCTCGCCGAATTTGTCGACTGGCGTGCCCTCGAGGGCGTCGGCGAACTTCTGCAGCGACTTCGCCACGGCGCAGTCGAGTACGACGTTGGCGTCGGATGGGTTGGCCTCGGAGCCCAGCGCGCGGAACTCGAACTTGTTGCCAGTGAAGGCGAACGGGCTGGTGCGGTTGCGGTCGGTGTTGTCTTGGCGAATCTTGGGCAGCACGTCGGCGCCAAGATCGAGCATGCCGTGCTTCGCATGAATGGTGGCCTCGCCATCGGCGATTTTCTGAACGACCTCGGTAAGCGCATCGCCCAGGAAGATGGAGATAATCGCCGGAGGAGCCTCGTTGGCGCCCAAGCGGTGATCGTTGCCGCAGCTCGCGACGCTCATGCGCAGCAGATCTTGGTAATTGTCGACCGCCTCGATAACGGCGGTGAGGAACACGACAAACTGCAAGTTGTCGGCCGGAGTCTCGCCCGGGTCGAGCAGGTTCTCAGATTCGGTGCCAATGGACCAGTTGTTGTGCTTGCCGGAACCGTTGATGCCATCGAACGGCTTTTCGTGGAGCAGACACACCAAACCATGGCGGCTGGCGAGGAGCTTCATCTTCTCCATCATGACCAGGTTGTTGTCGATAGCTTCGTTGACCTCGGCATATACCGGTGCGAGCTCATGCTGGCACGGCGCGACCTCGTTGTGCTTGGTCTTCGCGGGAATACCAAGCGCCCACAGCTCGTCATCGAGGTCTTTCATGAAGGCGGAAACCGTGGGGCGAATAGCGCCGAAGTAGTGTTCTTCGAGCTCTTGGCCCTTGC
>CALBLG010000190.1 GCA_937895975.1 uncultured Slackia sp.
CCCCGAAGAGTACTCGGGCTTCGCGTTCGGCATGGGCGTCGAGCGCATCGCATGCCTGAAGTACAACGTGCCCGACCTGCGTATGCTGCTTGAGGGAGACATGCGCTTCCTGCGCCAATTTTAAAAATTTTAATTTTTAAAATTGGCTGCCGACGCTGCGGTCTTCCGCGGCACGCCGCCTTAAGGCTTTCGGGCTTGCCCTCGCGTAGCGAAGTACGCTCGGCCGCCCGACACCTTAATTCGACGCACCACGAAAGCCCTCGCTGACTTTTTGTTGACCAGCGGCGATTGATTGAGTCCATTTCTTTTGAAATGGTTTTTAGATAGGACGAATTATGAAAGTTTCTTTGAAGTGGCTTTCCCATTATGTCGAGGTGCCTGCCGACACCAAGGCGTTCTGCGACAAGCTCGACCTGACGGGCACGGGCGTCGAAGGCGTCGACAAGCTGGGCGCCGCATTCGACGGCGTGGTCGTGGGCTATGTTGAGAGCTGCGAAGAGCATCCCGATTCCGACCACATGCATGTGGTGAAGGTGAATGTGGGCGGCGAAGAGCCGCTGCAAATCGTGTGCGGCGCGCCGAACATCGCGGCCGGCATCAAGGTGCCCGTGGCCACGATCGGCGCGGTGCTTCCCGGCGACTTCAAAATCAAGAAGTCGAAGCTGCGCGGCGTGACGTCAATGGGCATGTGCTGCTCGAAGCGCGAACTGGGCATGGGCACCGACCATACGGGCATCTGGGTGCTTCCCGAAGATGCCCAGGTGGGCCAGCCTATCGCCGAGTTCATGGGCATTACCGATACGGTGCTCGACCTGGAGATTACGCCGAACCGCCCCGACAGCCTGTCCATTGTGGGCTTCGCGCGCGAGGTGGGCGCCATGTATGCCAAGCCGTGGCACAGCCCGCTGACCGAAATGGCTGCCAAGCTGGAACTTTCCGGCGAGGCCGAGCCGAATGCCGTGAAAATCGAAGTTGCCGACGCGGTTCGCTGCCCGCGCTATTCCGCGCGCGTGATTCGCGGCGTGAAGGTGGGGCCGAGCCCCGATTGGATGGTCGAGCGCCTTGCGGCTATCGGGCAGCGCTCCATCAACAACGTGGTCGATGTGACCAACTACATTCTGTTCCTGTTCGGCCAGCCGCTGCATGCATTCGATTTGAACAAGCTGAAGAATGCCGACGGCGTGGCGCACGTGGTGGTGCGCGCGGCCGAGGATGGCGAGAAGCTGACCACGCTCGATGGCGAGCATCGCGAGCTCACGAGCGACATGACGGTTATTTCCACGCCCGAGCGCGGCGCGGTGGCGCTGGCCGGTGTGATGGGCGGCCTCGACACCGAAGTTACCGAGGAGACGACCGACATTTTGCTGGAAACCGCCACGTTCGAGCCCGGCCGCACGAGCCGCACGAGCCGCAACCTGGGCTTGTTCAGCGAAAGCTCGATGCGCTACGAGCGCGGCGTCGACGACCATGGCATTGAAGAGCGTTCGGCTGCCGCTGCGGCGCTTATCGTCGAGGTCGCGGGCGGCACGGTTGCTCGCATCGGCGAAGGCGGCTGCGGCATCGTGGACACGTGGCCCGAACCCAGCATTCGTCCCGAGCTCACATTCCGCGTGAAGCGTTTCCAGGCTATGATGGGCGCCGATATTCCGCGCGATTTCATCGTGGACACCTTGACGCGCCTCGGCTGCGACGTATCCGATGCCGACGATGCCGACGTGCTGCGCGTGGTATCGCCGACGTTCCGCCCCGACCTGCCGCGCGAGATCGACCTGTACGAAGAGGTGCTGCGCCTGTACG
>CALBLG010000191.1 GCA_937895975.1 uncultured Slackia sp.
AATTCTCGGGTGCGGCGGCCGCATACGACACCGACCACGCCGGCCTGTATAAAATGTGCCGCAACGACTACCCGCAAATACTCGCCGAGCTGGAGAAGAAACCGTTCACCGACGTGCTCGACGTGGGCTGCGGAACGGGCGCGGTTATCGCGCTGCTGCACGAGAAATATCCCGAAAAGCACTACATCGGACTTGACCTTACGCCAGACATGATTGTCGCCGCTCAGGCAAAACACCTGGCGAACGCAGAATTCGGCGTCGGCGACGCCGAGAATCTCCCATTCCCTGATGAATCGTTCGATGCCGTGCTATGTTCGAACAGCTTCCACCACTACCCCAACCCGACAGCATTCTTCGAAAGCGCGTACCGTGTGCTGCGTCCCGAAGGTCGACTCATTTTGCGCGACTACACCTCCAACGATTTCGTCGTTTGGCTCATGAATACCTTCGAGATGCCGCTTGCCAACCTTTTTGGCCATGGCGATGTGTGCATCCTCAAAGTGCCGCAATTCCGAGAAATGGCCACAGCGGCCGGCTTCACCGTGCTGGCACTAGAAACCCAGAAAGGCTTCCGCGCGCATCTCGTCGCAAAAAAGTAGCGACCGCCATAAACGCAGCAAGGGCCGCTCGGTTGCCCGAGCGACCCTCGCCGATTCGCGCTTCTTTCAGTGCTTAGAGCTTGTGAACGTCGCTGGCCTGCAGCTTGCCGTTCTGGCCCGTGGTGACCTCGAACGAGACGCGCTGGCCTTCGTCGAGGGTCTTGTAACCGTCCATCTTGATCTCGGAGAAGTGGACGAAGAGATCTTCGCCGTCGGCCTGGGAGATGAACCCATAGCCCTTCTCGGGGTTAAACCATTTGACAGTTCCTTCAGCCATTTTTCGGCCTCTTTCTCTCCCCCGCGCGGGGGATGCAATCTACCCAGGTCGACGCCCGGGTCCACCAAAACCTGCCCCACCGCACACGATGGAACAAAACGCTTCCATCATCCGCGACGGCACGGGTGCCAATCGGTCTTACTTCGGCGATTGCTATCATTTTAGAGGGAATCGCAGGTTTTTCCTTATGAATTTTAGAAACCGCCATTTTTCGCACGAATCGTTGCCGTGCGGTTGAAAAACGCCGGCCGCTAATCGCTTTCGTCGATTATGCGCGCCGACGCGATTTCTAAAAGCTGCCCGTCGGAAACGGGGCGCAAGCCTCGGCGCGAATCATGGCGTCGAATTCGTCGCACCCGATCGCGTTTTCAACCGGAATGCCCTTGCGGCTCGCATCGACAGAGCCCTCAGCGAGCCGCAACGCCGCGAGGGAGCGTGCTCTTCGCGCAGCCTGGCCTATTGCACATCTGCGATGCCGTCGGTTTCGAGCATTTCGTCGAAGTCGGCTGTTGTGGGAATCTCGTCTGGCTCGGGCGGCACGATGCCGTACGCCGCCGCGAGCGCTGCCGCTTGGTCGTATCGCAGCCGCGCGGCCTGCTGTTTGCCGGCCTGCTGCAGGTAATGCGACTCAAGCGCCAAGCCGCGAACGAGATACTCCACCACATGAGGATCGGTGCCCGACACCTGCAGAATGCCCGCGAAACTCTCGGGCGCCAAACCCAGCACCACACTCGCATCCATCTCGAGCGCGTTCGCGATAGCGCCCTCGACCGATTCCGCCTGAGCCTCGGGATCGTCGTCTTTCTCGACCGTGCGGCGAAGCGCCTCGACGAATTGCCAAATCAAACGCATCAAATAATCTTGCTGAAACATGGGAGATACTCCGTTCTGCCGAACGGAGAAACCGCTCGACGCTGTGCGGGAATCTGGCGGCACATTTCGGGTTCAGCTTTCGCCTCGCGTACCGAAGTACGCGTCGGCTCGGCTTCACCCGAACCGCACTCGCCAAATCCCCGCTCGCTGACCTTTGGCTCATGACCAAGCTCGCCACCCGATACGCTTTCGCGCGGCATCGGCCGTTTCGCCGTTCGACAGAACGACGAAACCATAGGCTCGCTGGCTTTTAGCGCGAATGAGCCTCGTTAATTTTCCACCCCAGGCATCTTCAGGCCCAAGTGGTCAAACGCCCTGGCTGTTGCTTGGCGGCCTTTCGGCGTGCGCATGATGAGCCCTTGCTGAATGAGGAACGGCTCGTACACGTCTTCCACCGTGCCCGGGTCTTCCGAAAGCGCCGACGCGAGCGTCGTCAAACCGACCGGACGCCCCGCAAATGAATCGCACAGAAGCTCGAGAATCTTGTTGTCGAGCCCGTCGAGCCCCATGGAATCGACCTCAAAAAAACTGAGCGCTTGGGCGGCGGTATCTTCGTCGATTTCGCCGTTGCCGCGCACCTGTGCCCAGTCGCGCACGCGTTTGAGCAGGCGATTCGCCAAACGCGGCGTGCCGCGGCTACGTCGCGCGATTTCGATGGCGCCCTCTTCGTCAATCGACACGTCCAAAATGCCGGCCGAGCGCTTCACGATGCTCGCCAGCTCTTCGGGGGTGTAATAATCCAGGCGGAACACGATGCCGAAGCGGTCGCGCAAAGGCCCGGTAAGAAGCCCCGTGCGCGTGGTGGCGCCGATAAGCGTGAAGTGCGGCAGATCGAGCCGAATGCTGCGCGCAGCCGG
>CALBLG010000192.1 GCA_937895975.1 uncultured Slackia sp.
TCGAGTGCATCAAGGGCGCCGACTTCATCTACACCGACGTGTGGTACGGCCTGTATGACGACGAGGAGGAAGGCTCCAGCTACATGGATGTCTTCTACCCGAAGTACCAGGTCACCATGGATATGATGAACTATGCAAGCCCCACCTCGAAGTTCATGCACTGCCTGCCCGCTTCCCGCGGCGAGGAAGTCGTCGACGAGGTTATGGACGGCGACCGCAGCCTGTGCTGGGACGAGGCCGAGAACCGCGAGCATTCCATCCGCGCGATTCTGGCGTATCTGTGCCCGAAGACCGAGGAAGACACTGCCGCCGCCGACGCCGCCGAGGCCCGCATGAACGCGGTTCTCGCCAAGATTGGCAAGTAATTAGGTTGCGCCGTTCTTCCGAACGGCGCACCGTTCGACGCTGTGCGGCAATCTGGCGGCACATTTCGGGTTCGGCTGTCGGCTCGCGTACCGAAGTACGCGTCGCCTCGGCCTCGCCCGACCTGCACTCGCCAGATTGCCGCTCGCTGACTTCTTGTTCGAACGTGAGTTTTTCGAGCCTCGCAAGAGGCTTTTCTTGAAAGGTAATGCGTCGTGGCCGAAAAGACGAAAACGAAAAAAGAGGTGAAGTTCCGCCACGGAATGCTCGCCTTCGGCCTGCTCGCGGTTGTCATGTTTGGCTGCGTCGTGGGCCTGGGGACCGACCCCCAAATTCCCATGTTGATAGGCTGCGTCATCGCCGGCCTGATTGCCCTGTATTTGGGCTTCGATTGGGAGGAAATCCTCGATGCCATGCAGAAGGGCATCAACGATTCCATGGAAGCCTGCCTAATTCTTATCTGCATCGGCATTATGGTTGCGGTGTGGATTCTGTCGGGCACTGTTCCCACCATGATCTTCTATGGCTTGGAGGTCGTCACCCCGCAGCTGTTCCTGCCGGTATGCTTCCTGGCCACGTTGGTCATCGGCATCATCGTGGGCTCGTGGGGCGCTGCTGGCACCATCGGCCTTGCGTTCATCGGCATCGCCGCCGCGCTTGACGTGCCGCTGGGCATGGCCGCGGGCGCCATCATCGCCGCCGCCTATGTGAGCGAAATCGTGTCGCCGCTGGTCGACGGTCCCAACCTGGCCGCCGCCATCGCCGACGTGGACGTGTTCGCGCTGTGCAAGCGATTCCTTCCGCTGGTCATCATCGTGTGCCTGGCGTGCGCTGGCATTTACGCGGTCATCGGCTTTGGCCTGGATGTTTCGGGCGATGTGGAATCGTCCACTTCGGCCATCCTCGAAGGCCTGCAAGACGCCTACAACATTGGCCCCGTGACGCTCATTCCGCTCGTGGTCATGGTCGTGTGCGTGGCCTTCCAGGTTCCCGCAATCCCGTCGTTCCTCGTGGGCATCGTACTCGGCGCGATCGAAGCCATATTCTATCAGGGCATCGATCCGTCGGTGCTCATCGATTCCATGGTGAAGGGCGCCGAATCGAACACGGGCGCGCAGCTCATCGATACGCTGCTTTCCGCTGGCGGCATCAACGAGATGCTCGAAACCATCTCCATCATCTTGTTGGTTATGGCGTACGCGGGCATCATGCAACACTGCGGGCTCATGGCTTCGATGGTGGAGCCCATCATCAACAAGCTGAAGAGCTTCGCATCGCTGGCCGGCGCCACTGTGTTCTCGGGCGCGCTGTTTAACGTGCTGCTTCCCGACCAATACCCGGCAATCACCATGTCCACCTTGGTGTATCGCGACGAATTCAACCGTCGCGGCGTCGACCGCGCTGCATGGGGCAACATCGTGAACTCTTCGGCCGGCATCACCTCGGTGCTCGTGCCGTGGAACACGTGCTCCATCTACATGGTCACCATTTTGGGCGTGGCCTGCGTCGACTACATGGGATACGCGTTCTTCTGCTACCTGTACCCGATCGTGGTATTCCTCGTAGCTGCGTTCTTCGGAAAGAAGCTGGGCTGGGTTCCTAAAGACGAGCCGGCATCTGCTGAAGCGAAGGCGGAAGCGACCGAAGCGTAGCCGTTGTTTTCCAAGTGCGGTAGTCCGGAACGCGCGGATATGCGGCTCCGGTAGATTCCGCACGAGCCAGACAGCACTTAATGTGCTGTCTGAGCGAGCCAGGACTTGACCGAGCCGGAGGCGCATGTCCGCGCGTTCCGGACGGTCGGTCTAGATTTTTTTACCAACCTCGCAAGACTCTCTCTTGCTTGGTCTTCCCAAAGGGGCCGCTTTCCCCGCGGCCCCTGCCAACCTTGAACAATCCAGAACCCAAAAAGGCACCGCAGGGCGGGGTCTGGGTTCGTACATCGAAAATCGGCCGAAAGGCCGTGCATGAAGGAGGTATTCGACATGCCATACATCAACGGACATGGCCCGAGCGTCGTGGTCGCTCTGGGCGGCAACGCCTTGGGCAATACGCCTGAAGAGCAGCTGGGCCTGGTGAAGAACACCGCGCGCCATATCGTCGACATGGTGAGCGATGGCGTGAACGTGGTCGTGACCCACGGCAACGGCCCCCAGGTGGGCATGATCAACAACGCGTTCGACGTGGCCAGCAAGGACCCGTCGGCCAAGGTGCCGGCCATGCCGTTCCCCGAGTGCGGCGCCATGAGCCAGGGCTACATCGGCTATCACCTTACTCAGGCTATCTTAGGCGAGCTGAAGCACCGCGGCATCATGCGCTCGGCAGTCAACATCGTTACCCAGACCGTCGTCGATCCCGATGACCCGGCGTTTCAGAATCCCACCAAGCCTGTGGGCGCGTTCATGACCGAGGACGAGGCCAAGGCGTTCGCCGAGGCCACGGGCTGCACGGTGAAGGAAGACGCCGGCCGCGGCTGGCGCCGCGTGGTGGCGAGCCCGGTGCCTCAGCGCATCGTCGAGTTCGACGCCGTGAAAGACCTCATGGATGCAGGCTACATCGTGGTTTCCACGGGCGGCGGCGGGGTGCCGGTTTTCGAGGCCAACGACGCCTACAAAGGCGTGGCCGCCGTCATCGACAAAGACCGCTCCGCTTCCATGCTGGCCGCTGGCTTCAAGGCCGACATGCTGGTAATCCTCACTGCGGTCGAGAAGGTGTGCGTGAACTTCGGCAAGCCCGACCAGAAGGCGCTCGACCACATGACGCCCGCAGAGGCGCGCGAGTACATCGAGCAGGGGCAATTCGCGCCTGGCTCCATGCTGCCCAAGATTGAGGCATGCCTCGACTACGTGGCGAAGTACCCACAGGGCAAGGCCCTCATTACGTCGCTGGAGTGCGCGGCTGCTGGTCTGCGCGGCGAGACGGGCACCGTCATTTCAAGCAAATAAGCCATTCGCGGGAAAAGGCGCATGCTTAAGCGCCTTTTCCCATATCAGGGGAAAGCGGGCGGCCGTGGGGCGGCCGTCCGCGACACAAGGCAGGTGATTCCTATGAATCAATCCAAGCAATCTACCATGCAGAAAATCTATCCGTGGCTTGTCGTGCTGGGCTGCGGCATGTGGGTTTCTGGCTCAATCGGCTTTTTGACCATCGTTGCGGGCAATTTCTATGTGCCCATCTGCGAAGATTTGGGCTTCGCTGAATCTGACCTCGGCTTTTATATGACTCTCGTGTGCATCGGCCAGGCAATCAGCTTCCCGATCGCCGGGCGTTTGGTGCCGAAGATGAACATTCCCGTGCACATGACCATCATTTGCGCCATCGAGGCGGCGGCGGCCGTTGCCATGTCGCTGTACGGCGATTTGTTCATGTGGTACGTGTCGGGCGCGATCATCGGCTTCTGCATGGGCTTCAACACGTCAATCGGCGTGGCCATCGTGTTGGAGAACTGGTTCGCGAAAAAGACCGGCTTCGCCATTGGCGTCGCCTGGGGCATCGGCTCGCTCGCCAACGCCATCATGAGCCCGATTATTTCGAACGTCATTGCCACGTCAGGCTGGCGCACGGCCTATGTGGTGCTCGGCGTTGCCAGCGCCATTCTGATGTGCGGCGCATCGCTGTTCATCATTCGCTTGAAGCCTGAAATCAAGGGCCTTCTGCCGTACGGGTACGACAAGGTTCAAGAGGGCGTGCATGTGGAAGACCCGACCGACGGCGTGGCGTTTCGCGATGCCATCAAATCGCCCGCGTTCATCTTGCTGCTGGTCGCTATGACGCTGATCACCATGACCACCGTCACCAACCAGCTGTTCACGAGCTTCTCTGAGTCGGTCGGTTTCGGCGCGGCTACGGGCGGCCTTATGGTGTCGGTGGCTATGATCTGCGATATCGCGTGGAACCCGCTGATCGGCATCACGTGCGACCGTTTCGGCGCCGACAAGGGCGTCATCTTGTGGTGCGTGGTCACCATCCTGTCGTTCGTGTGCCTTACCGTGGGCGCGAGCGTCCCGGCGCTGGCGTTCGTGGGCGCCGGCCTAAACGATACGATGTATGCCTGCTATGGCACGGGCATCGCGATGCTCACCGCGTTTTTGTTCGGCAACAAAGACTACGCGAAAATCTATTCGCTGGTGCCGGCCATCGGCTACGCGTTGGGCTGCATGGGCGTACCCATTCTGACCAGCATCTATCAGGCAACGGGCGGCTACAATTCCGTGTGGCTGTTCTGCGCCGCGTGCGATGTGGTTATTGCGCTGTGCGTCGTGCTGGCCACGCGCAATTCCAAGAAGCTTCCGCGCACCGAGTAGGACACGGCTGGCATATATCGTCTTCGGGACGGGCGTTTGTGCTGAGGGGTGCGCGCCCGTCCCTCTTTTTATGGCTGCCGGATAGCATGGGATGGGGGACAGTCCCTTGTCCCACGTTGCATTTTGTTTTCCATTCCCGTCGATTTTCGACAACCTAGGACAAGGGGCTGCACCCGTCTCATGCAGGGATTCGGCAAGCTTAGGCCAGAGATACGGTCCCCTTGACCCACCTACTACCAAGTTAAACCTGCGCTTTCGCGGAAAAACGTGCCTGACGGTTGAAAAGCCGTCGGGCACTTCTATAATCGTGCCACTATGTCTGAAACGAAATTGAAACAAAGCCAGACGGCCGCCGATGGCGCCGTCGAATCGAACGCCGCCGAGCAGGGCGGCGTTTCTGCCATCATGCTGAAAGAATCATTCCAAGCCGCATGGCCCATCGTGTTGGGCTACATCGTGCTGGGCATTCCGTGTGGCATTCTGGGCGTCGCCGCCGGCATGGACGTGTGGATGATTGCCGTCATGAGCCTGCTGTTCTATTCGGGCGCCGGCCAATACATGATTCCCAACATGTGGCTCGCGGGCAATCCCATTACCGCCATCGTAGCCAGCGTGTCGCTGGTGAACACGCGCCAGATGCTCTACGGCACGTCACTGTCGCAGTTTTGCGGAGGGGCCAGCAAGCGTCTGGCGTTTATCTTCGGCGCCACCGTGACTGACGAGAGTTTCGGCGTGAATTTGGCGCGCTTCATCAACGGCGGCTGGTCGGTGAAGCATGCTCTGTTCGTGAACCTGTTCTCGCTTACGTCATGGACCGTCTCGAATGTGGCGGGCGCGCTCATCGGCTCGGCCATTTCGCTTCCAACGGCGCTTGCGTCGTTCGCGATGACGTCGCTGTTCATTTGCCTGTTGTGCATGCAAAAGGCCACGCCGGCGAATTTGGTTGCGGTGTTCGGCTCGATTGCGGGCGTCATCGTGTGCAAATGCGTGGGGCTTTCGGGCCCGGCCATTTTGATTGGCGCGCTTGTGGGCGTGGGCGCCGCGTTCGCGTTCTCGAGCGTTCGCCGCGATTCGCGCAACACCGACATGAAAGTGGGGGAGTAATCGATGGACGTAACGAGCTTCCTCGTCATCTTCGGTGTGTGCCTGGTGTGCATGCTGGCGTGCCGCTGCCTGCCGATTTTTCTTTTGAAGGGCAAACAGCTGCCCGAAGGCTTCGTGCGCGCGCTGAACTTCATTCCGCCTGCGGCGTTCGCGGCGCTTGTGACCAACGATTTGTTCGACCCGGCGAAAGTGGCCTCGGGCGATATCGCGCTGTGGGGCACGCCGCTTTTGGCCGCCGCCGTGGTGCTGGTTGTCGGCGCCAAAACCAAGTCGATGGCCGCGTGCATCGTCGTGGGCGTGGGCATGTTGGCCGTGCTCACTTACGTGCCAGCGCTGCTGTAACGCCGTTCGCCGCGCTTTAGTGTGGTGGATTGCGGGAGTTTTCGTCTTTGAAATAATTGACCGCTATAATCGCCCAAGTGCAAAACACGGGTTGTTTGATACATTTTTCGTTATATGCACATGCATTTTATGCATACATATTCGAGAAGTGCCTTTAATCCGGTACCGAGAGACCGAAAAGGAGAACCGCACATGGGCATTGCCACCCACAACGCCGCCGCGCAAATGCCGGCTGCAACGACGCTGGCTGTTGGCCAAGACGAGGTCAAAGCCGCCACAATCGCAGAGAAGCTCATAGCCGCCACGAGCAAAAAAGCTCGAAGGGCGGCTATTTTATTATTGCAGGACGGAACGCGCTTCGATGGCTGGGCCTGCGGTGCTGCGGGCGAAGTGACAGGCGAGATTTGCTTCAACACGTCGCTCGAGGGCTATTTGGAAGTGATTACCGACCCGTCGTACGCGGGGCAGATCGTCACCATGACGTACCCGCAAATCGGCAATTACGGCGTGAATCTCGACGACACGCAATCGTCCAAGCCTGCGCTGCGCGGGCTGGTGGTGCATGATATGTGCCGCACGCCTTCCAACTGGCGCTCGAATATGAGCTTGCCGGAATTTTTGGAGCGCGAGAACATCGTTGCCATCGAGGGCATCGATACGCGCGCGTTGGTGCGTCATATTCGCGATTTCGGTGCGCAAACCGCCATTTTGTCCACGGTCGACCTCGATGCGGCATCGCTTGCGGAAAAGGTCGCCGCCGCTCCGAGCCTCGTGGGCCGCAACTTGGCGAAAACGGTAAGCCGTGCGGCGGTTGAGTCTTTTGACAAGGTTCCCGAAAGCCAGGCGTTCGCAGTTGCGGCGCCCGCGCCGAAGAAATACAAGGTCGTCGCATACGATTGCGGCGTGAAGGAATCCATCTTGGCCGGCCTGGTGCGCGTGGGCTGCGACCTTACCGTGGTGCCGTGGGATACGCCCGCGGCCGATGTGCTGGCCATGGCGCCCGACGGCGTGTTCTTGTCCAACGGTCCGGGAGACCCCGATGCCGTGCAGGAAACCTACGAGCAGGCGCGCGAACTCATCGGCAAGGTGCCGGTGTTCGGCATCTGCTTGGGCCATCAGATGATCAGCCTTGCCTGCGGTGCCGAGATGGAGAAGTTGAAGTTCGGCCACCGCGGCGGCAACCAGCCCGTGATGAACCTGGTCAGCGGCCAAGTTGAGATTACGGCCCAGAACCACGGCTTCGGCCTGGTGTTTCCGAGTCTTGGCAAGTTGGTGCCTGAATTGTCGGGCGGCGTCGCCGAGCATCCCGCCGACGGCGACCTTCGCTTCTGGTCGGCGCGCCACATCGCCCCCGTCGTGCAAAACGAGCGCTTCGGCCGCATTCGCCTGACGCACGTCAACCTGAACGACGGCACGTGCGAAGGCATCCAGCTGCTCGACCAAAAGGCGTTCAGCGTGCAGTACCACCCCGAGGCCAACCCTGGCCCCACCGACGCGCACTACCTGTTCACGGCGTTCGCGCGCCTGATGGACGGCGACGCCGACTACCTGAACATCGATATTTCGCAAGACCGCCTCGCCGGCTGGGTCTTTGGCTCGAAGGAGAACTAGCATGCCGAAACGTGAAGACATCAAACGCATTCTGGTTATTGGCTCGGGCCCCATCGTCATCGGCCAGGCGTGCGAGTTCGACTATTCCGGCGCCCAGGCGTGCAAGGTATTGAAAGAGGACGGCTACGAAGTGGTGCTGGTGAACTCCAACCCAGCCACCATCATGACCGATCCCAGTCTTGCCGACCGCACTTACGTTGAACCCATTACGGCCGAATTCATCGAGCGCGTCATTGCCAAAGAACGTCCCGACGCGTTGCTGCCGACCCTCGGCGGGCAAACCGGCTTGAATGCGGCCGTCGAGTTGGCGAAATCGGGCGTGCTGGAACGCTACGGCGTCGAGATGATCGGCTGCGATTTGGCGGCCATCGAGCGCGGCGAAGATCGCAAGCTGTTCGCCGAGGCCATGGAGGAAATCGGTCTGGAGTGCGCCCGCAGCGGTTACGCGTATTCGGTGGAAGACGCCGTGGCGTTGGCCGGCAAGGTGGGCTATCCCTGCGTGTTGCGCCCGAGCTTCACGCTGGGCGGCGCGGGCGGCGGTATTGCCTACGATCAGCAGCAGCTGCGCGAAATCGTCGCACAGGGTTTGGAATTGTCGCCGGCCGGCGAGGTGCTCGTGGAAGAGAGCATCATCGGCTGGAAAGAATACGAGATGGAGGTCATGCGCGACAAGGCCGGCAACGGTATCATCGTGTGCTCCATCGAAAACGTTGATGCCATGGGCGTGCACACGGGCGACTCCATTACCGTGGCGCCCGCGCAAACGCTGTCCGACGTGGAGTACCAGCGCATGCGCGTGGCGTCGTTGGCCATCCTGGAGAAGATCGGCGTGGAAACGGGCGGGTCGAACGTGCAGTTCGCGCTGAACCCGAAAAACGGCCGCCTCATCGTCATCGAAATGAACCCGCGCGTCAGCCGCTCGTCTGCGCTCGCGTCGAAGGCAACCGGCTTCCCCATCGCGAAAGCTGCGGCCCGTTTGGCCGTGGGCTATACGCTCGACGAAATCACCAATGACATCACGCGCGTCACGCCGGCGTGCTTCGAGCCGTCCATCGACTACTGCGTGGTGAAGGTGCCGCGTTTCGCGTTCGAGAAGTTCAAGGGAACCGATACCACGCTTTCGACGCGTATGAAGGCCGTGGGCGAGATCATGAGCATCGGCCGCACGTTCGAGGAAGCATTCGGCAAGGCCATGCGTTCGCTTGAAAATGGACGCGCTGGCCTGGGCGCCGACGGCAAAGACAACTTCGACGAGAAGCATTTCGACGAATGCGTGGCGCGCCCGACCGAAAACCGCATCTTCTATGTGGCCGAGGCGCTGCGCCGCGGTTGGAGCGTGGAACGCGTGCACGAGGCGTGCGGCATCGACCCGTGGTTCCTCAACCGCATCGCCGACATGATGGCCGTGCAAAACCAGCTCGACGGCCTCCGCTTGGAAGACCTCGATGCTCCGGCGATGCTCGTGGCCAAGCAATACGGCTTCTCTGATGCCCAGATCGCGCACCTCACGCATACTCAGGAAGTCATTGTGCGAGCCTATCGCAAGGGCTTGGGCGTGGTGCCCACGTTCAAGACGGTTGACACGTGCGCAGCCGAATTCGCGGGCAAGACCGAATACCACTACAAGACCTACGAGACGCCGCACATCGCTGCGCCGGGTGCCAAGCCTGGCTTCGGCGACACCGAAGTGGTGCCCGTCGACAAGCCCAAGGCCATGATTTTGGGCGCTGGTCCCAATCGCATTGGCCAGGGTATCGAGTTCGACTATTGCTGCGTGCATGCCAGCTATGCGCTGCACGAAGCGGGTTACGAAACCATCATGGTGAACTGCAACCCCGAAACCGTGTCCACCGACTACGACACGTCCGACCGCCTGTATTTCGAGCCGCTGACCTACGAAGACGTGATGGACATCGTCGATGTGGAACAGCCCGATGGCGTGGTGGTGACGCTGGGCGGCCAAACGCCGCTGAAGCTGGCGCGCGCGCTGCAAGATTCGGGCGTGACCATCATGGGCACGAGCCCCGAGGCGATTGATTTGGCTGAAGACCGCGAACGCTTTAGCGCCATTCTCGACGAGTTGGATATCACCTATCCGGCGGCCGGCATGGCTACGGGTTACGAAGAGGCCGAGCGCGTGGCGAACCGCATCGGGTTCCCGCTGCTGGTGCGCCCGAGCTACGTGCTGGGCGGCCGCGGCATGGAGATCGCCTACGATGCGGCGCACTTGCGCACCTATATGGCTGCCGCCACGCGCATCTCGCCCGATCATCCAGTGTATCTGGATCGCTTCCTGGAAGGCGCCATCGAGTGCGACGTTGATGCGCTGTGCGATGGCGAGCAGGTTTATGTGGGCGGCGTGCTCGAGCATATCGAAGAGGCTGGCATCCATTCGGGCGACTCGGCCACGTGCATCCCGCCGTTCTCGTTCAGCGACCGCCTGGTCGAACAGCTGCGCGACACCACGCGCCGCCTGGCGCTGCGCCTGGGCGTGCGCGGCTTGATTAACGTGCAATACGCCATCAAGGGCGAAACGGTGTACGTGATTGAGGCCAACCCGCGCGCTAGCCGCACGGTGCCGTTCGTATCGAAATCGACGGGCGTGCCGCTGGCGAAGTGCGCCGCGCTCATCATGAGCGGCCGCTCCATCGACAGCCTGGGCTTGCCGGCCGATGACCGACGCCTGGAATATTTCTGCGTGAAGGAAGCCGTCATGCCGTGGGGCCGTTTCCCCGGCGCGAACGTGGTGCTGGGCCCCGAGATGAAGTCGACGGGCGAGGTCATGGGCATCGCGAGCACCTACCCCGAGGCGTATGCGAAAAGCCAGTTGGCGGTAAGCTACGAGCTGCCGAAGCATGGCAACGTGTTCATTTCGGTGTGCGATCGCGACAAACGCCATATCTTGTCCATTGCGCGCGCCATTCAGAGGCTGGGCTTCAATATCATCTCGACCGAAGGCACGGCTCGCACGCTGCGCGGCGGCAATGTGCGCTGCGAAGTGGTGCGCAAGATTTCCGAGCCGCACCCCAATATCGGCGACATGATTGCCGGCGGCGAGATTGCGCTCATCATCAACACGCCGTACGGTTCTGAAACGCGCGGCGACGGGTACTTCATGCGCACCGAGGCCGTGAAGCATGGCGTGACCAGCGTCACGGCGCTGTCGGCCGCAAGCGCGTTCGCGGCGGCGCTCGAGGCGCTCGACGAGAATCCCTACGGCTTGCAGGTAATCGCGCTGCAGGATTTGCCGCAGTACGAGGTTAAATAGCTGCTTGCAGCTATGCGCGGTTGAGAAAAGGGGCCATGTGCCCCTTTTCTTGCGCTTTGGGCGGGAAATGCTACAAAATATTGCCTCTTTAACAAGTTTGTTACTCTAATGCGCTAAAGCGTCAGTGTATAATGCTTGCTCGTTGATGGCCGCCGAAGGGGCCGTCGTGCGCGGCTTGTCCGCTCATGGGTTGCGCGACGTTCGCTTCGAAGGCCATCGTTTCGTATTGGGTGCACTACCAAGTTAGAAGGGGGCTGGTCCCCAATGGCAAGTAAAGCCACTGACAACGACTACTCGTTGTCCCGCGTTCCTGAAGGCGCGAAACAACCGCTCTGGCAAATTCTGATGATTCGTATCGGCGCGCTGTGCTGCGTGTCCCAGTTGGTTCTGGGCGCTACGCTCGGCTACGGCATGTCGTTTTGGGACGCATTCTGGGCAACCATGCTGGGCTCGGTGCTGTTGCAAGTAATTTCGTGGGCGCTCGGCACGGCTGCGGCTCGCGAAGGCCTTTCCACGAGCCTTCTGTCCCGTTGGGCGGGCCTTGGCAAAAATGGTTCCGCCATTCTGGGCGGCGTGGCCGCTATTTCGATGGTTGGTTGGTTCGGCGTGCAGAACTGCGTGTTCGCCGACGGCATGACCACCATCACCGGCGTGCTGAACTATCCCATCTGGGCTATTATCACCGGTTTGGGCGTCACGTTGCTGGTTGTGGCCGGCATCCGCTGGATCGCCCGCTTCGCTACGGTGTTCGTGCCGCTGTTCATCGGCGCCGTTATCGTGAGCGCCGCCATCGTGCTGCAGGATCACAGCCTCATGGAGTTCATGACCACTCCGGCTCCTGGCCCTGCGTTGGGCTTCGGCGCCGCCACCACCATGGTCGCGGGCGGCTTCATCGCCGGTGCTATTTGCACGCCCGACTACGCGCGTTATCTGAAGAACGGCACCCAGGTGTTCTGGATGACCCTCATCGGCACCTTCCTGGGCGAGCTTGGCATGAACTTGATCGCCGTTGTGCTGGCGCATGCCACCGGCACCGCGAACGTGACCGACATCATGATGGCCACTTCTGGCATTCTGGGCGTCATCATCGTGGTTGCCTCTACGGTGAAGCTGAATGACATGAACCTGTACTCTTCGGGCCTTGGCTTGGCTACCATGATCAACGCGCTGTTCAACGTGAAAATCAACCGCTCCACCATGCTGTGGATCCTGGGCATTGTGGGCACGCTGCTCTCGGTGTTCAACGTCATCAACTATTTCACCGAGTTCCTCACGCTGCTCGGCGTGGCTCTGCCGCCGGTTGCGGGCATCATGGTGATCGACTACTACATCTTGAAGCGCAATCGTCCCGTGCTTGAAGAGACGCGCGCGAAAGGCGAGCTGCCTGCCAAGGTGGAGAAGTGGAATCCCATCGCCATCGTCACTTGGGTGCTGGCCTTCTGCGTGGGCGAGGCCTCGTCGATCATGAACTTCGGCATTCCCGGTTTGAACTCGTTGATTTTCGCCGGCGTCGTGTACTGGATTTTGATGTCTGTCATGAAGAGCGTGAAGAAGGTCGACGTCGTGAAGTTCGAAGAGACCGACCAGATTTTGTAATACTACGAACGTGTTAAACCCTTAGAGCGTTTAACACGTTTCCTATTGAAATAGTAGGGAAATGCGGGGGAACCTGTTCGGATGCGAGCAGGTTCCTTTTTCGTATGGGCTATACTTGCTCGCGAAAACGAAATGGACGAAAGGAATCTTTCATGGCAAAGAAAGCACTCATCGCGGTTTCGGGCGGTATTGCCGTGTACAAGGCGTGCCAAGTCGTAAGCGACCTGGGCAAGCGCGGGGTAGACGTGCAGGTGATTATGACCGAGAACGCGACGAAGTTCGTGACGCCGCTCACGTTCGAGGCGCTCTCGAAGAACATGGTGTTTACCGATACGTTCGACTACAGCTACGATGCGTCCATCAAACATATCTCGCTTGCGCAAGAAGCCGACGTGATGTGCGTGGCGCCTGCGACGGCGAACGTCATCGCCAAGCTAGCGAATGGCATTGCAGACGACATGGTGTCCTCGACGTTCCTTGCTGCAACGTGCCCCGTTATCGTGTGCCCGGCTATGAATACGCATATGTATGAAAACGCCGCGACGCAGGCGAACCTCGCCACGCTTGCATCGCGCGGCATCGATTTGGTGGGCCCGGGTATCGGCAAGCTCGCCTGCGGCGATGTGGCCAAAGGCACGCTGTCGCCCGTCGACGAAATCGTCGAAGCCATTTGCAAGAAACTGGGGCTGTAAGTCGGTTGGCTTGACTTCGGGCGGAATGGCCCCTTCGAAGCCAAGCAATAGAGGCGCTACTTTCCTGCGTTGGGACAAATATCATGTAGGAAGCATTCTCCGCACTTCGGGCGTCGCGCCACGCAGAATTCGCGCCCGAAGTGCACCCATTGATGGTTGATGTACAGCCAATCTTGCTTGGGATACAGCTTCATCAACTTCTCTTCGACTTTCGGGGGCGTGTCATCGTTGCGCGTTGCGAAGCCCAATTGGTGCGCGATGCGGAATACGTGCGTGTCTACGGCGATGCCCTGCGGGTCGCGAAACGCCTGACACATTACCACGTTGGCCGTTTTGCGCCCTACGCCAGGGAGTTTCTGCAAGTCTGTCATGTTTTGCGGCACCACGCCGCCGAATTCGGTGAGCAGTGTTCGCGCGCACGCCTTCAAATTCTTCGCCTTGCTGCGAAAGAATCCCAGCGGATGGATGATGGCCTCTATCTCCTCGATGCTTGCGCTCGCCATCGCCTCGGGCGTGCCGAAGCGCACGAATAACTCGGGCGTCACTTTGTTCACGGCGGCATCGGTGCATTGCGCCGAAAGGATTACCGCTACGGTAAGCGTGAACGGGTCGATGTGGTCAAGCGAGCACGCGCCCTCGCCATAATGCTCGAACATGCGACGCTCGACTTCGGCCGCGCGCTCGCGCTTTTGCGTTAGATTCTCGCGCGGCATGGCTATTCCCCTGTATTTTCCGACTCGACCTCGTCTTTGCCTTCGAGCGCTTTCGCCTCGGCCAGTTCGGCGAACTTGGCTTGCATGGTGGGGTTCTTGCGCGTGAGCTTCTTGATGGTGAGGTCTTGCGCCTTGTCGTTTGCCAGGCGCAGGTTGCGCTCGCTGCCCAGAAGCGCGTCTTTCGTCTTTTGCAGATGGTCGATCGTCTTGTCGATTTCCTCGATCGCCGTTTGGAATCGGCGGCTCGCCAAATCGTAGTTTTTGGCGAATTTCGATTTGAAATCTTCCATCGACGCTTCGAAATTCGTGATGTCGATATTCTGGTTGCGCACCTCTGCCAGCTGCGTTTTGTATTGCAGGGCCGAAAGCGCGGCGTTGCGCAGAATCGAGATAATGGGAATGAAGAACTGCGGGCGAATGACGTACATCTTGGGGTAGCGGTAGCCCATGTCCACAATGCCCTCGTTGTAGAGGTCGTTGTCGGGCTCGAGCATCGTGCACAGCACGGCGTATTCGCAGTTCTTCTTTTTGCGGTCGCTGTCGAGCTTCTTGAAGAAGTCTTCGTTTTTGTGTTTGGTCTTCGTTTCGTCGTTCTCGTTCTTCATCTCGAACATGATGGAGACGATTTCCTCGCCAGTTTCGGGGTCGCATTCGCGGAACACGAAATCGCCCTTGGTGCCTTCCACCACGTCATTGTCTTTTTCGAAGTAGGCATGGGGAAAAGCGGTGGCGCGAATCTTGTTGAATTCGATTTCGCAATGCTGCTCGAGCGACTCGCCGACCATCTTCGTGGAAAGGCGCGCCTTCATTTCCTTCACGCGGGCGATTTCGTCGTCTTTGTATTTGATGAGCTCGTCTTTCTGCGCGAGCTCATGCGTCATTTGCTCGCGCAGGGCCGCTTGCGCCTGCGCCGCTTGGGCTCGCTCCAGTTCAACGGCCGCTTTCGCTTCGTCACGCTCGCGTTCGGCTGCGGCTTTGGCCTGCGAAACCGCCAGCTCTTTTTCGGCCGCGAACTGTTGGGTTTGTGATTCGAGCTGCTGCTTTTGCGCCGCGATGGTTTGCTGCAGCTTCGTCGATTCTTCAGCAGCCTGTTTTGACGATTCCGCCTGTTGCAGGGCGAGTTTTTGCGAGAACTCTTGCGATTGCGATTGAATTTGCTGTTTGAAAGCCGATTCCTGCGATGCAATCTGCGCTTCGAGCGCGGCGATCTTTGCATCGCGCGCGGCCGTTGCATTGATGAGCGATTTCTCGTGTTCCGCCTGCACGGCGCGCTCGTGCGATTCCTGGTCGGCGGACAGCTTGTCGACTTGCGATTGCAATTTCGCGATTTCCGCCTGCTTTTCGGCGAG
>CALBLG010000193.1 GCA_937895975.1 uncultured Slackia sp.
CACGGGTCTTGCTCATGCCGAGGGCAGGTATTTCAAGGTTGTCGATTCCGACGACTGGCTCGATAAAGACGCCATGCATGAGGTGATGGCTTATTTGCGTCGTCAAATGGAGCTTGCCGAACCTACCGATATGGTAATCGGCAACTACGTGTACGAGAAAGTGCACGAGGGAACGCGCACCGTAATGGGTTACAAGAACGTTTTCCCCGTAGGCGAGGAATTCGGCTGGGATGACACGAAGCACTTCAGGCAATCGCAATACCTTCTGATGCATTCTGTGATCTATCGCACCGAGTTGCTGCAGGATATGGGCCTGAAGTTGCCCGAGCACACGTTCTATGTGGACAATATTTTCGTATACGTCCCGCTGCCGCATGTGCGCACCATGTATTACCTTGACGTGGACATGTATCGCTACTTCATCGGGCGCGAGGACCAAAGCGTGAACGAGAAGGTCATGTACTCGCGCCGCGACCAGCAGGTTCGCGTGACCCGCATCATGATCGACGCGATGGACCGGGCCGAGATTCCCTCGAAAAAGCTCGAGCGATATATGCTGAACTACCTGTCCATGATGATGTGCATCTGCTCGGTGTTCCTGCGCATGGAAAAGACCGAGGAAAACGAGCGCGAGCGCGCGGCTATCTGGGCGTACCTGGAAGAGAAGAACCCCGAGCTGTATAAGCGCGTGAAGCATACGATTTTGAATTGGGGCACGAATATCCCCACGGAAGCGGGCCGCCAGTTCGGATTGGCTGCCTACCACATCGCCCAGAAGATCTTCAAGTTCAACTAAGCATGAAAACGCCTCTCGTAAAGTAGTTCTCGAGGGGCTTTATATTTATTGAAGAATCGATTGGAGTTCTCTAGGAGGGTGTGACTCTCAAATCAAAATTTCTGACGTTACTCTTCAGTGGCTAGTGCTGGGATATATGTCGCTTCTTCCGAGATTGGATTGTCGCCAACGGTGATGCCTTCTTGTAAATCTTGATTATCTGCATCTCGTTGGGGGATGTAATCTTTCACGGCATCATATATCGCGTTGAGATACGCTAGGCCGCCCTCGCGAGTAAGATGAGTTCCATCTCCATCAAAGTATTCATCGTGGCCAGCGCTTGTCGTATACCAATCGATAACGTGAACGTTTTCGTATTGGACGGCGCCATTGGCATACGTTGCGTTTACGTCATCCATCCAAGTTGTTTCGTTCCTAGTGTTTACGAAAAAAATTTGCTTATCGGGACCGATGGTCGCGATAAGGTTATCGTAGATATCCTGATACGAAGGTCCATTGTTGCCGAGGCAGAATACAACCACGTTTCCGACAATGCCTTGGTCGTTATATTGTTGGTAAAGAGTGATGCCAGAATCTATATAGCGACCCACTGCCGCATCAAGTGCTCCGTGCGGGAATATATCTGAAAAGGAATAAATACAACCTTTCGCCACGGAATCACCGATCATAAGTATGTCGAGTTTTGAATCGTCTAGTTTTGTCGCCTCTGTTGTTGTCGATGTGCTCCCATTGCTGTCATTACCCACGGTTTGAGCCTCGTCGGCCGAGGGAACGCCCACAACGGCCGCCGATTCGTCTTTGTAGAGTTCGGTGTCTTCAACCGCGCTGGCATCGGGCACGAGCAGCACGCCGCCGAACGCGACGGCAACCATAGTCACCGAGGCAAGCGCAGGGATCGCCTTGCGCTGCAGGAAACGTTGCAATGTCGTCTCGCCTTCGCGAATTTGCGTGATGAGTTTGCCGATGGCGCGATGGCGAATGGGGTCTTCGATGAAGCGGTACGACAATTCTGATACGCCGAAAATCAAGGCGATTTCAAGGATGGCCAACCACAGCGGTGTTCCCTCGGCATTGCCGGCCAAGCCTGTCATCAGCAGCACGATGGGGTAGTGCCACAGGTACATGCCATACGAGCGCACACCAATCCATACTAAAATTTTGTTAGAGAAAATTTTATACAACAGCGTTGCCGGGTGCACCAATATGGCGATGAGCACCGCCGCCACCGCGCTGGCGAGCAATACGCCGCCGCGATAGGGGAACGCCGAAAAGCCGTCCATCAAGGCCAGCATCAATACCAGGACGGCAAGCGCGGCGAAGCCGATCGCGTTCAAAATCGTTTTCATTTGCTTATCGATATGCAGAGCCCGCTCGCTTGCGAAATCGGAACTCGGCCAGGAGAAGGCGAGCCATGCGCCCAAAAGAAGCGAGAACGCGCGCGTGTCGGTGCCGTAGTAGACGCGGCTCGGGTCGCCTCCGGGCACATAGAGCAGCGCCATGGCCAGCGCTGAAGCTGCAGCCAAGACCAAAATCACGCGGCGCACCCAGGTGCGGTTCGCGCCGAGCTTGAAGGCGCCCAGAAGCAGCAGGGGCCACACCACATAGAACTGCTCTTCGATGGCAAGCGACCAGAAATGCGTAAGCGGCGAAGGCGCGCCGAGCGCCTCGAAGTATGAAACGTTATGGAAAATCTGCCACCAGTTGTTGAAGAAAAAGAGCGACGGAACAATGTCGGGGCGCATTTTCGTGAGCAGCACGTGGTTGAATAAGGTGCACAACACGGCAACGCATACGATAACGGTGATAATGGCGGGAACCAGGCGCCTTATTCGACGCAGCCAGAATTGCGGCAGGTCGATGCCGCCTGTGCTGTCGTATTCCGAAATCAAAAGGCCGGTGATGAGGTAGCCCGAAAGCACGAAGAACACCGTAACGCCCAATAGGCCGCCTTTGGCCCATGCGAAATCCATGTGATAGAAAATCACGGCGAGAACCGCCAAGGCGCGCAGTCCGTCGAGCGATGGGATGTAGCGCGATTTTTTGCGTTGCGGCTTCTTGGGGTTTGATGCAGCTTGCCTGGATGCTCTATGCTGCTGCGATGATGGCTCGGCGCTGCGAGTGCGCGGATGCGGCTTGCGAGGGGTTTGGCTGGTATGCGATTGTGGCGCGGAATCCGGCATGAAGGAGCCTTCCAAAGTAAAATCTTTCAACCATCGAATATATACCATTGCGTCGAGGCTTGGTGCTCCGTTTTACTTTTAGGAGGGAAAGTCCGCATGATTTTCTTTCAACGCGAGGGAGGGGCTACTTGAGATAATCTGCTGGGTTTTTCGGTGCGGTTCCCGTCGTTCGTTCTTTGAATTGAAGGTCCCTCCCAAAAAAGACGGCGCCTTCGCCGAAGCGGTCTTTCACCTTGTCGGTCGCTTTGGATAATCTGCGACCAGGCACCTCGCCGATTCCAGGTTTGGGGTCGGGCGTTTTTTGGGGCTCGAAGCTGGATGCGTCGAACAGCGATTCCTGAAGAGGCGAGTCGATGCCGTCGAAATGGGAAACGCACACGCCCACGAGCCTCACGTGTACGCCGGGCTTCCAGATTTGGTCGATCATGCGGTGCAATTCAGGCATGAACGCGTGTTCGCTGTCTTCAGGTCCGCGAAGCTGGGTTTGGGCGCTTTTGCTCGTACGGTCGGCCAGACGCAACTTCAGCGAAAGCGTCGACCCCTTGAGCCCTTTTTTTCTGAGGCGTCGCGCAACCTTTGCAGCCAGCATGTCTGCAGCGTTGGCGATATCGTCATACGACGCCAAGTCGGTCGAGAACGTCATTTCGTTGGAAACCGACTTTACGGACTCGTCTTTGGCCACGGCGGTTTCGTCGAGGCCCAGGCAGCGGCGGCGCATCATTTCGCCATTTTTGCCATAAATCGTACGAAGCAGCTCTTCGGGCGCTTCGGCCATATCTCCCAGTGTGCGAATGCCGTGCTGGCGCAGCACCTCCTCGGCGCGTTTTCCCACGCCAGACATGCATCGGATGGGCAATGGAAAGAGGAAGGCAAGTTCGGAACCAGGATATACGATAGTAAGGCCGCGAGGCTTGTCGCGGTCAGAGGCTATTTTAGCGATGGTTTTGCTTGTGCCGACGCCTATCGAGCAGGTGACGCCCAGGGCTGTGACGCGCTGCTGGATGCGTTGCGCGATAAGCGCGGGATGCTCGCGGTTCACGGCCGTGGGGGAGACGTCGACAAACGCTTCATCGATGCTCACTTGCTGCACGTGGGGGCTTTCGTCGTAGAGGATTGCCATTACGCGCGTGGACATTTCCCGGTAGCGGTCGAAATGCCCGCCAGTCCAGATCGCGTCGGGGCAGAGTTCTCGCGCGGCCGACGCCGCCATAGCGGAATGAACGCCGTATTTGCGCGCCTCGTAGCTCGCGGTTGACACGACGCCGTGCTTGTCGGCATCGCCGCCGACGATGACGGGCTTGCCGCGCCATGCGGGATGGTCGAGCTGCTCGACCGATGCGAAAAACGCGTCCAGGTCGACCAGCAAGATCGCTGGCCCCGTCCAAGGCTCCAGATATGTCGTATCACTGTGCTCCATGCGCGTTTCTCACATTACATCAACGGCGTTTCCCTTGAGTTTAGCTTGTTTTTCGTCATGGTATCATGAAATCAGGCACTCCCCTTTTATTATGTACAAATGTTCGATTTTATTCGAACGAAAGGAGCTTGAATGAATATCAGCAAACCTACGTGTCGCAATTTGGCCATCGGCGGCATCGTGTGCGCTGGCATCAGCTTGGTGATTGGCGGTGCGCTGCTCGATATCGTCGGCTTCGTTTTGGGGTTCATTGCGCTGACGTCTGCGAAGAAAATGTTTGCAGCGAACCCGAACGACTCGTATGTCGAAAATGCGTTCAAGCTTGCCAAGATCGCGGTGGTCGTGAGTTTGGTTGCGTTCATCGCGAACGTGCTCACTGCGGTGTTTTTGGCGCCTGTGCTGTACGACCAAGCTTCCAGCATGGTCGCTCAGTCATCCTCGACGTTCTAGCGCCGAACGCTTCATTTCACATCGCTCAATTAATGGTCGGTGGCACTTTTGCATGTGCTGCCGATCATTCTTTTATATAAACTCGATAATATATGTTATGTAAAGTAACGTGCTTTTACGCTACCGCTCGGCCGCTCGAGGATGCATGTGGCGTTTCTAATGCGTCTGGACATTGTGGCGTATCGCAATGAGACTTGCTATCGCGATACGCGCGATAGCGGCTATCGTTAACAGCGCCACGCCCGCAGCGATTCCGATGGTCATTGACGGGTCGAAGGTGGACACGTCTCGCCATGGTATGCCCATTTCTTTTGGAACGCGTAGCAGTTTTAAAATTGCCCAGGCGAACAATGCCGCATCGAGCACTATGGCGCACATGGCAAGCGTCTTCGAGTTCGATGCGCGGATCGCTTTCGCTGCTGCATACCACACGGGCAAGATAAGCAGCGGAATGGCGCAAATCAGCCAAAAGACGAACCACTGCGTATTCGTTTCGTCGTGCAGTCGGTCGTATTCTTCTGCATCCAAATCTGGCGTATCGAGCCCGCAGGCGATGTCGACCACGCCGCTCGATAAATCCCAAAACAGCGAGTTGCCTGCGACGGAGTCGTATCCATCGCCCAGCACCACGACGCCAATGCCGCGTTCAGGTAGAATCGTCATGCTCGCGACATTCGTCTCGACATCGCCATCGTGGCACAGCACCAATTCATCGTCCCAATAATACGAGGTCCAACCCATGCCGTAATACGCATCGCCGCTTGGGTCGGGCACGCGGCTCATGAACATCTGCATTACGCTGTCGTAATCGAGTACGTTTTTGCCGCCCGCCAAATACATTTGCAGGTAGTTTGCCATGTCGCGTATGCTCGAGGACACGTATCCCGACGAGGGGCCTCCCCATGCGTCGTCGTTTTCGCGGTGTTGGAAATCGTCTTGCACGTACAGGCCGAAATAATTGCGATGCCCTAGTACCTCGCGCGTGTCGGTGTAGTGCGTTTCGTCGTTTTGCGATGTGGTGTCGGAATCGTCGTTTTCGCCAAGCACGTCATTGGTCCGCCACCCTTGTGCCGACGAATCGGCCATGTCGAGCGGGGCGAACACATGTTTGGCCAGGTAATCGGAATATGCTTCGCCCGAGACGTGCTCGACGATGCGACCCAAAAGGTCGTAATTCGCGTTGGCGTATGAGAATTCTCCAAAGCTGTCCCCCACCGTCGCCTGGTTCAGCGATTCGTAGAACCCGAAGCCGCTGGTTTGGTTCAGCAACATGCGAACGCTTACATCGGGCGATATGAGATATTCGGGCGCATATTCAACGGCCGGCGCGTCGAGGTCGATCTTACCCTGCTGCACGAGTTGCATGATGGCTGTGGCGCACATCGATTTGCTCAGCGATCCAATGAAGAACGTGCTGCTCGCATCATCGCAGGTGCCAAGCGTATTCATATAGGCAATGCCATGGTCGGTTACCACGGCGACGGCAATGCCGGGCTCGTGGGTTCGCGGAAAGTTCGTCTCGAGGTACGAATCGAGCGTTGCAGAGAAATCCTCAGAATCGAGCTCATTGCTCGCCTGGTTAAACTCGAGCTTTGACTGCTGGCTTTGATCGAGGTCGTCGGCGTATGCTGCGCGTCCTATGGCAAAAGCAAGGCAAACCTGCAGGCATAGTGCGCATAGAGCCGCCCCAAGCAGTCGTTTCGCATGATATGTTCGAAAGCTTTGCTGCACGTTTTTCTTAGAATGCGGCGTAAATGAATTGAATGGGTTCGGCATAGCCCGAGAACACTTCATACCAGAACACGAGCACGCCGGCTATAACGATGGCGGCGCCGGCGCCGAGTGCGGTAAGGGCTGTATGGTTGCGGGCAAACGCCACGGCCCGTGCGGCAATATCATGCAGGCTTGGGATTTTAGGCATCGCTGTTCCCTTCTTCGCTCTGGCTGCTTAGTCCTTCGGCTTCGCCGAAAGCTCCTCCGCCCAGGAATTCGTCATCGCGATTATTCACGAAGTCGTACACTGCGTGTTCGATGCGCACCCAGCCAATCCAGCCGGGATGCACGGTGTCGCACAGGAAGTACTTCTCGTATTCGCAGCTCGAGAAATCGGCATAGGCCACGTCCTGGGCGTCGCACATCGCTCTGGCTTGGTCGTAGAATTGCGCGCGCGTGTCGGACGTGACGCCCGCCTGGTCGTACCACTGGCCATGCATGGGCAGAATTACCACGAGCGGCTCAAGGCCGGCTTCTTTGCATACGTGCAAAAAGCATTCGAAATCGCTCCATTCGTCATCAGCGTGCGTGAAATCCTGCCCGCTTTCAGAGCGGTACTGCGAATTCTTCTCCCAATAGGCATCGTGGATTCCGAAATCGTTGTTTGTGCACGACTGCTCGCCCTGGGCTTGCGCGTCATCGAGCAGGCTGTCCCAATCGGGTTCTCCGGTGTATTGGGCGGCTGTTCGGGTTTGGGATTTTTTCGGTGAGCCGTTCACAAGCGCGTCGAGCTTGCTTCGAATTCGCAAATCATTCGAAAATTGGTATGCGGCATCGTTGAAGGCATCGATGAGCGTGTCGTCATTCGCGGCGCGAATCTGGGTTTCGTCAACGCCAAGTTGCTGCAAGCGGCTTCGGACATACGCTTTTGTATCGTCGCTGATGGCGGCGTTATTTAAGAAGTTTTTATACAGTGTATAGGAAAATTTTGAGGCAAACTTCGACTGCTGGCCGTTGTTCTTGAAGAACCATTGCGGCGACAGCATCAGCACCACTTTGTTGCTTTTCGCCTGCGGCGCATATGCGCCGGCCGCGATAGCTTGCCACAAGCTCTGGTCGAACGCCTCGCCCACGTACGTCATGTCGACGCCGCTCACGCTTTCCCCGAACACCTTCTGGGGACATTGGTTTACGAGCGGCATGGAAATGTAGAGCTCCGAAGTGCCGAACGTCAATATGCCGTCATCGCTCATGTTCGCGGTGGTGAAATCGACGCTTTCCGATTTCACGCCAGAGTACACGTAATCGTACAGTCGGGTCGTGTCGGCCTTGGCGTTCTGCTGCGGAAGCGCGCATGTGATTGCCGCAACCACGACCGCGAGCGACAGAAAGCCGCCAACAACGCCTTTCAACAGCGTGAGGCCCGATATGCCCGTGCCGCGTTCGTCTTTGCTTTTTGGTCGATCCATGCGAGCTTCCTTCATGATGCGCACAATGTACTACAGGCGCTTTTCCACCTGGTAAATAATGAGGTTCACGGTATTCATCTCTTCGCGCTCCACTTCAGTGGGGGCAATGGACACCCCGAATTCGTCCTCGATGTCTACGAGCAGTTCAACGGCTGCCATAGAATCGAGGAAACCGAGCTCGAACAGGTCTTCATCGCGATGGTCGCGCACCTCTTCGTCGCCGCATACCTCCTCGAGCATGTCGAGCATCTTCTCTTCGACTTCTTCATGCGTCATCTTTGCCATGACATGTTCCTTTCTCTGTTGTCTTGCACTTTAACTATCACTATCGATAGCCTGCGATTTTTCCGTATGCCGCCGCAGGGACGCCTGGAACGTTGTCCCGGAGGCGGTATGCGGAAAAATCGCGCTAGGTCAATTCTCGTTGCATCCTATCCCGCTATGAGCCGTGTAATCTGTCCCGAAAACAACGCGAACCCGAAAAACACCGCTTGCATGGTGATGAACCACGAAACGGCGCGGAATGCCAGTTGCTTCTTGTGCGCCTTGTAGAACTTCGTTTTTTGGAAGCTCTCGGTGGCGGCAAGCAGTACGCCGTGGAACAGGCCGTAGAGCAGATAATCGGCCGTAAGCCCATGCCACGCGCCCATCAGCACCATGTTCACCATGAAGCCGCATTGCGCGGTATGCAGGCGTTTCTTGAACAGCTTATGCTTCAGGGCGAAGCGGGAGAAGCGCATGAACACGAAATCGCGCAACCAGAACGACAGCGTGATGTGCCAACGGTTCCAAAAATCTTTAATGTCGACCGCCAAGAACGGCGCGCGGAAATTGCGCGGAGTGCGGATGCCGAAGCAATAGCTGGCTCCCATGGCCATGAGGCTGTACCCGGCGAAGTCGAAGAACAGATACAGGCCGTATTCGTAAGCGACGACGATTTGCTGCCAAAGCTCAGCGGCGAATGGTCCGCTTCCCCACCCATGCGGGTCGTAAAAACGAAAGATGAACGCGGCGATGACCATTTTGTACACCATGCCCGCCGTGATAAGCAGGATGCCGCGCGCAAGCATGCCCGCGTATTCATCGCGGCTCGGCGTGGCATGGAGGTCTTCCAGAAAACGCCTGCTTCGATCGATGGGGCCCGAGGTGAACACCGGGAAGAACAGAATGAAGCACGCCCAGTCGCTGGGGGTGATTTTCTCGATGATGCCGTCGTGCATCTCGATGATGACCTGCGTCGCCTTGAACGTGAGGTACGAGATGCCCGCGAACCCTAAAATGCTTGCGTCGAACGCTCCACTTACCTTGCATACCACCAGCGGATACAGCGTGAGCACGAGCGCTATGCGGAAACGCCAGCGGGCTTTCGGCGCGCGCGACAGCAATGCGCAGGCCACGCCTGCCGACGCGACGAACAGCACGCAGCATGCCAGCTGCGCTGGGTCGTTCATGAATAGCATCGCGATAAAGGCGACCGACGCAGCAAGGCCGTACCATTTCAGCGACTTCTCGAGCAGGCCTAGGATGGCTGCGCCGGTGATGGCGATGGCGAGCGTTATAAAAAAGCTGGGGTCGGCGTAAAACGACATGGGACGCTTCCTTATGCTTTACGCGTGCCAGCAAGGGCTTTGCGGTCGATTTTGCCGTTCGGCGTAAGCGGCAGGGCATCTTTCACTGCGAAACGGCGCGGCACCATGTATTCGGGGATGCGTGCCGTCAGCGCGCCCTTCAATGCGCGCTCGAGTTCGAGCTTCGTGGGAACTTCGACGCTCGTGCCGTCGTCGCTCGATGGGCCGCCCTGCCCTTCCACCTCTTCGTATGCCGGCGTGCCGTCGGGATGCTTTTCCAACACTACAAACGCCTTCAAATACGCAATTCTGCCCTGGTGCTCTATGGGCACCACGCAGGCCTGCTTCACTCCGTTAAGCGCGCGGATATTTTCCTCGACGTCTTCAAGCTCGATGCGGAATCCGTGCAGCTTCACAAGGGAATCGAAGCGCCCTTCGCAGTGGACGATGCCCTGCTCATCGATATGGCCGGCATCGCCCGTCCGATATGCGCGCTGGCGGGTTCCGTCGGACATTTCTGCTTCAAAGAAGGCCTTCGCGGTCTTCGATGGGTTGCGATAGTAGCCCTTCGCGACGGTATCGCCTACTATTACGATTTCGCCTGTTTTGCCTTGTGCGAGTTCTGCTCCGGTCTCGGGGTCGCAGATATGGATTTG
>CALBLG010000194.1 GCA_937895975.1 uncultured Slackia sp.
AACGCGGCGGTGGCCATTACGTCCGGCTCCGCGAGCAAGACGTACGACGGCACGCTTCTGACCTCCGATGAAGCCACCGCTACGGGGCTGCCTGCGGGCTTCTCGGTGAAGATTGCCACGAGCGCGTCGCAGACCGACTTCGGCACCGCGGCCAACACGATTGATAGCTACCAAATCTTCAACGCCGAAGGCAAAGACGTTACGGCGATGTTCGCGAACGTGAGCACGACTGCCGGCACGCTGAATGTCGACAAGAAGGACGTGACGGTTTCCACCGAGGGCGCCACGAAGGTCTACGACGGCACGGCTTTGACCAACGGCAACGGCTCAATCGACGGCTTGGAGCATGGCGAAACCGCCACAGTGAAGCCCAGCGGCACGCAGACCGAGGTCGGTAGCTCCAGCAATGGCTACGACATCGCTTGGGACGCCGCCAAGGCGGACAACTATAACGTGGTTGCTAGCACGCTTGGCACGCTGAGCGTTACCGCGCAGTCTATCACGCCTGGTTCTGGCGACCAGCCCAACCCGGCCTACAAGGGCGTCAAGATTGACGACCCGAGCAACGCCACCTATGACGGCGCCGAGCACAAGTGGACGCCGACCGTGACCGACGCCAACGGCAACGCTCTTGCCGAGGGTACCGACTACACGGTTTCCTACGATAAGACCGACTTCACCGATGCTGGCACCATCACCGTAACCATTACGGGTGCGGGCAACTACACCGGCACCGTGGTGAAGACGTACGTCATTGGCAAGGCGCCGGTGACTGTCGCTACCAATTCGGCCGATAAGGTGTACGACGGAACCGCGCTTACCGCTGGTGGCACCATTGCGGGCATTGTCGATGGCGAGACGGTCGACTTCGCGGCAACCGGCAGCCAAACGGCCGTGGGCTCTTCCGAAAACACGTACCGCCTGGCATGGACCGGCACGGCCAAGGAAAGCAACTACGCTGTGACCTCAGTCGAAACCGGCACCTTGACGGTTAAGGAAAACGAGAGCGACGTGGTGGTTACCACCGTTGGTGGCACCTTCACCTACGACGGCCAGGCGCATGGCGCAACCGTGACGGTTTCCGCGCTGCCCGCTGGCTATACGCTTGAGTCGGCCGCGTCTGCCGCTTCGGCCACCGACGTGAACGGCGATGGCATTGCCGCTACCGCCGATAACCTGGTTATTCGCAATGCCGAGGGCCAGGACGTGACGGCGAACCTGAATATCGTGCGCAAAGATGGCACCATCAAAGTAACGCCCGCGCAGCTGGCTGTTGCTACCGACAGCGCCTCGAGGGTGTTCGATGGCTCCGCCCTTACTGCGGGTGGCAGCATCGAAGGCTTCGTGAATGGCGAAGAAGCATCGTTCGCGGCGACTGGCACGCAAACCGCGGTAGGATCCAGCCAAAATGGCTACAGCCTCAGCTTCGATAAGACCGCCAAGGAAGGCAATTACGTTATTGCGTCCGAGACGCTTGGCACGCTGACGGTTTCGGCGCAATCCATCACCCCGGGCGGCGGCGACCAACCCGACGACGCCTACAAGGGTGTTGCGGTTGATGACCCGACTGACGTGGTGTACGACAATGCCGAGCACAAGTGGGCGCCCATGGTGACCGATGCCGACGGCAATGCGCTTACCGAAGGCATCGACTATGAGGTTGCTTACAATACCGACGACTTCGTGAACGTTGGCGAAATCGCCGCAACCATCACGGGCATCGGAAACTACAAGGGTTCCGTGGTGAAGACGTACCGTATTACTCCGGCGGAGCTTACGGTAACCACCGGCAGCGCGACGAAGACCTACGATGGCACGGCTCTTACCAACAGCGAGCTGCGTATCGATGGTTTGAAGGGCGCCGATGCGGTTGCTGCCCGCACGACGGGTGAGCAGACCGAAGTTGGCTCTTCCGAGAACACGTATGCCATCGATTGGCGCAAGGTGAACCCGAACAACTACACGGTTTCCGAACAGCTTGGCACGTTGACCGTCGAGGCTGCGCCCGTTGTACCCAACCCGGGTGACAACGGCAACGGTGGCACTACGCCTGGCGGTACGACCGATAACGGCACCACCCCGGGCGGCACGCCCGCAACCAACAACGGCGGCAATGCTTCCACACCGGCCAACGGTGCCCCCGCCGGCCCGATCGAGGCCATCGCCCAGATTCTCGAATCTGGCTACGAGACCGTGACGGGCGATATGTCGGCATCTGCCCCCGAAGAGCAGATTTACGACGAGGAGAACCCGTTGGGTAAGGCCGAGCCCGAAACGTGTTGGGTACATTGGTACATGATGCTCGGCATGCTGCTCACGGCTTTGTACGGTGTGCTTGTGTGGTTGCGTCGCGGCAATCACACGAACAAGCTGAAGAACGACATGAACGACATTCTGCGTGGCGACGATGATAAGGATTCGAAAGAATCGCCCGTTGCCACCGGCAACCCCGCAACGGAGGCGTAAGCAATGAAGAAGAACAACTACATTGTGCTTGGCGTTGCGGCGGTTGCCGCCGCCTTCCTGCTGTTCCTGTGGTACTACCTGGGGTTGAATGCGGTGGATGAGCCATTCGATTTGGTTTTGGCTGTTATCTGGTGGATTGGCATTGTTGTCATTGCAGCGGTTATCGCTCGCCTGGAAGCGAATCGCAAGCGCCAGATTCGCACTATTTATGTTTCACCCACCGCGCTCTACAACAGCGAGCGCGGCGTGGTGGGGCTGAAAGATGCGCCCGTCGCCGATGCCATGCAAGAGATTCTGAGCAACCTCGAGTACGGCTTCGACAAGAAGGCCATGCCTGAAACATCGAAGTTCGACTATCGCTTCGTGGTGCAGACCGATGAATTCAAGGCCGGCGACGAAGAAAAAGACGAGCAGCCGAAATGGACTGGCAAAGTCATTAAAATCGACCGCGAAAACGGCAACGTCGAAACCGAGTTCGAAGACGAACAGCAACTCCGTGAAGCGCTCGCCGCATAGCAATGGGTCAAAGGGACAGTCCCTTTGACCCACTTTGCCCCGTTGCATAAAGCCAGCCGAAAGGTTGGCTTTTTCTGTATAGGGGGTATTGGAACGGGCCAAAGGAACTGTCTCTTTGGCCCGTTAAGGGAAGCAGCCTTTTTGCTGCGACTGGCTAAGGAAGTGCCCATCGGTTTAACCGATGGGCACTTCCTTATGCATGAATGAATAAAGGAAAAAGGGCTCGGCCTTTTGCGAAAAAGCAATTTAATAGCACCCTGTAAACCACCCAAACGGCCTGTTCGTCAAAGAAAAAAGGAAGTAAAAACGCCCTGAGTTACTTGTCTTGCATTTTCGAATTAGGTATATTTCGAACCAATCTTGCCGCGTAGGGAATTAAAGGAGGCATCGCAGGCAATGTGTACGTATGTTGAATGAATTCGATTAAACTCGTTTTTCGATTCGTTGAATATCGTTCGCGATTAGCTGCTGCCCACTTCGAAGAGCGCATGCCTGAGAAGTGCAATTTTCACCCTAGAGGCAAACCTCCTCTTCTTGAATGGCCTTGCAAAGGCCGGGTTTTGATATTTCAAGAGGAGGAAAGAAGATGAAATCCAATTACAAAAAGCATATGAGCGCAGCTGCTGTGGTACTAAGCGCGCTTCTTGTGTCGTGGCAAGCGTTCACGCCGCTCACCACGGCGTTCGCTGCGGGTTTTGTAGGCGATGCCACATCGACGCAGGCGGCTGTTGAAGACGACCAGTCGACGCAAGCTGGGGACGCCGATCAATCGGTGCAATCTGAAAACAATGTGCAGCAAGGTGTGAGCGAGGCTGGTTCGAACGGGGGTTCCACCGAGTCTGGCTTGGCTTCGATAGCGTCGAGCGACAACGTCAATGACGAGGCTGCAAGCGCTATCTCTAACGCATCGGCCGCGGTGGCGTCCGCAAGCGATGCAAACTCGAATTCGAATATGTTATCCAACGACGTTGTCGCTACAGCCGGGGCAACCGAAACGGCAACGCAATTGACCAACGCCGTAACGCCCGTCGTACAGTCGAGCGCATACAATCCGAATGCAGACCCTATTCCCGTTGACTCCAATGTGGTGGTTGGGCTGTATAAAAATAACGACAACGGTACGTTGACAGACCCGTTGGGCGGTAGCGAAATTACATCTGACCAAACCCTGTATGGCCAGACTGAAATCACGTTTACCGACGAGAACCGTCCCACGCTGGCCCATCCTAATGTTTCTTATACATTCCCGAGCAATATTTCAATTAACGCTCAGACGATGGATTTGCTCGATGAATCGGGGTCGATTGTCGGCAAAACTGTCATTGACGAGAACGGCGTCGTAACGCTGAAATATTACGAGGATTATTTAAGCTCAGAGGTGCAGAAGGCGAAATTCAAGTTCAGCTTCAAGATGAATGTGGGCCCTAAAGGCGATAACGGCGAAGAGAAGATAACGTTTCCTGGCACGGGCACCACGGTGACTGTGAAAACAAAGGACGGCGGCGTTTTCGTCAATAAGGATGCGATGAACGGCGGGAAATACGATGCTGCTACGGGTACATATTCCTGGATTATTAAAGTATCGCCTGCGTCGTATGCGACGAATTTCAATATCGTCGATACGCTTGGTGAAAATTTAAGCTTTGTCGATGGCTCTTTTAAAATTGGTTCCAAGGAGGATGGCAGCGACGGTAAGGCTATTAGTGCGACAATCGATCCGTCTAATCCCCAACAGGTGACATTGAATCTCGGCGATCTTTCAAAAGGCGATTACTGTATTACCTATAAGACCAAGGTGAACGAGAATGTCCTTAAGGCTCTTGAGGACGGCAAGGATTTGAGCGGCATCGATAACCAGGCGCATTGGACATGGGGCGCATCTGCCGAGCACAATGGCGACTCTGGTAAACGGTATCCCAATTCGACCAAATATAATATGGCTTATAAATGGGTCGGTTGGCCAAGTGAGCCTGGCGCTATTAAATGGGTCGTAAAACTGAATTATGGTTCGCTTAAGGCAAATATGGGTGGTTATAGGTTCAGCGATGCTGCCAACGATAACCAAAAGTTTCTCATCGATGATGAACACCCTATTACTATTACGAGGGGGTCTGAAAACGGCGAGGCCGTAACGCCGGCGTCCATCTCGAAATCGGAAGACAATTTGGAGTTTGTTTTTCCCAATGACGCGGGTGAAAACGAATATTACGTGACGTATTACACGGCTATGCAAGATATGGACACCGAAACCGCGGTGCACAATACCGCACATGTAGATTCTCCCGATAAGGAGCATGGTCCTTCTGGGTCTTCCAACGAGGCGACATATACCCCGCCTTCGAAAGACTATATCGGCAAACAGCTCGTTGGTGAAAGCAGCCAGTTGAAGCAGGATTCTTATAATGGGAAGGCAAGTTGGATTTCGACTATCAAATTTGCCAACATGCCTTCTAATACCGATCCGACGAGTGTCGTGTTCAACGATGCATTCACGAATCTTCCCGATGGGGTTACCGTTGCGCTTGATGGCTCGACCAATGTCGTGGTGAAGGCTGGCAATACCACGCTGGAGCCGGGGGTCGATTACGATATCTCGAAAGCTCATGGTGCTCAGGCAAAGGGAGCCAATCTCTTCGCTATTACATTCAAGAACACTTCTGCGGTTAAAGCCTTATTTGGCAAAACCAATGTGACCGTTGCGTATTCGACGGTTGCAACTGCTGCCGAGGGTTCGTCTACTTTGGGTGAATACAAGAACCGCTCGAGCGTTAAAGTCGGGGACCTTACGAAAAATGCGGAGGCGAGCTATTCCGTCATCAAGGGCGAAGACGAGCTTCCGACCCCTGCCGTGAGCAAATCGGGCGAAGATGCAAAATGGGATCCGAACTATGTTTGGCAAGACGGCTCGGGTGAGAAAGGCGCTTGGATTAGCGACTGGGCTATTTACGTTAATCGGTATGCCAATGAAAACAATGACAAGTGGAGCTGGAAGCCCGCCAAAGATCTTCGGGGGCAAGATGTTGTAATAAATGACGTAATCCCTAATGGCAGCGAGTATATTTCTGGTAGTGCAAAATATACCCTATGGCCGAATTTCTCTAACGGATCGAACGAAGCGGCAATCGAGCCCACGTTCACGAACGGCAACGCGGTGTTCTCCATTCCCACAGCAGACGGTAAATATACCTGGGGCGAATCGTTCGGTACGACCAAGGTATACGTATGCCTGACATATCAAACGGCAACCAAGCAGCGCATTGGCACAGAAAACGCCAGCGGGTCGATTGTCGAAAACAGCGCATACGCCGATGCGGGTGACATCCATTTCGATGAAGGCACGGGCTCGTCGAAAATCGACAGCAAGGTTCTCTCGAAGGTGGGTGAACAAGATGGTGCTCTGGTCAAGTACACCATCAAGCTGAACGAAAACGGCCTGGACCTTAATCCGTCGGGTGACACGGTGGATCTTATCGATACGATGGATAGCAAGTGCACGTATTCGGGTGCACTTTCGGTGACCGATTTGAACGGCAGCCCCATCGATTCGTCGAAATGGTCGAAGCGGTTCGAGAATGTGACGAACGCCGATGGATCAACGTCGGTTAGGATGACGCTGAAACTTCCCGATAGCACTCCGCTCATCGTGACATACAAAGTGAAGCCTTTGGGTGAACTTAAATCGGAAGTTGGACTTACGAACTCTTGCACGCTTGAGGGCGTCACGCAAAAAGGGGCCGAGTTCTCGAAGAATTTTCAGGTCATTGAAGGTTCGTCCGAGACCGAAAGCACGGTATATGGAATCAGCATCACGAAATACGATGCGACGGTTGATACCAAGCTGGCTGGGGCCACATTCGAGCTGCGCAGCGTGACGTTCGAAAATGGCAAGCCGGTTTACAAGGTTGAGCGGACGGGTACAACCGACAATACTGGCAAAGTCGAATTTGGCAAAAAAGGCGATGCCCTCGCGTCGAATACGTTGTTCTGCTTCGTGGAAACGGTTGCGCCTCAAGGTTATGAGATTTCGCATCCTGAGCCAGTCTATTTTGTGCTGAAGGGCTCAGACGAGATTGGGTATAAGAACGTTGTTGACGAGGCGACGAGCCATGGAATTCAGCCGGCGCTCTCGCAGGTAACGTTCCAGGCGTATGACGACAAGAGCGCAGAACTCTCTGGAACTGCATCGCTGGCGGTGCAGAAGAAAGTGAACGGCCAAGACCCCGCAGATGACGCCTCGTTTGAATTCTCGCTGTCTGCGGTTACCGAGAATGCCCCACTTCCCAACGAGACTACCGTGCGCACTATCGGCAAGGATTCGCAAAGCTTTGGGTCCATTGAATTTAGCGAGCCGGGAACATACATCTACAAGATTGAAGAAACTTCGGTGGCGCCCAACGATGGCAATGTGTGGACCATGGCTCAGCCCGTGTATGCGAAAGTTGTTGTGGGGAATGCTGCCAACGGGGCTTCCTCGTTGCCCGTTTCGGTGACGTATTATTCTGACGAGGAATGCATGACCGTGCTGGAGGGTAACGTCGCGACGTTTAACAACACGTTCACTACGCCGAGCATTGAGCCGGCAAAGATCGCACTGGCTGCCCATAAGACGCTTTCCGGTGCGGAACTTTCTAATGATCAGTTTAATTTTCGGGTAATCGAAGGAACAAATACTGTCGCGACGGGGACGAACGACGCCGACGGCAACGTCTCGTTCTCGGAGATCGAATACACCGAACCCGGCGAGCATTACTATGAGATTTCCGAGGTTAACGCCGGCCAAACGGTTGACGGCGTAGTGTATGACAGCACGATGTACAAGGTGCACGTGTCGGTGACCAAGCAGGGCAATAAGCTTATCGTCACACCAGCGTATTGCAAAGGCGATGTGACAATCGGCGCGAGCGACGTGGTGTTCGCGAACAAGGCCGTAACCTCCACCTCGGCCAAGGCGACCCTCAAGGTTGCGAAGACGGTCAATGGTGACACTCCCGGCGAAGACCAGCGCTTCGACTTCGAGCTCTGCGCCGCGAGCGAGGGCGCTCCCATGCCGTCGTCCGCCAAGGTGACCACCGCCGGCGGAGAGCCGCAGGGCTTTGGCGAAATTTCATTCGACAAGCCCGGCACGTACAAATACACGATTCACGAGACTTCCGAGCTCGGTGACGGCTGGGCGAAGGCCGGCGACGTCGAGGCGGCCGTGCTCGTGTCGGACGTCGACGGGTCGCTTTTGGCCAGCGTTTCGTATTCGAGTGCGACGGCCGATGGGGGCGCTGCACTGTTCAATAACACGTACGTCGCGCCGAAACCCGCGACCGTGGCGCTTTCCGCCAAGAAGACGCTCGACGGCGCGAAGCTCTCTAACGGCCAGTTCAATTTCCAGGCGAAGGAAGGGGATTCGGTCGTCGCGACGGGAACGAACGACGCCGACGGCAACGTCTCGTTCTCGGAGATCGAATACACCGAACCCGGCGAGCAT
>CALBLG010000195.1 GCA_937895975.1 uncultured Slackia sp.
ACAGCGGCTACGCCGGATGCGCACGCGGACTGAAAGCCATCGCTTTCGTGGCCGACCGATCCGCGTCTCCGGCAGAATCGCGGCTTGTGGCGCTGCTGTGCGCGAAGCAAACGCTAGGCGGCTATGGTTTGCCTATGCCGGAAATGAATCGGCGCGTCGACGTGGTTGGCGAAGGCCGCAAATGCACGCCGCACAGATACTTTGTTCTGGATTTGTACTGGAGCGATGCGAGGCTCGATGTCGAATACGACAGTGATGCGTTTCACGCATCTTCGGCGGGCATAGCTTCCGATGCTGGGCGTCGAAATGCCTTGCAGGCCATGGGCTATTCGGTGATAACGGTGACCAATGCTCAACTGTCCTCGCCAGATTCTTTTGACGACGTGGCGTTGGGAATCGCCCGTGTGCTTGGGGTGCGGGTTCGCCATACGTGTGCCTCGTGGGGTCGTCGACGATTCCTTTTGCGTAGGGGGTTATTGGCTGCGCAAAAGCTTCTTTGATTGAACGCGCGACTGCTTTGAATTTGGGGCTGTGGCGGTTTTGGGGCAATTTGGCGAAAAACGCGTCGAAAGGGCCCCATTGCATGCATGCGAAATCAGAAATACAGGGCATGACAGCTGCGCGCATATTGCGTTTCGCTTGCGACCTGGCGATTTGCTGTTAGGAATTATTCGGTGCTTGTGCGCGGGCGATGGGCAAGGGCCCTTTGGACGCATTTCTTGCCAGGAAACCGCTTCGGGTCCGCAAAAGGACCCTATGGACGCAATTCTTGCCATGCGTTCGATGCGATTCAATGGTGAAAGCTGCGCGGCCGGGGTGGGCTTTCGATCGGCAAGGGATAGGGTGCGCGATATGCGGACGGTCTTCTGCTGGGGAGCGGTTGCTGACGATTTTCTTACGTTTGGCCTAGCACGGGCCTAGCGTCGCAATCTCATCGCACTATGATATGGGGCGTAATGGATTCCGACGAAAGGGCTGTCCCATGGAAAAGGAACTGTTCGATTATGTGGCGCAGCGCGCCGAGGTTCTTGCGACGAGCGATGCGAGCACGCAGGTCACGAAAGACGCGGCCGAATCGTGGAAGGCCGCCGTGGCCGCCGACACGAGCGATGCGGCCGTTGAGGCGGCAACCGCCCAGTTGCTCGACGTGCTCGAGGGCCGTCCCACTACGATCGACGGCGTTATCGCATTCGCGCAGGGGCCGGCGAAGCAAATCATGGGCGAGCAGGCCGCGGCGGCCATGCTCGAAGCCCAGCTCGCGCGCAAGGAAGCGGGAGCGAAGTACTGCAACTGCCCGTCGTGCACCGCGGCAAGCGAGCTGCTCGCGAAATTCGGTCGCATCGAGCTGTAGCGAGTTTGTGAGTCGTGGCATGAGCCATTGTTGCGGCGGCTCCCCCGATGTCCTGGCTTCTTTTTCATGTATCCTATTCCTTTTATAGCGAACGCCTGTTCGATATAATGCGCGTATGGCGTTGCCGTCTTGGGAGGCGAACATTGGCGTATTTCACAGAGTATGAAACGGGGCTTATCGGTACATTGGTGCTTGCAAGCAACGGCGAGCAGCTCGATGGCTGCTGGTTCGACAACGACCGATTTTTCGGAAGCGGCATTGCCGGCGTGCCCCAGCGCTGCGACAACCTGCCGATTTTCCGGCAGGCGCGCGCTTGGCTCGATAGGTATTTCGCGGGCGAGGCGCCCGATCCGCGCGGGCTGCCCCTTGGCGGCTCGCCCACGCAATTCCAGCTGCGCGTGCGCGAGGCGATGCTCGATATTCCCTATGGGCAAACCACTACGTATGGCGCCATCGCCAAGCGCATCCAGGCCGAAACGGGTCGCCGGCAATCGGCTCAGGCCGTCGGCGGCGCGGTGGGGCGCAACCAACTGTGCGTGATCGTCCCGTGCCACCGCGTGGTAGGCGCGAACGGCGACCTCACCGGTTTCGGCGGAGGCATAGACACGAAGATCAAGCTGCTCGAGCATGAGCAAGCCATGCGCGCGGGCTTTATGCGTCCCACGCGCGGCACGGCGCTTGTCGGCGTGGAGAACGCGTCGAGCATTTGGGGCGATGGCGCGTCGGCATCTGAATAGGGGATGGGTATGCCGCGTTATTTCGAATACGGCGATGAGGCCGTTGAATACCTGAAATCGAAGGACAAAAAGCTCGCAGCGGCCATTGACGCGGTTGGGCATGTGCATCGCGAAATGGACGATGACGATTTGTTCTCGGCCGTCGTGCACCATATCATCGGCCAGCAAATTTCGACGGCGGCGCAGGCGACGGTTTGGGCGCGCATGCGGACGGCCCTAGGCGAAGTGACGCCCGCGGCCGTGGTGGCCGCCACCGAGGAACAATTGCAATCGTGCGGCATCACGTTCACGAAGGCGCGCTATATGAAAGGCTGCGCCGAAAAGGTTGCTTCGGGGGAGTTCGACTTGGGCGCGGTGCGCGGCATGTCCGACGCGCGCGCCGTCGAGGCCCTCTCGTCGCTTCCAGGCATTGGCACCTGGACGGCCGAAATGCTGCTTTTGTTCTGCCTAGGTCGCCCCGATATTCTAAGCTACGGCGATTTGGCCATTCATCGCGGCATACGCATGGTGTACCACCATCGCAAAATCACGCGCGAGATGTTCGAGAAATATCGTCGACGCTACAGCCCCTACGGAAGCGTGGCCAGCTTATATTTGTGGGCGATATCGCATATGGACGTGCCGGGCTACGACAAAGATTATGCTCCGAAGCCGAAGCCGAAGCCGAAGCCGAAGCCGAAGCCGAAGCTGCCAGAAGCTTAGCGTGCGCCGCGCCGCACGGGCCGTCGGCGTGTTGGAGGGGAGGGAATTGCATCCGGGGAGCCCCATCTTTTGGCCAGCAACTTTTTCGCCTCGAGGTTCGTGTGCCGCAACCAGGGAAGATGGGACCGATTGTCGCCTTTGCGGTGCGTTTGCCGCGCTACAATGCTCTGCAGGCATTTGATACGAGGGGGCTTCCGCGAATACCCTGCGAAAACATGGGTTTGCGTCCGCTGTTGCGGCCGTTGCGTGCGCGATAATCGTCGCGTTGCTGCTGTGCTGTCCTTTGGCATTTGCGGACGACGGTTCGCTTAGCCAAGGCTCTCCCTCTATCTCGTCCCCCGAACTCCAAACGGTGAAAATCGGCTATTACGAGTCGCGCGACTTTCAGGAAGGCGCCGCCGACGGCGCGCGCAAAAGCGGCTACGGCTACGAATACCTGCAGCGTGTGGCATCGTATGCGGGCTGGCACTACGAATACGTGTACGGCACGTGGACCGAGCTGTACCAAAAGCTCTGCGACGGCGAGATCGACATGTTGGCGGGCGTCTCTGAAACGGAAGGCCGCGAACACCGTGTGAAATTCCCGTCTTCAAGCATGCTGAGCGAAACGTTCTACATCTATGATGATGCGTCGAACGAGACAATAGATGGCGATGACCCGGCGACGTTCGCGGGCGCGCGCATCGGCGTGGTGGCTGGGTCGAACGCGCAAACCGCCTTCGATGAATGGCTCGGCGAAACCGGCTGCGGCGCGACGGCGGTTGAGTTCGCGACGTTCGACGATATGCGCGCGGCCTTCGATGCGGGCGACGTCGTCGCAATCGTGAGCGCCGACAATGTGGTGCACGGCGAAGCCGACATGGCGCCTGCGCAAATCGTGGGGAAGGCTCCGTACTACCTGGCGGTTGCGAACGGCCGCAGCGATCTGCTGATGCGCTTGAACGAGGTCTTGGCTATCATGAACAGCCAAGATCGCGTGTTTCTGGATTCTCTGCAAAGCCGGTATGCGGCTGACAGTTCGGTGAACGTGTACATTACGGCCGACGAAAAGCGGTGGATGGCCCAGCATGCCACGTTGACGGTGGGATACTTGGATGACTATCTGCCGTATTGCGATACCGACTCCGACGGCCGCGCGACGGGGCTTATGGTTGACGTGTTGGGCGAGATGCTCGACAGGCTGCCGGGCGATTGGACTCCCGATATTCAAACGCGCGCCTTCGCCAACCAGGCCGATTTGATTGCGGCTGTGAATAATGGCGAAATTGATTTGGCGTTTCCCGTTGGGGGAGGGTCGTGGTACGCGGAAGAACATCACTTCCTGCTAAGCTCGCCCGTGGTTTCCCCATCGATGAACCTCGTGGCGCGCGGCATTGACAACCTTGCCGACGAGCCTGCGTCCGTTGCCGTGAACTCGAACAACTTGCTGCAGCGGTTATACGTCGAGCGCGCATTTCCCGATGCAGCCATCGTGGAGTGCGACTCCATCGATGACTGCCTGTCGGCCGTGGTGTCGGGCAAGGCCGTTGCGACGGTGGTGAACGGTTTGCGCGCGAGCGCGCTTTTGAGTTCCGAACCAGCGCTGGCCTCGCTGCAGCTTCCCGAGTCGGACGACCGATGTTTCGGCGCATCCGAGGAAAACGGCGTGCTGCTGCAGCTGGTGAATCGCGGGCTTGGCATCATTGGAGAGAATTACGGCACCGACGCGTCGTACGACTACACGGCGGGCCTGTTCAAATACACGTTCTATGATTTCCTGAGCGACAATTGGGCCGTTATCGCGGCAATTGCCACGCTTGCGTGCGCGGCGGCGGTAGCTCTGGCATATCGACGTTATCGCCGCTTGTGCCGCGAGAACATGCGCGAAATTGAGCAGAACAGGCGCTTGGGGGAGGCGCTTGCGCAGGCCGAGCGCGCAAGCCATGCGAAAGACGAATTGCTCGCGAACCTCTCGCACGACATGCGCACGCCGCTCAACGGCATTTTGGGGATGATGGACATCAACGATTCGTGCGACGACCCCGCCGCGGCGCGGGCGAACAGGGAAAAGGCGCGATCGGCAGCGCGCCAGCTGCTGGGGCTTGTTGATGATTTGCTGGAAATGAGCAAGCTGAAAAGCGGCGATTTCCAAATGGCTCGCGAAGAATTCTTGCTGGCCGATGTCGTCGATGCGGCGCTCGCCGACGTGCGCGCGTATGCGGCGGGTGCCGATGTCACGGTGCTGTACAGCGGGCATTCCCGGGCTCTTTCCGCCACGCGTGTGGTGGGAAGCCCCACGTATATGCGCCAAATTCTGATGAGCGTGTTGGACAACGCGGTGCGTTACAACAAAAGCGGCGGCCGCGTGGTGCTCGAGGCCGATTTGGCGCGCGGCGAGAGCCGCGCGCGATTCACGTGTTCGATAACCGATACCGGCGTAGGCATGAGCGAGGAATATGTGGCGCGCATTTTCGAGCCGTTCTCGCAGGGCGAGCAAAGCGCTCGGTCGGTGTACCAGGGTTCGGGGCTTGGCATGGCGATCGTGAAGTCGCTCGTCGAATTCATGGGCGGCGAGGTCGTGGTGGAAAGCCATGCGGGGCAAGGCACGCGCGTCGGCATTTCGCTGCCGTTTGACGTGGCGGAAGTCTGCGAGGCCGGCCATGCCGCAAACGCCGCGCCTTCCATCGAGGGCATGCGCGTGATGGTCGTCGAAGACAACGATTTGAATTTGGAAATCGCGAAATGCGTGGTGGAGCGCGCGGGCGCCAAGGTGGTGGCGGTGGCGCGCGATGGCGCCCAGGCGGTGGAGACGTTTGCCGCGTCGCCCGCCGGGTCGATCGACGCGATTCTGATGGACGTTATGATGCCCGTGATGAACGGCTACGATGCCGCTCGCGCCATTCGGCGTCTTCCGCACGAGGACGCGCGCGGGGTGATTATTGTGGCGCTTACGGCGAAGGCGTTCGAAAGCGACCGCGCCGAGGCGCTTGCGGCGGGCATGGACGAGCATCTTCCCAAGCCGCTCGATGCCGAGCGAATGATTGCCGTGTTGGCGCGATGCCGGCGGCAAGCCCAATCGGGGGTTTAGGTGGCGCGTTAATGCAATAGCCGCCGAGGCGCAAGACCCAGACGGCTATTTCTTAGGTTACAGCTGCGGGCCTACAGCGCGCTGTACTGCTCGTCGTCGACGGGCTCGAGCCATTCGTTGGACACGTCTTCGCCCGGGAAGCTGAATGCCAGGTGGCTGAACCAGCAATCCGCCTTGGCGCCATGCCAATGTTTCACGTTCGCGGGAATCTCCACGGTGTCGCCCGGCTTCAGCGACTGCGCCGGCTTGCCTTCCTCCTGGTACCAGCCTTCGCCCTCGACGCAAATGAGCACTTGTCCGCCGCCTTTGCTGGCGTGGTGGATGTGCCAATTGTTGCGGCAGCCCGGCTCGAAGGTGACGTTGTGGATGGGCAAGTAGTCGCCTTCGCCGGTGAGCGGCTTCAGGTAGCTTTGGCCGATAAAATACTGCGCGAACGCCGCGTTCGGCTCGCCCAGGCCGAAGAACCCGCCGTGGCCATCGGCTTCGGCGGCCTCGTCGGCATAGACTTCCTTGGCCATGTTGAACGCGGCCCAGGCGTTGGGCCAGCCGGCGTAGAAGGCGA
>CALBLG010000196.1 GCA_937895975.1 uncultured Slackia sp.
TCAGGCATAAATCGGCGAAAGAGGGCGTGGAAACCCACACCGACATGCGCGATGCAGCAAGGTCGTCGAACAGCGCGCGTGTGTTGCCCGTAAGGCGATGCGACACGGCATGCAGGCAGCCTCCTGTCGACAAAGCGCCCACCAGCTCGTATTCCGACAAGTCGAACGAATACGGAGGCTGGTCGAGAAATACTTGGCCGCCATCGCGAATAAAGGGAAACGCGCGCACCCAGCCCATGAAATTGGCGACGTTGTTTGCCGATACCTCTATGCCCTTCGGCTTGCCCGTCGATCCAGACGTGAAAATGATGTATTGCGTTTCTTCGCCGCTCACCCAGGCATCCGATGCAGGCACAGCAAGATTGCGCAATGCGGCATGCAGTTGCTTTGGGCTTTCGAATGAGGAAATGTCCAGCAAACGGTCGGTTGCGACGTAGGGGCCAAGCGCGTCTGAGAGAGGCGCGGCCGCGATAACGAAGGGCTCGTCGAGCTGCGACAGAATATCGCCGATGCGCGACGCGGGAAGCTCGACGTCGACGGGGACGAACGCGTGGCCGCTTTTCAGGCACCCGATGAAGCTCGACACCATGCGAAAATCCTTGTGGCCGAAGACGACCACGGGGTGGCGATCGTCGCTCATCGAAGCAAGTTTCGCCGCGATGGAATTCGACGCTGCGGATAATTCTCCATACGTCATGCGTTCGCTGCCAGCCTCGAACGCGTATGCCGCAGGATTGCACGACGCGGTGCTTTCAATCGCTTCAACGAACGCGTTCGCTTGCATGCGAGCCCCTTCTATTAACATGCTTGTAATCCAACGGAGATACCTTAAGTTTGCTCAAGATGGATTGCCAGCCTATGCGCCATTTTGTCGCATAACGTATAAATGGCTGACACAGAAAGCACGCAAAAGCTTTCGAGCCTATTGAATAAAGATATGCTATAAAGCATTTTTTATTTATAGGGGGTCGGGTGGTTTTTCGGCTATTCGTCGAGGAATTTTTTCGGCATTGGCCCAACGCCGAGGTATTCAGCGGCAAGCGACATCGGTTGGATCGTGGGCGATGCGAACAACTTTGATGTGCCATAAGCGATGAGTTTTCCATTCTCGTCGGTGACTCGGCCCTCGGTAAGGCTGATGGTGCGGCCGTGCTTGATGACCTCCCCTTCGGCATAGATGATGCCGCTGTGGGCCGAATGCATGTCGTGCACCGTAAGATCGATCGTGGTATACCCCACGTCTTCGGGCATGCAGCAAAGAAGGCACCAGTACGTGACGGAGTCGAGCAATCCTGCGTTTACTCCGCCGTTGATGCCGCCGAACATGTTCGTATGCTTGCGGTCGAGTCGCATGCTGCAGCGGTAATGCCCCGCGTCGAGCAGCTCGGTTTGGGTGCCGAGCAGCTTCAAATACGGGCTTGCATCGATCATTTTCGATGCCGCTTTAATGTATTCGGGATTGAGGATTGCCATGCTGTGCCTCTATTCAACCTGGACTTCCGCCGCCATGTTTTTGTTGCTTGTGCTTGAGACCGACGTGCCGAACGCTGAACAAGTCCTGACTCGCGCAAACAGCACATTAAGTGCTGTTTGGCTCGTGCGGAAAAGTTCATCATTCGGCACGCCGGCCTCAAGTGCCTAGGATGTTTGCCACTTGAAGTCTCGTATTCCTTCGAGAAGCATATCCACTTGGGCTGGCGTTGTCGAGGGGGCGAAACTGACGCGAATCGTCGATTTGCCCAGTTCGAGCGGAATGCCTGCCGCCTGCAAGCTCAGCGGGTGTTTCTTGCGCCAGGTGCCTTTTGGCACGCTGGCGTGGTTGTTCGTGCAGGCCGATGCCTTCGAGACGTAGATTCCTCGTGTGCCAAGGAAATCTACCAGGGCTTGGTTGGAAATGCCGGGCAGAGAGACGCTTACGATGTAAGGTGAGCCATCTTCGCGTGAGTTCACGATGGCTTCGGGCGCTGCATCTCGCAAGCCCGAAAGCAGCCGCGCTTTAAGTTCGCGCGCGTTGTCGAGGTTCGTTTCCAGATTCTCGCATGCCTCTTGCGCCGCAGCGGCGAACCCTGCGGCAAGAAACACGGCTTCGGTGCCCGATCGCAGCCCTTGTTCCTGTCCACCCCCGAAGGCGTTTGTAAACATGTTCGTGCCGCGTTTCACATACAGGGCGCCAATTCCGCGTGGGCCGCCGATTTTATGGCCGGTTATGGTAAGCAAATCGACGCCGAGCTCGCGAGGCGAAAGTGGGATTTTCCCGAAAGCCTGCGTTGCGTCGCAGTGCACCAGGGTATGCGGCGATAACTCGTTGCGGGCGGCGACGATATCGGCCGTGGGCATCGTCCATCCCAGTTCATTTTGCACACGCATGACGGTAATGAGCGTCGTGGGCTTTGCCAACGCCCGACGAAACTGGCTCATGTCGAATTCGCCTGCGATATCTTCAATATGCTCGACGCTCCAGCCTTCGCGCCGCATGCCACGCACCGAGCGGGTGACCGATGCGTGCTCGAGGGATGATGTGACGATACGGCGAGATTCTTTCTTGCGTGCCATGCACGCCCCTCGCACCGCCAAATTATTGGCCTCGGTTGCACCTGACATGAAATAGATCTCATCGGCATCGACCCCTAGGCAACTCGCAAGGCGGGCGCGCGCCGATTCGAGCACCGCTTTCGCCTCGCGTCCGATGGCGTGCGCGGACGAGGGATTGCCCCAGGCATTGCGCATGGCATCGTTCATGGCGTCGATGGCGCATGGCAGCGTTGGGGTTGTGGCGGCGTTGTCTAAATATGCATTGCACGAGGGAAGCTTGTCGGTCATGGGATCCCTATTCGCTAATTGTTACTGCTTTTGTGCCTTTAATGGTAGAGCGAATGTGGTTGCATGGCTTCGAAAACCTCATATCGTCCATGCGCTCGGCATAAAAAAGCCGCGACTGGAAACGTCGCGGCTTCGAGAAAGCGTCTTCGCGTTTTGCCTATTCGCTGAACAGCGGCGTGGACAGGTAGCGCTCGCCGGTGTCGGCCAGAAGCGCCACGATGGTCTTGCCCTCGTTTTCGGGGCGCTTTGCCAATTCGATCGCTGCCCATACGGCGGCTCCGGAGGAGATGCCCACCAGCACGCCTTCGGAGTGGCCCACAAGGCGGCCGGTCTCGAAGGCATCGTCGTTTTCGACGGCGATAATCTCGTCGTACACGTTGGTGTCAAGCGTGTCGGGGACGAAGCCCGCGCCGATGCCCTGGATCTTATGGGCGCCAGCCGTGCCCTTCGAGAGGACCGGCGAGCTCGCGGGCTCAACGGCGACGACCTTCACCTCGGCATTTTGGGACTTCAGGTACTGGCCAACGCCGGTAACCGTGCCGCCCGTGCCGACGCCTGCGACGAAGTAGTCGACCTGGCCGTCGGTGTCGTTCCAAATCTCGGGGCCGGTGGTTTTCACGTGGGCCTGTGGGTTTGCCGGGTTGGTGAACTGGCCGGGAATGAAGCTGTTCGGGATTTCAGCGGCGAGCTCTTCAGCCTTGGCGATGGCGCCCTTCATGCCCTTGGACCCGTCGGTCAGCACCAGCTCGGCGCCATATGCCTTCATCAGCAGGCGACGCTCGACGGACATGGTCTCGGGCATGGTGATAATCAGGCGATAGCCGCGGGCGGCGGCGACGGAAGCCAGGCCAACACCTGTGTTGCCGCTGGTGGGTTCGATAATCACGGAATCGGGGTTCAGCTTGCCGGCGGCTTCGGCGTCATCGATCATAGCCTTGGCGATGCGGTCCTTCACGGAACCCGCTGGGTTGAAATACTCGAGCTTCACGAGGATTTTGGCCTTCAGGCCGAGGTTCTTCTCGATATGGGTGAGCTCGAGAAGCGGAGTGTTGCCGATCAGCTGGTCGATGGAGGTGTAAACGGTCATGGGAGCGTCTCCTTTGCTAAAGATGAGAATGAATCGATAAACGGTGCGCGTTGGCGCTTTGAGGTGCGGCCGCATCGACATCGCTCGTCGTAACGAGCAGCGATGCGCGACTTGTTCCATTCCTTCGCTTTCATATTCCCACCTTTCCTGTAGGTATAACGGTATTTTACGTTTGGTGCTGTATGTGTCAAGCATGATTGAAAAAATTTTCGCTTAACCGCAGGTATTTCAACAATGTGCCTATAAACCTAGCAACCCTGTATATAATAGGTTTATTAGAAGAGTTCACCTCATGCGGTAAAACCCGCATGCGAGGAGGGTTTATTATGATGGTATCCACGAAGGGCCGCTACGCCCTGCGCGTGATGATCGATTTGGCAGAGCACCAAACCGATGGCTACATTCCCTTGAAGGAAATCGCTGCGCGCCAAGACATTTCAGAGAAATATCTCGAGAGCATTATCAAATCGCTCGTGAAAAGCAACATGCTCGTGGGCCTGCGCGGAAAAGGCGGCGGCTACCGCCTGACGCGCGACCCCGAGCAATACACCGTGGGCGAAGTGCTTCGCCTGACTGAAGGCTCGCTCGCGCCCGTCGCGTGCCTCGAGGCGAACGCCGAATCGTGTCCGCGCATGCCCGATTGCCGCACCGTTTCGTTATGGCGCGGGCTCGACGACGTGGTGAACAACTACCTCGACGGCATTACCGTGGCCGATTTGGTTGCCCCGTACCAGTCGGGAGACAACTACGTTATTTAGGAAACGCATTTTAAACGTACTCTGGAAACTGAGCCCTCCCTTGTCTAGCTGGCCGTTTGCTATGGCATAATGCCCAAAGACACGGGAGGGTTATTACATGGTTGACAATTCGGCGGCGCCTACCGGGGCGCAACGCGCTCGATTCATCGGCTACGGCCTCACCAGCGCATGGTCGTTCATGCTGTTGTTCGTTCCCCTATTCGGCTCCCACGACACGACTATTGTCGTAAGCGGGTCAATGCTCTCGGGCGCGGTATGCGGGCTTCTTCTTCTGCTGTTCTCGCCAAAATTGCAAACGGTAGCGGGCAGAAAGGGGCTGTCGTTCGCATTCGCTTTGGGGGCATCGATTGGCACGCTTCTGTATGCTTACCCCGGTTTTCTTGCTTCATCCGTTTCGACCTTCGGCTTGATGCTCTCGGGTTTTTGCTTCATAGGCATCGTGGTTTCGTGGTTTGAAAACTATGCACTGCTCAGCACGCGCGGCGTGGTGCTGCTAACGGGCGGCTCGTTTATGTTCGCCGCCGTTACGTGCTTGCTCATTGCGGCAATTCCGGTGTCCGTCTCATCATGGCTGTTGGCGGCGCTGCCTTTGGCGTCGTTTGCGCTTATGCCCCATTCGCTGGTGGCGCGCCCCTTGTGCGACGATGAGGAAAAGCCTTCTCCTGTCGCAGTGCACGGTATCGCGGAAAACTTGAAGGCCGCCGTGAAATGGCGCACGCTGGCGGGCTTGTTCGTCACGTTTTTCGCTTTAGGTTCCATCGGTTCGCTTATGCCGGTTCCCCATCCCCCGTTCGATTTCGGCGTGACATTTCTCATCGTGCCGCTGGTCATCACCGTGTTTTTCGTGGTAAGCGCGCTTACGTTGCGCGGCAAGGTCGATATGACCATCCTATATAAAGTGATGCTTGCGGCATTCGCGGCGCTCGTGTTCCTGTTTTCGAATTCGCAATCGGTGCCGCTTTCCATGGTGTTCTCGGGCTTCATCACGGCCGACGTGCTGATGTGGATCATGCTTCTGCTTATCGCAAAGAAAAGCCCGGCTAAACCCATGGTGGTGTTTATCGCCGGTTGGTTCGCAGAGTGCGCCGGCAACGTTTCGGGTCATATCGTGGCACCCTTATTTGCAGAAAACTCGACGATTTTCGTGGCTGTTGTGCTGATGTTCATTATTTTGGCGGTGGGACTTATGTTTTCGGAAGGGCAGTTCATGCTCGATTTCGATATCGAAGCCGACGAGAAGAGCGTCGCGGTAGAGCAGACGCCCGTCGAGGATTCGCGCGACGATATTCGCGACTTCTGCGAGAAATACGGCCTCTCTCCGCGCGAATCGGAAGTTTGCGAGATGTGGTTGACCGGCCACGGGCTGAAATACATCCAGGAAAACTTGTTCATTTCAGAAGCAACGGTGAAGACGCACGTGCGCAATATCTATCGCAAATGTGACACGCACAATCGCGCCGAAATCTTGGCGCTATACGAAGCTGGGTTGAAGAAGTAACCCGACCTGCGTTCCGGTGGCGTCGGGACCCTCGCCAAACAAGTCCTGGCTCGCGCAAACAGCCCACTGGGCTGTTTGGCTCGTGCGGAAAAGTTTGGCGAGGGTCCCGACGCCACCGGAACGATAACTCATTCTTATTGGCGAAAACGAGTTGTGACATCGTGCGTCCTTGCTGGTGCCACGGAGGAACTTTTTCACACGAGCCAGACAGCACTTAATGTGCTGTTTGCGCGAGCCAGGACTTGTTCCGGAGTGGTA
>CALBLG010000197.1 GCA_937895975.1 uncultured Slackia sp.
CATACGAAGGGGATTCATCCCGCCGGGCCCGATGCGTCGTGCGACGCGAACGGCGCCATCGTAGACGAGAGGAAGGCGTAGGGTTGTGAAGTCGAAGATGAAAACACTGCGCATCCTGGTCGCGGCGGGCGCGCTTGCTGCGTGCGTGGCGCTTGCCCGCAGCGGCGGCGCGTTTGACGGCGCTGCGGCATGGGGCACGCTGTGCGCATTGTGCCCTGTGGGGTTCGCGCAAGTCGCGGCCGCGTCGGGCAGCGCGCCATGGGGCTTGTTGCCGGGCGTTGTCGCGCTGCTCGTTATCGTGTTCGTGATTGGCCGCGCTTTCTGCTCGTGGCTGTGCCCCTCTCAGCTTTTGAAGAACATTTTCGGCGGGCACAAGCCGCGCGGCATTCGTGGACGCTCTGGAGTGAAGCTCGCGCGCGGCATGGTCGCGAAAACCGTCGGCGGCATTGCCGTGGATGAATCGGGCGCCGTGCTGTCCGCCGAAAGCGAGGCGACGTGCAAGGCTGGCATCGTCGATGGCAAAGCCTGCAAGGGCGCGCAACCTGCATCCGCGACCAGCGTGGATGCAGGGGAATTGGTTGACGTCAGGTCAAAATCGGCCGGTTGCTCGGCCTGCGCCGCAGCAGAAAGCGACGGCGGTTTGCTCTCGCAGGGAATCGTGCTCGCGGTGCTTCTTGCGGTGTCGTTCGTCGTGCGTTTCCCCGTGTTTTGCCTGCTGTGCCCGATTGGCCTGGTCTTCGGTACGCTGTGGGCCATCAATCGCGTGTTCGTGCTGTTGCAGCCAGGTTGGGAGCTGATCATTTTCCCGCTCATGCTGATCGTTGAGCTGTTCGCGTTCAAGCGTTGGTGCTCATCGATTTGCCCGCTTGGGTTCTTCTTCGGCGTTGTGGGCAAGCTTCGCGCGAAACTCGGCTTCGGCGTGCGCCCCTCGGCCGGGTGCGCAACGTGCATTTCCCGCGAGGGCTGCCGCACCTGCGCAACCGTATGCCCCGAGGATATCGATGTCGCGCGCAGCGGTGAGGCCGACAAGCTTGAGGCGTGTTCGCTGTGCCTCGATTGCGTCGAGAACTGTCCGACCAAGTCGATCCACGCGCGCATGCGCGCCGCCGATGGCGCGGCGTCAAATGGCGTTGCGCGCACGGTCGATGTGAAAGATGCGGAAAATGTCGACTAGCAAGTCTTGTTTCTCTCGGTCGTGCACCTGCCCCTCTTCCCTGGGTGTTCGCGAAAGCCCGTCAAGCGCGTGCGCGCCTGGCGGGCTTTTCGATGTTGCCCTGGGGCAGAAAAAGGTTCGATAGGGCCCTTTTGCGGCGTGCAACGTTGCCTTTCCTGGGATAGTCCTGCTCGCTTCTTGTATATCGGTGCGGCTGACCTGGTGATTTGTTCTTGCTGCAACTGAGTGGGCAATTCAGGGCGAACAAGCGGGCCCTTTCGACGCCGTTTCTGTCAAATCGGCATCGATCGAGCGCAAAAGGGCCCTATGGATGCGGTTTCTGCCAACTGACCCGTTGCTTGGGCGAATGCGGAAGATGGCGTGGGAGAGCAGGCGGCAGGAAATGTGCGGCAATGCGGACGGGAGATTGCTTGAAAACGGACTAAAGTTCGCGAGAAAGTCTCGGGAAAACGCCGCATGATCGAGCAAGATTTCGGCAATATTCTCGCGCTATTGTCGCGGCATGAGTATTTGCCTTGCACATATCAGCGCACTTCGGTATTGGCGCGCCGTCCGGTGCGAGTTTGCGCCTGCGCCGAAACCAACTCGCGTCTCGTTGCCCGCGAAAACGAATCGAAGCGAAATTGGGGCACTGCGCGCCGTGCCTTGGGCCCAAGATACCCTCGGTGGTGTCGTGCACATCGCGGTTTCGTCTCAAGGTGGAAAACGAAATCGGGCCGGCGTCGTGTGTCATTGCCCGTCGGGGTTGAAGCTTCGCGGTGAAGTAATGCGTATCGAGAGCGGCATATTCGTTTTGTCGCCAAGAGCGACGTATTTGCAGCTTTCGAGTGTGCTACCCCTTGAATCCCTCGCGATGCTCGCCTTCGAATTGTGCGGCTTTTACTCCATGCTGCCTTGTGACTCGTCGTTTGCCTCGGCAAATCCCCTTACCAGCGTCGACGCGATTGAGTCTTTTG
>CALBLG010000198.1 GCA_937895975.1 uncultured Slackia sp.
CGAACATGAGCATCGTAGAGATCGTCCTTTTGGGCGTAGCGTTGTCTATGGACGCGTTCGCCGTAACTATTTCTAACGCGTTTTGCTACCCGAACGCTTCACGTGCGCGGCTGTTCGCGCTGCCGGTGGCGTTCGGCGTATTCCAGGCCGGCATGCCGCTGCTCGGCTATTTCTTGGGCGGCATCGTGGGCGACTTCATCGAGACGTATTCGGGCATCATTACGCTGGTGATTTTGGGCCTTATCGGCGGCAATATGATCAAGGAAGGCGTGCAGGCCCTGCGCGGCGATGCCGAGGACGACCAGGAAGTTTCCGAAGACGCGAATGCGCTTTCGTTGAAAGTGGTTCTGGTACAGGCCGTGGCCACGAGCATCGACGCGTTCGCCGTGGGCGTGAGCCTGCGCGCGGTGAGCGTCGCCGTGGCGCCCGCAGTAAGCACCATTGGCATTATCACGTTTCTGTGCTGCGTTGTTGCGCTGGCCATCGGCAAACGCTTTGGCCACTTGCTGGGCGACCGTGCTCAAATCGTCGGTGGTGTGGTGCTGGTGGCAATTGGCATTAAGGCGATGCTCTAGGGGCTGCGCCGTTCCAACGAACGGCGCTAACTGCCGACGCTGCGCTGGGTTCTGGCGGCGCGCTTCGAACGGGGGCCTGCGGCTTAGCGTACCGAAGTACGCGTCGCCTTTGCCGCGCACGAAACCGCGCTCGCCAGAGCCCATGCTCGCTGACTTTAACTCGACCTGCGCCTTCGGTATCTTCTTGCGGTCTTACCGTGAATGCGCTCGAATTGGCGTACAATACGAGGTTGCATTATGAATCATTCGGCCGAAAGGATTGCGCCATGAGCGAAGAGCTGTATGTTGACGGTCTGGGGCTGGCCCCCGGAGTCATGGAGACCATCGTCGCGATCGCGGCCAAAGAGGTCGAGGGCGTTGCCAGCGTTGGCGCGTCCACGTTCACGGGACTGCGTTCCCGTTTCGCCGCCAAGCCGGCAAACCAGGGCATTGACGTGAGCATGAACGAAGAGCAGGGCGTCGACGTGGCCGTGCACATCGATGTGTTCTACGGCAAGCCCATTCCTCAGGTCGCCGAAGAAGTGCGCCAGACGGTCGCCGATGCCGTGGCCACGCAGGTCGGCTTCACCGTTTCGTCGGTCGACGTGTATGTCGACGGCATTCGTTTCAACAACTAGTTAGCAGGGGCTTCCATTCGCATGAGCAACGTATCTGAACGCATTCTTGCCCGTCGCGCCGCGGTGCAGATTCTTTACCAAAGCGAGATTTCCGGCGTGCCGGCCGACAAGCTGCTTGACGGGGGTCTGGTGCCCGAAGAGGCCAAGGCCAACGATTACGCGCGTGAGCTGGTGTGCGGCGTGTCTGCGCATCGCGCGGAACTCGACCGAGCTATCGGCGAAAGCTCGCAGAACTGGGCCATCGACCGTATGCCTGTGGTCGACCGCTCCATCCTGCGCCTGGCAATCTATGAGATGCGCTACGTCGACGATGTACCCCAGTCGGTCACCATCAACGAGGCTGTTGAGCTGGCCAAAGCGTTTGGCGGCGAAGACGATTCGCATCGCTTCGTGAACGGCATTCTGGGCCGCCTTGCTCGTCAAGGCGAAGACGCGTCCGAGCGGCAGAATGAGGCCGCCGATTCCTCCGAAGCCGTCGTTCGGGCCGAAGAGGCTTCCGGCGATTCGGCCGAGCAGGTCGCAGAAATTCCCACTATGGGCATTCTTTCCGATTTCATGCCCGCAGAGGCTGCGCCGGCCGACGAGGCCTCCGACGCCGAATAAGGGTCGGTCATGGGCTTGGAATCGCTCGACCGCGAGGCGTTCACGCAGATTCGCGATCGCCTCGACGAAATTGCCACGCAGGTGCGCGGCGACGATGTGCCGCTCGATGCGGCGCTGGATTTGTATGACGAGGCCGTGAAGCTCGGCATGAAGGCGACCGAGCTGCTTGAGGTGCTCGACGCTTCCGATGACGATGTGGAAGCGAGCGGCGCTCATTCGTAAATCGTCTTCAGGCATCCGCGGGGTGCCACGCATGCACAAGGAGACTGGGAGTTCCTCTATGGAAAGCCATCGCATTCTCGATATGATTTCGTCCCCCGCGGACCTAAAGCTCCTCACGAACGAGGAGCTTTCCATACTCGCGGCAGAAATTCGCGAGCAGATTATTATCACCACGTCGAAAACGGGCGGCCATGTTGCGCCGAGCCTTGGCGTGGTCGAGCTGATTTTGGCGTGCCACAGCGTGCTGAATTGCCCGCACGACAAGCTGTTGTTCGATGTGGGGCACCAAGCGTACGCGCACAAACTGGTAACGGGCCGCTTGAAAGATTTCGACACGTTGCGCCAGTTCGGTGGCTTGTCGGGCTTCCCGAAGGCTAGCGAAAGCGAGTACGACGTGCACCCCTCGGGACATGCGTCCGATTCCGTTTCGGTGGCGTTGGGCCTGGCCATGGCGCGCGATTTGCGCGGCACCGACGAGAAAATAGTCACCATCATCGGCGATGCGGCCCTGTCGGGCGGCATGGCGTTCGAGGCGCTGAACCACGCCGGCCAGCTGCAAACGCCCATGGTGATCATTCTGAACGACAACGAGATGTCCATCTCGCGCAACGTGGGCGCGCTTGCCCGTTACCTGGGCGAGATGCGCGCGTCTCGCGAGTACACGCGCACGCGCGATTCGGTGCAAAGCGTGCTAGAGGCATCGGGCCCCCTGGGCCGCGGCTTGGTAGATTTGGGCCGCAACGCGAAAGACTCGTTCAAACAAATGGTTATTCCCGGCGAAATGCTGTTCGAGAAGCTGGGCATCACCTGCACGGCCCCTATTCCTGGCCATGACATTGCGGCGCTGAAGCGCACGCTGAAGGTGTGCCTGGAAGCCGATGGCCCCACGCTGATGCATGTGGTTACCAAGAAAGGCAAGGGTTACGAACCTGCCGAGGAAAACCCGAGCAAGTTCCACGGCGTTGGGCCATTCGACATTGCGACGGGCGAAGTGAAAAAGGGCAGTTCGACGGCCCCCAAATACACGAGCGTGTTCTCGAAGGCCATTGTGGCCGAGGCCGAGGCCGACCCCGACATCGTGGCCATCACGGCCGCTATGAAAGATGGCACGGGCCTGGCGGCGTTCGCCGAGAAATTCCCGAAGCGTTTCGTTGATACGGGCATCGCCGAAGAGCATGCCGTAGCGCTTGCGAGCGGCTTAGCTTTGGGCGGCAAGAAGCCTGTGGTGTGCGTGTATTCTACGTTCATGCAACGCGCGTTCGACCAGCTGATCATCAACAACGCGTTGGCGAACACCAACGTGGTGTTCTGCCTGGATCGCGCGGGTCTGGTGGGCGATGATGGCCCCACGCATCATGGCGTGTTCGATATCGCATACTGTCGCATGGTGCCTGGCGTGCGCATGATGGCGCCGTCCGACGAGGCGGAATTGGTGCATATGGTGCATACCGCATTGGCGCTTGAGGGCCCCGTAGTGGTGCGCTGGCCGCGCGGCGAGGCTCGCGGCGTTGAGTTGCCGAGTTCTGCGCAGGTGCTCGAAGAAGGCAAATCGCGCA
>CALBLG010000199.1 GCA_937895975.1 uncultured Slackia sp.
GCTCGGCGTGGCATCTGGCGCGTTCGTGTTCTTGGGAATTGGCGAGCTTACCGGTAAGTTCCGCAAGGTTCGTTTCCTGGGCTCCGTGATTATTCTGGCGTGTCTGGCCGTGGGTGGAATCGCCTCGGTGTTCCATTTGGGGCATCCCGAGCGCGTGACCCACTTGCTGGGCAACTTGGGATCGGGGCTTTCCAAGGAGCTGTTCGTTGTGGCCGTCATGGGCATCGTGACCATCGCCTACATGGTGCTGTGCCGCAAAGATTACCCCGGCGCCACCAAGGCGCTCGGCGTGATCGGCTTGGTCGTAGGCGTTGCATTGCCCCTGGTTGCGGGCGCATCGTATCTGATGGCCGCCCGTCCGGCATGGAATAGCTTCACCTTGCCCTTGATGTATTTGGGCGTGGGCCTTGGCATGGGCATGCTGCTTATGGCTGGCTTGGTGCTGCTGCGCGGCGACGCCGCCGAAGAGGGCTCGTTCGCGTTGAAGTTGGCGCTTGCCGGCGTGGCCGCGATGGTCGTGGTGTCGGTGGCGTACGTGCTGTGGATTGCCATGGCGCCGTACCAGGCGGCCTCCCGCTCTATCGAGCGCCTTATTTTGGGCGACTACGCGCTGGCCTTCTGGCTTGGCGTCGTGGTGGTGGGCCTGGCCGCGCCCGCCGCGCTTGCCGGCATGGCGTATGCCAAGGCGGGCAAAGGCGCGGGCGCGCTCGCGAGGCCCGAAAGCCTGGCCGCGTGGATGTTCGCGGCGTGTGCGTGCTCGGCGGTGGGCGCCATCGCGCTGCGCGTGATTATGTACGGAGTTGGCACGAGCGTGGAATCGTTTATCTATCGATAGACGGGCTCGTGTGATGCGGACGGGCAGGAAGTTCGCCCTGCCTGTCCGCGTTTCAAAGGGGGCAGAATATGGATGAACTCACGGTGGACGGCCTTACCCAGCAGGGTGCAGCCGAGATGGCCGACCTGTGCGAGAACCGCAAGCGCGTGTACGATTTTCTGAGCCGCTGTTTCGCGAGCGAAGTTGACGAGGCGCTTGTGAAGGAGTGCGCCGATGGCTGGTCGGTGGCCTTTGACGATGGCTCTCTGACCGAGGCGTTTTCGAAGGTGCGCTCTGCGATTGCCGCGTGCGATACCGCGGGAATCGAAGATTTGGCGGTCGATTTTGACCGGGTGTTCTTCGGTATGGGTCCCCTTACGGCTGAAAAGGCCTTTCCTTATGAAAGCGTGTATACCTCCGA
>CALBLG010000200.1 GCA_937895975.1 uncultured Slackia sp.
TCCAGAAGATTGCGCCCGGACCGCCGAACAGAAGGCCCGTGCCCACGCCGACGATGTTTCCGGTGCCGATGGTGGCGGCAAGCGCCGTGGTAAGCGCGCCGAACTGGGTGATGTCGCCGTCGGCGTTGGACGGGTCGTCTTTAGTGACCGACAGCTTGATGCCGGTGCCCAGCTTGCGCTGGATGAAGCCTGTGCGGATGGTCATGAAAATGTGCGTGCCCAGCAGCAGCAAGATCATGATGGGGCCCCACACGAAGCCGTCGACGGCATCGATGACGTCGAGCGGACTGGTGGCGCTCGCTATGCCATCGGCCAATCCGGTGAATGGCGTTATGAAAAACGATGTCAGGAAATCTTCCATAGCATTGCCTTCCTTCTCGGGAAAGCGCCTGCGTTGAAGAGCTAGAAGGGGGATTCTCTCCAACGCAAGCGTTTTCTGCTTCCTGCGACAAGGAAAATGCTACGGGGGACGTTTTTCAGGTGTGTTTCGAATCGCGCAACAGCATGTATCGCCGGGTTAAAGGGTTGTTTCGAAGCGGCGGGCGAGCACAAGGTCGAGACTCGGGCACAGCAAAATGGGCCGGCATTTCTTACCGTCCCATTTCATTAACGACGACGGGAACGAATGCGACGCATTGCGAGAATCGCAAGCGACAAGCCTACGAAGCCTAACGCTACCACGGGCAAAACGGACGTGCGGTCGACTGTTTCAGCGATGTCGCGGGCGGCGCCTGTATTGTTGGCGGAAGCTTGCTCTTTGCTTGCAATCTGGTCGGACGCAGGCGCAGCGGAAGATTCCGAATCGCCCTGACCGCGACCGCTATTTGAATCGCCTTCCTCGTTCGAACCGTTTTCTGGGTTGCCAGGATTGCTGGGCGTGTCAGGCTCGGACGGGTTGCCCGGATCGGGGTCGTCCGGGTCGCCTGGGTCAGGATTATCGGGACCCGGCTCATCTGGATCCGGATTATCCGGACCGGGGTTGTCGGGATCTGGGTTGTCTGGACTTGGATTGTCTGGGTCAGGATTGCTTGGATTGGGACCGGGATTGTCCGGGTCGACGGGCTCGGACTTCTTCTTCACAGTAAGCGTACCTGGGATAACGGTTGCCTCGAAGTTCGGATTCGCCACGCTCGCGCCAATGGCATACGTTCCCGCAGGCGAACCCTTCGTTGCAGCGCAAGAATAATCAACCTCAACCTCAGATGTATCGGCGTCGCTTTCCAAGCTCGATTCGAACTGAGGGTTTTCCTCGCCTTCGAAGCGCTCGGCATCGTGCACGCGGACAAACAGCCCTGCCGGGGTTATCTTGAACGTGGCAACCGCCCCGCCAATGTAGCCATCCGCGTTCAGCGTCGCGACCACGCGGTACGTGCCGGCATCAGTCGGCGCCGCGTCGCCGGAATAGCGGGTCTCGCCCATGCCAACGTAGCGGTATTTCACCAGGCCAGACAAGCCATCCGGTACGCCTTCGAGCCTCGGCGCCTGCGGCTCGCCGCTGTACGCGAACCCATCCGCACCGCCTTCGGTGAATTCCAAGCCGGCCGCCTTCGGCTTTACGACGAGCGTGAAATGCGCCGTCTTCGTCTCGCCGGTTCCGTCGGTGCAGGCCAGATCGAAATCAAATGCGCCAGTTTTCCCAGGCGTGCCTTCGAGGAACACCATCTGCACGCCGTTCGCCTCGTATCGCACGCCGAACGCGATCCCGAGCCCGAGCTGTTCGAGCCGCTCGTTAGCCTCGTCCACTTTGTAGACATATGGCAGGCTCCCGCCCGCAGCAGGCTCGACGACCGCATCGAATCGCTCGTGCGCCGTCGCGGCCGGCAGGTTGCCGCCGTTGAATATGAAGGTGTCCTCGCCCACGATCTCGACTCTGGCGCGTTCGGTATCGGCCGAGGTGATAGTGCCCAGGTAGCTCTGCGTGACGCGGCAGTAGTACTCGCCGGCGTCGGCCACACCGGTGCTCTCGATGCGCAGCTTAGGGCCCGTCGCGCCCGCAATGGGTTCCCCTTCGCCCTGGCCGCCAGCCGCGCGGTACCACTGGTAGCTTAGGGAATAGCCCGCAGCGGGCTCGCCGGCCGCGAACAGCGCGGCGTGCTCGCACACGGCAGCGTCGGCGTCGGCGGCGACCGACAGCACCGCGGCATCGCCCGAATGGACCGACGCGCCCTGCGGCTGCGCGATCACGGCGGGAGCGGCCGCCTCGGCGAACGCGAACGCCAGCGCTTGCGGCGCCGCGACATCGCCCAGCGTCACCGAATAGCCGCCGCCCGCGTAGTCGGATATGTCGAGCTCGACGGATCCGTTCGATGCCGACGCGACGGCGAGGTTGCTCGCCCCCGTTTTCGAGAACGCGGCGGTGTCGTTGGTCGAAACGCCCGATTCAAGCGCGCGTGCGTTTTCCAGTGAAGCGGCAACATCGTTTTCGCCGATCGTCAGGCGCGCGTCGTCGACGTTTTCGCCAGACGCGGCGTTCGAGAGCGTAACGCTTTCCAGGTAGCAGTTCTCGTTCGGCTCGGCCGCAAACGTTACGCTGTCGCCTTCGACGACCATCGCGCTTGCCGGGTCGACCGTGCCATTTTCGGCCGTGGCCGTTACCTGGTATTTTGGCTTTTCGACAACCGTCAACGTGCCGGACCTCACCGTTGCGATGAAATTCGGGTTCGCGACGCTCGCGCCAATCGCATAGGTGCCGGCGGGGGAATTCTCGTCCGCATCGCAAGAATACGTCACCTCGACGTCCTTCGTGTCGGCTCGGCTTACGAGACTCGACGTGAATTCTGGGTTCGCCTCGCCTTGCATTCGCTGGGCATCATCCACCGACACAAGCAGCTGAGCAGGCGCGATGGAAACCGAGAGCTCCACGGCGTCAGCTGCAAAATAGTTGCGCGACTCGGGCGCACGAGCCACCACGCGAGCCGTGCCGGCAGCGTTGACGGTCGCATAACGGCTGCCGTCGTTAATCGAAATCGCAGCGGCCGTGCCACCGTCGCCAGATTGAACGACCTCAAACGACACCGGAGTTTTCGCCACGTTGTCGAACGCGATGCCCGCATCGCCGTACGTGCCCGTATAGCGCGTGGTGCCCGTGATGTACTGCGGCGCCTTCGCGATTTCAAACGTCGCCTCGGCCGAGCCTTCCACGTTGGGGTTTGTCGCCTGCACCGTCACCGAATAGCTGCCGCTATCGATGGGCGCCTGCGACGCGGGACCGTACGCAGTGGCACCCTCGCCGCGATACGTCACCGTATAATCGCCGGCGGCAATGCTTGCCGTATCGCAGCGTGGGTCCACCGTTGCGCCATGTGCATTTCCATCGTATGTCGCATTCGACACCTTGATATCGAACGTCACGGCGGCTTTCTTGATTTCGAATGCCGCCGACGCAACGCCAACGTATCCATCAGCATTCAGCGTTGCGACCACGCGGTACGTGCCGGCGTCGACGGGCGGCGCGGCATCGCCGGAATAGCGGGTTTCTCCCGTGCCGATGAAGCGATATTCCACCTGGTTAGCAAAGCCTTCTGGCACACCTGAAAGCTCGGGCGCCTGCGGCTTGCCGCTGTACGTGAACCCATCCGCGCCGCCTTCGACGAATTCCAAGCCGGCCGCCTTCGGCTTCACAACCAGCGTGAAGCGCGAGGTTTTATGCTCGCCCGCCCCGTCGGTGCACGTCAAATCGAAATTGAACGTACCAGTTTCCTCGGGGATTCCTTCGATGCGCGCGACTGGCGTACCGTCGGCTTTACCGCCGTTCACGAGACTCAGCCCGCGGGGAAGATCGCTGCCTTCCGCGAGCGTATAGGCATAAGGGAGGCTGCCGCCTGCCGCCGAAGGAACGTCAATACTGCAAGCTTCGTGCGCTGTCGCCGCGCCCAAGGTTCCGCCGTTGAATACGAAGTTACTTTCGTTGACGATGGCGAGCGTGGCGCGTTCGGAATCGACCGACGCGGTGGTGCCCAAATACTCCTGCGTGATGCGGCAGTAGTACTTGCCCGCGTCGGCCATGTGCGCGCTCGCGATGCGCAGCTCGGGGCTCGTAGCGCCCACAATGGGCACGTCGCCGCCCTGTCCGTCTGCCACGCGATACCATTGGTAGCTTAAGGAATAGCTCGCCGCCGGCTCGCCGGACGCAAACGATGCGGCATGCTCGCACACGCCCGCGGCGGCGTCGGCCACGATCGACAGCATGGCAGAATCGCCCGAATGGATCGTCGCATCTTGCGGCTGCGCGAGCACGGCGGGAATGCCCGCGTCGGCGAACGCGAACGCCAGCGTTTGCGACGCCGCCACGTCATTCAGCGTCACCGAGTATTTGCCGCCCGCGTAGTCGGATATGTCGAGCTCGATGGGCTCGCCCGGTGCCGACGCGGCGCCGGCCGCACCATTCCAGAGCGCCACACTTTCCAGATAGCAGTTCCCGTTCGGCTCGGCTGCAAACGTCGCGCTGCCGCCAGCCTTCACGCTGGCCGAGGCGGGCTCAACCGTTCCGTTTTCAGCCGTGGCCGTCACCTCGTATGAAGGTGCATCCGCGAAACGCGCCTCTACCGCCACGTCGCCGTCGGGCGCAAACGTCCAGCTCACATCGGTGCTCAAGGGCTTTGCGTCCTTCGGCGCATCGTCGCCGTATTCGTACCAGCCGTCAAACACGTAGCCGTCGTCTGCCACGGCACGAAGCGTGCACGACGTGCCGTTTTCGACCGTTTGCTTCACCACGTAACCGTATTCGCTATCGGGAAGCGACCCCTCGATGTGGCCGCCCGCACGAGAATCCACCGCCACGACGTCGAACGATTCGCGCTCATAGTAGGCGGTAAACGTGCGGTTGCCCCACACAGGGCGCGCCGTTACCGGGGGAAAACGCGATCGGCATGCCGTTCTCGTCGGCCCAGTATTTGAATTTCCAGCCCGGAAGCGGAATGGTGATCAGCGTCGACACGGGCACGCTCGTCGTGCCGGTGCCGGGAATCACCATGCTTATCAGCGCAGCCTCGGCCGGATAGGTGTTGGTCTGCGCATCGTAGCCGTTCTCGTAGAAAATGGCCGTGAGCTGCTCGGTTTGATTCGCCGTGCCAATATAGGTGGCGCTGTAGCTCACCGTCGTGCCCGCGTCGTTGACCCAATGCGAGAACCTATAGCCCGTCCACGGCATGGCCATCGCCACGAACAAGTCACCCTTGTCGTAGAGTCGCTCGGTTTCCAAGCCGCCCTCGCCAAGCAGGCGCACCATGCCGCGGAACATCGAGCTGCGCTCCACAGTGATCTTCACCTGCTCATCGGCCTCGAACTGCGCGTAATACGTTATATCTTGCGAAGCGGCGAAGGTATATGCCTCGTTCGTGTCGACAATGCGCTCGCCCTTCTCGTCGAGGCTCCAACCGACGAAACGATACCCAATGCCCGCCACCGCATGTAGCGTCACCTGATCGCCCAACGCGAACGCGCCGCCGCCTTCCACGCTGCAGCGGCGGGTCGTCTTCTTGCCTTTCACGACCGCGATCGCCGAAACCGCGACCTCGTAGGGGTCGGCGAAACGCGCCTGCAGCTCGATGACGCCGCCATCGAGGCTTGCGACCAGGTCTTCGTCGATCGCGAACCAGCAATGCGCGTCGAGCGCGAACTGCGTCGCGCGCCCGTCGTCGCCCACAAGCCACCAGCCCGCGAAGCGCTTATCGTTGGTGGGGACAGCATTGAGCTCGACCACTTGGCCGAACGAATAGGTGCCCTCGCCGGAAAGGTCGCCCACGCCTTCGACGTTCGACGAAAGGCTCACGCCATAAGAATTGCGCGTGAAGCATGCCTTGTATACCGCGTCTTCCGAAACGACGACGGTGCATTGCTCAGATGCGCCCACCTCGTTGCCGAGCGCGTCTTCCCAATGGTCGAACGTGAAGCCCGGCTTGGCCGCGGCGGAAAGCGTTGCGCGCTCGCCTTCCGCATAGCCGCCGAAACCGCTCACATATCCCGCTTCCGCAGGCTCGGCCGCAACGCCCACCGCGCACGCGCCCATCGAGAACGCCGCTTCAAGCGCCACGTCGCCGCTTATCGTGAACCTGTACGTCGCATCGGCGCTGCGGAATTCGCCGCCGCTGTACCAACCCAGGAATTTCGCGCCGGCCTTCGGCGTGGCGCTCACCGTGGCAACTTGCCCGGCGGCATACGTTCCTGCGCCCGACACGCTTCCCGCGACGTCGTCGGCGGAAATGGCCACGGTGCATTGCTTCGGCGAGAACACCGCCCGAAGCCGCGTGTCGCGCGTGGGCACGAATCGGTATTCAGCCTCTTCGCTTACCGCATTGCCCTGCTCATCAGCCCAATATTCGAATGCGTAGCCCTCAAACGCATGCGCGCAAAGCTCGACCGAGCCGCCAGCGCTCACCGTGGTCGAGCCTTCAACCCAGCCCGCAGCGCGATTCTCGACCAGCGCACCCGCATCGTCGACCACCGCAGGCACGGCGGAAACCGCATACGAGCGTTCCTCGAAGCGCGCTTCGTGAATATGGCTGCGCTGCTGGTGCTCGCACGTGAATTCCGCGTCGGCCGATTCGAGCTTGCCGTCAAGGTCATACCAGCCAACGAATTCATAGCCCGGCGCGGCCGTGGCTTTCAGCGCCACATCGGTGCCGCGCTCGGTAACGATGCGGCTCGCCTGCACCGACCCGCCGCATTCGGGATTGGCGGTAGGCATGCACACGATGTCGATCGGCTTGAACGCCGCGACGATCGAGCAGCGGTTCGGGTTCGGGAACGCGCCCTTCGCGACGATGGTATATTCAGGTAAAATGCTGCGGAATTTACCGTTCACGTACCACCCGTAGAATATATAGCCGGGATACGCCTTAGCGCTAAGATGCAACGTCTCGCCGAGCTTGAAGCCATCGGTTGTCGGCGTCACCTTCGCGCCGTTGCACGTCACCGCACTGCCGAGCCACGAATCGGCCGCGACGACGACATCGGGCTTCGCCGACTCGAACACCGCAGTATACACGTCGCTTTTCGTCGCGCGCACCGCGAGCTCGGTTTCCGCGAACTTCACGCCTGCGGCATTCTTCCAATATTTCAGCTGGAAGCCGTCGGCCGGCTTCGCGCGCAGCACCACGGTGGTGCCGTAGTCGACGGTCACCGCGGAAGCGCCCGGCGACCCCACGATTTCAACGCTGCCGCGTTTGACGGCATGGCTTTCGGTGTTCGCCTCGATGGTGCAGCGGCTCGCGTCGAACACCGCGCGGACCGTGGTGTCTTCCTGCGGATAGAATTCCAAATACGACGGGTCGGTGCCCATGAGCAGGCCCGTTTCGGCATCGTACCAGCCCTTGAATTTATAGCCGTCGCGCATGCCCGCCGAAAGTTCCACCGAGAGCGTGGCCGGCTCGCCCGCCACGCACCAGCCGGCGCCGCTCACGGTATATTCGCCCGCGAGCGATTCGACGGGTTCGACGACCACGGCGATCTTGCACGCCTTGGCAAAGCGCGCCTCGACGGTGCAGTCGGCGGCGGGAACAAACGTGTACGACGGCTCGTTCGACGCAAACGTCGCAGCCTCGGCCGCGCCGTATGTCATGTACCAACCGTCGAACATGTAGCCTTCCGCCGCATCGGCATGGGCCGTCACGCTTTCGCCTTCGGGCACCTCCAGTTCGACGCCCGCGCCGCTTGCGCGCTCGAGCACGGCCGTGCCGCCCTCGACGGGGTCGGACTTCGCGCGCACGGTATGGGAATCATTCCCGTCCATCACGGCGGTTATGGTCGCGTTGCCGTCGACGCGGTATTCACAGATATCCTGGCGATTGACCACCACGCGGCCCGCAGCATCGGTCTCGCGCCACTCGACGAGCTTGTAATTTTCACCGTCATCACCCGGCCGCGCATTCGCTCGCACGGCGAACGTGAGGATGTCGCCGTCTTTCGCGCGCACGACGCCGCCTTCCACGGGCATGCCGTCGCAGAGCACCTCGCCCGCTTCGGCAGGCTCGACATTCACGCGAATGGTTTTGTCGGCCTTGCGGAACTTCGCAACCAGGTGGCGGTCGCTCTCGGCCACAAACCCGTACGTCTGCGTTTTGGATACCTCGACGCCGTTTTCGAACCAGCCGACAAACGCGTAGCCATCGCCTTCGGTGGCCACAACCGCGACCTGCTCGCCGCGCTTGGGCAGCTGCACGTCGGGCGAGGCGTTGCACCCCGTGGAGAAATCGGCCGCGACGCCTTCAGCCTCGATCGACGTGGTGATTTGCACGTCGCTCTCGAACACGGCGACCATATTCACCACCTCGGGCGTGGCGTCGGTGATGGCGATCGACGTCATGGGCTTCGTGGAGAACTCGACGCCGTTTTTCATCCAGCATTTGAAGCGCCAACCCGGGTTGGGCACGGCCTGGAACTCGGCCACGGTGCCCTCGTAGTGCACGCCGCCGCCGAACGCGCTGCCGCCCGCAGAGGGCTCGGCTACAGCGATGACCTCGATCTTATGGTCGCCGTGCGGCTTGTCGGGATTGTCGGGGTCGTGGGGCTTCTTTTTGTGCTCGTCGAAGATGTTCTTGATTTCCCCAAGAGCCTCTTCGCCGATCGCGGCCAGTTCCTCGACGCTTTCGGCCGCTCCAACTTCAGCGATGGCCGGCACCACGATGGGGTCGATCAACTCGCCGAGGCCATACATGGTGCCCAGCACGCCCGCCAACGTGAGCGCCGCGATGAGCGCCGCCTGCAGCGCCTCGAATGCTTCGTCCCCATCGTCAGTTGCGCGGAAATGCGCAATGAGCTGCGTATCGCCCGTCAGAAGGAACGAGTACGAGCCGTCGCTTTCGACGGGCACCATGTTCCCATACGAATCGGTCACACGATCGAGCACATAGCCCGCCGCAGGTATGGCCACTACGGCAACACGCGAGCCGATTCCATACAGGCCGCTGTACAGGAATTGCCCGGCAGGGTTGCCGTCCTCGTCCGTACCGTCGACGCCGAGCACCACGCTTGCCTGCTCGGCGCAGTATTTCGGCGTGATATCAATTTGGCCCTCGCGCGCATCGGCGGGCGCCACCACGTACGAGTACACCAGCGAATCGCTCGCCACATACGCATCGCCGCCCGAGCCCACATACCAGCCCAAGAAATGCGCGTTGCTCGCAACGGCCGAAAGCTTCACGGCTTCGCCCGCATCGCGATAGCCCGCGAAAGGCTCGGTATTCAAATGGGCGTATTCCTCGGAGGCGTCGGTCGCTTGCGCGGGGTTCACGCGCACGGCGAAATCTTTCAGCTTGAAGCGCGCCTCAATAGACATGCTTGCCGCAGGCGCGAACGAATACGCCGTATCCTCGGAAAGCAACGCACCAGTTGCCGCGTCGTACCAACCCGCAAACGAGACGTCGTCGTCGAGCATGCCAAGCGCGCCCGCGTCGAGGACCACCTGTCCGTCTTCGCCAAGCTCTGCCGTACCGGAAACGTCGGGCAGCTCGACGCCTTCCATCAATGTGCGCCCGCCCAGGTCGATCGTCTGGGAATACGACACGACGACATTTCTTTCGGGCATGCTTATGGGAAGCGCGCCGTTGTACAGCTTCCAAATATCGCGCGTCGGCTGCTCTTCATACAGCGGATACACCGATGCCGGCACATACACCGTTAGCGGTGTTATAGGAAACGTATCCTGGTCGATGAGAACCGCGTGGTCGCACAGAAAGTACGCGTAGCGCACGCCCGTACCTAAGAACGCGCGTTTCGGCAGCTGCTCGATTTTGGAGTCGGCAGGCAGAATCAGAAATTCGCCGAGCGCGGCCCCTTCGAAACATGAAGAGCCAAGCGTTTTGACCGATGTATTCGACTCCAAACCCGTCGAGCGCAAACTCGTGCAGCCAGAAAACGCTTCAGGCTCGACCGTCGCGATTTCTTGGTTTCGCGCCAAGCCCGTATCGACCAGATTCACGCAGTTGCGATATGCGCCCGACGGAATGGACTTGAGCCCCCGCACGTGTTCGAGCCCCGTAGACACGAGGCCGCTTTGCGCGAAGCAATCAAAATCCATGGCCTTGATGGTCGCGGGCTCGTCGAATACCAGCTCGGCAAGATTCACGCAACCATAAAACGCCATGGAGCCAATACGGTTGATGGTCATGCCCGAAAAATCTACTTTCTTCAAGTACCTGCATGCTTCAAAAGCGCCATCGCCGATAGACGTGAGCGAATCGCCTTCGAAACGCACTTCAGTCAAATCCCACGAGTCATAGAGAAATCCATCCTTGATTTTGGTAACGCCGGCATCGACAACGAGGGTTCCCACGATGAAGGGGTCGATGGCGTATTTCTGGGGAACATCTTCGCGATACGGATGCACGAGGTTCCCTTTGCCGTCGCATTCGTACACGTATCCGTTGGGCATGAGTTTGCCGAACGCGTAGAAATCGGGCTCGTATTGGGCCGAGGCTTCGGGATCTTCCGATGGCGTTTGCGAAGTTGCAGACGCCTCGTCTGCGTTAGCGCTTTCGGGGTCGGTTGGAGCTTCAGCCGCAGTGCCGGTCGTAGAGAGTTCGCCGCCGGTGGCCTCTGCATCGGCTTCAACAGATTGCCCCGAGTTTTTATCCGACGTCGTCTCGTCGATAGCGTTGGAGGCCGAACTGGCCGACACCTCACCGTCAGACGGTTCAGCCGAGGCATCGTCAGCCAAAGCCGCCTTACCCTCGGCGGCATACACTGCATCGCGAGGCACAGGCGTGAACGTGGTTACAAGCGCGACGGAAAGCAGAACGCGCAAAAACGTGTCGAAGGCGGCGGCGAATCTGGTCATGGGGTCTCCCCTCTTCTGCCGTGCGCGAAAACGGTGCGCACGAGCGGACTAGCTGCCACTATTGTAAAGGAAGACAACCTAGGCAAGAGAATGCCCCAGCAAGGGCTTAACCAATTTTTTCAACCCATTGGGCAAGCAGTTGTGCGCCATAC
>CALBLG010000201.1 GCA_937895975.1 uncultured Slackia sp.
CAAGGGGGAAGGTATCAGAATGGCCGATGCGAAATCGATGGCGTCACGTTTGGTGCATTCGGGTTCGTGGGATGAATTCTGGCGCACGTACGGCCCTCGGTTATCGGCATGCTTTTTCGGTTTAGTTGCGGTGCGCGTTTGGACCCAATGCTGCATTTACGACCGTTATACGGCGACCGATTCCGGTACTTTGACCATTGCGAGCAATCTCGTCCGCGTGGCGCTTATCGTGATTTTGGTGCTGTTGTTTTCCCGCGTGCCATTTTCACAACGCATGCGCAAGGCCTTGGAATGGCTTTCTGTTACGGCGATGACTTTGTGCGCGGCGTGTTTGCTGGTTGCTATTGAATATCCAACCTTGCCGCTTACTGCCATGGCGGCCGTGCTTGGCGCGCTTGGAATTGTGTGGGGCGGCGGCATGTGGATCGAGTTTTTCGACAGGCTCGATGAGGGCGAGGCTCTGATCTACGCGTTCGGCTGTTTGGGAATAAGTGCTCTGTTGGGCCTGTTCTTGGGAATGATGCCCCCAGTTGCCGTGTTCTCGGTGGGGCTTTTCATGCCAACGCTGTCGTATGTGTCGCTGCGCCAGGCGGCCGACCAGCTCGATGAACGCAAATCGATTATTCCCGAGCCGACGCGCGATGGGGCCTACGACGCCGAACCCAAGGCGCGCTTCGTTTTGCTTCTTGCGGGGTTGGCCCTGCTCGAGTTCGCGCTCGGCGTGGCTCGCGGCTTTCCCGACGGCCTTTCCATTGCGTTGTCGTTTCCGTTTCAGGCGACCCATCAGCTGCTTGTGCTCTGCTTGTGCGTTGCAGTGGTGTTTTGGGTGCTCGTGCGTGGCCGCCGGCTGAGTTTTGGCGCGCTGTGGTGGCTCGAAGTGCTGCTCATGGTGGCCGGCGTGGTGCTTATTGTGGCGAGCGATTTCGTGCAGTTTGGCGCCATGCTGATTACCGTGTCGAACACGTTCATGCTGGGCCTTTTGTGGTATGCAGTGTACGATTTTTCGCGGCACAGCTCCATTCCGCCGTATATAGCGCTGGGCGTGGTGTGGGTTGTGCATTTGCTGCCACGCGAGCTTGGCCGCTACCTGATGTTTTTATGGGGTCCCAGCGTTGGCAATTCGGTGTTCCTGGTTGCGGCGCTTGTGTGTCTTCTTTCGCTTTCGATGGCAGTGGTGTTGCGCAACTGCCAGCCGAGCCGTCCCTTCTTTGCGGCGCTTGGAGTGTCGCGTGCGTATGAAGAGCGGCTTCGCGCCGCCGTTCGCGACGATGGGGACGATGAAGCGGCTTCTAGGCGTGGGGCGTCGAGGGGCGCGCGAAGCGATGGGCCGGTTGGTGAGCTTGGGTCGATTGGTTCGCCCGACGTGCGCGATGACGCGTTGCCGGCCAACGGCGAAGGCGTCGTTGAGTCTTCGCTGAAAGCTCGATGCGATGCGCTGCAAGCGCGCTATGGCCTTACCGATCGCGAGCGCGATATGGCGTGGTATTTGGCGCAGGGCCGCAGCAAGAGCGCCATTGGCCAGGAGCTGCACCTTTCGGAAAACACGGTGAAAGGGTATACGCGCGGCATGTACTCGAAGCTGTGCATCCATTCAAAACAAGAATTGCTCGATATGCTCGATGCTGAATGAGCTTGAACGGCGAGGGCCCGATTTTTCTTGGCGGGACGGGGAACAGTTCTCCGTCACAGGTTAGGCATTCGATAAGCTCGCGGAATCGTCGCTGGGGCAGGGGCTGTTCCCCGTCCCGACTGAAAAAGACGACCCAGCTTTATTTTTTGAAGTCTATTGCTCTTGCAGGCGACGGATGACGGCGGCCACGTTTTCGGCATCGATGCTGGAATAGCACATCACGAATACGGTGTCGTCGCCGGCAAGCGAACCCGCAACGCCTTTCAGTTCGGCTGCGTCGAGCGACACGGTTACGCCGCTGGCCAGGCCCGATGGCGTGCGCAGCACGATGAAATTGTTCACGACCTCGATAGAATCGACCAGCTCGCCCACCATGCGCTGCAGCTTCAGGTCTTCGGGCAGCACATAGTAGCCATCGCGCGATTTCGCCAAGCCCATGCCCGCTATGTCGCGGGAAACGGTGGCCTGCGTGCAATCGTAGCCTTCGGCGGAGAGCTGCTCTACCAAATCGCGCTGGGTTTTGATGTTGCCCTTGCGAATGATGTCTCGAATAACGTCGTGTCGTACAGCGCGTTTCGTCATCTCGTTTCCCCTCTAAGAACGTGAAATCGGAATGCATAAAATACGTGGCGCAAGCCTAAGAATGCATAAATTGTACTCCTTGGGACAGGAAAATTCACGCGAAGTCCCGTTCAGGGGATATTTTTCGAATATGCGTGGGACAAGCCGGTTAATTGCCCAGGCTGGGCAATTGGTACAGCTTTGCCGACGCGATTAGTTCCCTTTATGTTCCTGATTGGCCCTCGCGATATCGATGAGCTCTTGGTTTGAGTGAACTCCCAGCTTTGCGTAGGCGTTCTTCGCGTGGGTTCGTACGGTGTTTTCCGAAACCACCAGGTGCTCAGCGATATACGTCTTGCTTCGCCCTTGCGCGATGAGCGCGGCCACTTCGGCTTCGCGCTTAGATAGGCCATACTCTTCTCGAAGCCATGCGTCGATAGGTTTCGCCTCGGGTCCTGCGGTTGCAGCCGGCTGTGCCGTGTGCGCGGATTCGAAACTGTCGTGCGTTTGGGCCTCGGGTGTAGGGGAGGCGCCCGGCTTTGTGCTGCTAGCTTTTGACGTTGCTTCCTTATCGGGTGCGAACAGTTTGCGTGTTTGCGGAAGGCTGTCGGACAACAAGAGCGCCATGCTCATGGCTAGGGCGAACACCATGATTCCTATGACGACGTTCGCCGCGGCGCTTGCGATGCCTGTCGCGCCAAGCGCGAGAATCGCCATGCGACCCACGTCGCGACCCAATACGCGCGCGGCCCATGCAAAGCCGTAAACCGAGAGGGCGTTGGCGGTTGTATGCCGGGAAACGTCTTGCAGAACCACCCACATCACTCCAAGCATGAGGGTATCGGCGATGTTGATGATGGCGATGGCATAGGGCGCCGCTTGCCCGGGCAGTACGGAAAGCATCAGCATGCCGCAGGCGACAAGCGCGATCTCGATGCGCCAGAGGAAGATAAAGCTGAGGCGCTTTTTCTGAACGCATGTCCACCACACGACGAAGAGCGCTATTGCAACCACGCCAAGCTGATGCGTGATTCGACCTGCGATGCCCAGTTCCACGGGCTCGCCCATGGGAAAGCCTCGCGAGATGCCGAGCGCAAGGCCGAACATGGCGAAGCCGGCCAAGAACAAAGCGCTTGTTTTGCGAGGCTCCCTATCGTACAGGGGCTGCGGCGCGGGTTCCTCGCCGGCGGCAACGCCGCCGTGTACGGGCGCCCTCATGGCTTGTTGCCAGCAAAGCAGCGAAATTGCTGGCATGAACATGCTTGTGATGGATGCGTTCGACGGACTCATGAAGCTCAACGCCAAACCGCCGACGGAGCCCAAGGCGAGCGACAAAAAGCCGTACATGATAGCCTGGCGCATGCCGAGGCGCACATACGCGGCAATCCATGTGGCTCCGCCGAACGCGCCGCCAATCCCCCCGATGACGCATGCTGCGAAAAACGCCCATGTCGTGTGCATGTCGGCATTAGCGACGAGGAAGACCGTGCTCAGCGTCATGAGCACGCAGCCCGTCCATGCGATGGCGGTATTGCCGTTTTTCGCCGAGGGCCGCTTGAAGGCGACGCATGCCCCGATAAGCATCGCGAGCCCATAGAACAGCTGGTTGACGATGGTGAAAATGCCGGCATCGCTTTGCGCGTACGAGCCGAAATAGTTCGACTGCATCCACACGCGTACGGCGGCAAGTCCGAGAAACGACGCAAGAAAAGGTTGCGCGAAAACGGCAGCGATGTTCTTCGGTTCGCGTTCGGGCACGATATCTTCCCCCTTGTAAGTGCTCAACGTCGTGTCATTCTACAACGAACGTGCGATCCCTGCAGTTCACACGTATGGTGTGAGTTTTCTCGTTTGCGCAGGACAATCACACGTTTGGTGGTTTGTGGGCTTGGTTTGGCAATCGTAGAGTTCGGCCCAACGAAACGTGAGGTTCGCAATGCGAAAGGGAGGACCAAAGATGCAAACAAAGGGGAGGGCGATGTCTCGCCGCCAGTTCGCGGGGATGATGGCCGCGGGCGCGGCCGTGGCCATGGCGGGATTGCCGAGCTGCACGCCGAAGCAGGCTGCGGCGGCCGAGGTTTCGAAGAGCTTCGACTATGACGTGGTTGTGCTTGGCGGCGGTGGTGCGGGCGTGACGGCCGCGGGCAAGGCTGCCGAAGCCGGTGCGAAAACCGTGCTGATCGAAAAAATGGGCTGGCTTGCCGGCTCGAGTTCTCTGTGCTTGGGCGGCTTCTATGGCGCGGGCAACGAGGTGCAGAAACGCGCGGGCGTCGAGGGCGATACGCCCGAGGCTCTGCTCGAATACTTCCTGTCGTGCAACGGCGACAAGCTCGACTACGACATTCAGGAATTCTGCGCGTATCATTTCGGCGAAACTATCGACTGGCTTTCGGAAGAGTTGGGCGTGCCGTTCAATGACGAGGTGTATTTGAAGGGCAAAGATACTGTCAAGCGCCAGTCGAAATGCAAGAACAGCGGTATGGACGCGCTTTCCGCGGTCTACGAATGGGCGAAGTCGCAAAACGTGGAGTTCATTTTCAGCCATACGGCCGAGACGCTTGTGACCGATGGCTCGGGGGCGGTGACGGGCGTTATCGTGCGCGACACCACAGGCCGCCGCTACCAGTTCAATGCGAAAAGCGTGATTGTCGCGACGGGCGGTTTCTGCCGCAACGCCGATATGATTGCCGAATACATGCCCGAATACACGCAGGTAGCGACTGAGGTCGGTCTCGGCTGCACGGGCGAGGGTCTGCAAATGGGCCTGGATTTGGGCGCCGACTACATCGGCCATGGCGGCGTGAACGGCATTCTGTGGTGCCCGGTTGCGTCGGGTCAGTCGAAGCTCATCGACAAAAAAGCCATGTGGGTTGACGCTTCGGGCAAGCGCTTCGCGAACGAGGGCGGTCAGACTCACGACATTTTCTACCAGGTGGCGCATTTCGACGGCGCGAAGTTCTATGCGGTGTACGACCAGGCGATGGTCGATGCTCTGAAGGGCGTGCCCGCGAGCGATTTCCAAATCGGCCTCGATAAGGGTGTGTTCACGAAGGGCGAAACCGTTGCCGAGGCCGCCGAGGCGCTCGGCCTTGATGGAGCGGCGTTCCAAGCGCAGCTCGACGAGTACAACGCGATGTGCGAAGCGGGCTCGGACACGCAGTTCAAAAAGAAGGCTGCGAATATGGTTGCCCTCACGCAGGCGCCGTATTACGTGCTCACTATGAGCGTTTCGAGTCACGGCACGTTCGGCGGTTATCACGTGAATACCGATTTCCAGGTGCTCGATACCGACGGCAACCCCATCCCGAATTTGTATTCGGCAGGCGAAGTATGCTCGGGCACGTTCATCTATGACGATTATCCGGCAGGCGGTTGTGGCCTGAACTGGGCGTACACGTCTGGCCGCTTTGCGGGCACGAATGCTGCGAATGCTGCGCTCGCGTAAAACGGAATACTCGCGCGCAAGCGCTGTTTAGCCCCTCCCTTCGGCCCTGCGTTCGACGCATTCGAACGCAGGGCTTTTTTGATTGTTCGGGATGCTCAGGGCCGGGGCGCCCGTTCCGTCATTTTCCGCACGAGCCAAACAGCACTGAATGTGCCGTTTGCGCGAGCCAGGGCTTTGACGGAACGGGCGCCCCGGCCCCGAGCATCTGGATAAGCGTTCTGTTCTTCCCCAACAACCTGGCAACGCCTTGGTGGAAGTGTCTTGTGCTTTGGCCGAAATCGCCGCGTTCGGGTTACGATATGCATTACTACGAAAAACGAACCTGCACGGTAGGTTTTTGCGTGCGGGAGAGAGACGAGGGTCTCATGAGAGAAGCAACTGCTGCACGCAATGCTGCCCTGGCGGAAAGCCAACCTGCGCGCGAGGCGAACATCGCTGCCATCGCCGCGCATCTGCGCGCCGGCGCGAAGCGCGAGTGCCGCCAGGTGGGCATCGAGCTCGAACATATTTGCGTCGACGGCACGGGCGACCCCATAACGTATAGCCAGCCCAACGGCGTGCGCGATGTGCTCATCACGCTTCAGAAGAAGTACCCGCAGGTCACCGTGCATGATAACGATCTACTTGGCGTGGCGCGTCCCGGCGCTGCGGTTACCATCGAGCCCGCTGCGCAGCTGGAGCTTTCTGCGGGCCCGTTTGAGAAGCTCATCGATGCGAAGCGCGTGTTCTTGGAATTCGAAGACGACGCGCGCGAAGCGCTCGAGCCCATCGGCGGCAAGGCCCTGACGCTGGGCTTCGACCCGGTGAATCGCGCCGCCGACAAAGAGCTCATTCCGAAGGCCCGCTACGACTATATGAACGAATACCTGTCGTCCATCGGGCCGTGGGGTCCGCGCATGATGCGCGGCAGCGCGTCTACCCAGGTTTCTATCGATTACCTCGACGAGGCCGATTGCATTGCGAAGATGCGCGTGGCGCAGGTGCTCACGCCCCTGTTTGCCCTGATGTGCGACAACTCGCCTGTGTTCGAGGGAAGCCGTCGCCCGCATCCGCTTATGCGCACCGAGATTTGGAAGTACTGCGACCCCGATCGCTGCAATGCGGTGCCGGGCATGTTCGACGAGGGCTTTGGCTTTGCCGACTATGCCGCGTATCTGCTGGACGTTCCCGCCATTGTGGCGCTCGACGACGACGGCGAGGCGCGCTACGACACGCGCACGTTTGGCGAGATATTCGCGAATCGCGTCATGGCCGACGAAGAGGTATTCCATGCAATGTCGATGGTGTTTCCCGATGTGCGCCTGAAGAGCTACGTTGAGATTCGCCCGGCCGATTCCATGCCCATTCCGTATGTGCTTGCCTATGCGGCGCTGATAAAAGGCCTGTTCTACGGCAAGGGTTCGCTGGCATCGCTCGTGCAAAGCTGCCAGGGAATCACCGAGGCCGACGTGGCTGCCGCCAAGGAAGCCCTGATGGAAAAGGGGTACGATGCCGAGGTGTACCAGCGTTCGGCGGGCGAGATGTGCGACGAGCTTATCGGCTTGGCGCGCCGTGGGCTTCCTGCGGTCGAGTGGACTTTCCTCGATCCGCTGGCCGAGTTGGTGGCGCGTCGCGTAACTCTTGCGGATTTGGATATTTCAACGCGGTAGTTTGCTATAGTACGAGGTCACGATAAGAAAGGTTTGGCCTTATGCTCAATACAACCAACGCCCGCGGGCGTCGAATGAAACTCATCGCCGTTGCGTGCGCGATGTGCGTGGCCCTGGCGGCCCTGGCTGGGTGCTCGGGCACGGGTTCGTCGTCGCAGCAGAAAACGCCGGCGCAGCTCAATCGCGAGTACATGTCTAGCGTGAATTCCATCAGCTCCGAGGCATCCAGGGCCCTGAGCGATTTCGGCGATGCCGCTGCGAAACAAGACGTGGCCGCCATGCGCTTGGCCGCCGCCGATGCGGGCAAGGCGCTCGACAAAATCGATTCGCTCGAAGCCCCCGACGCGCTCAAAGATGTAAGCGACGAATATAAGGCTGGAGCCGACGATTTGAGCCAGGCGCTTTCCGACTATGTCGAGATTTATTCGAAGGTCAAAAACGCCGGTGACGACACGGCGGCCGCCGCTTCTGCCGCCGAGGGCATCGACGACGTGAAGGCTCGCTACGATTCGGGCGTAACGCATTTGTCGAAAGCCGATTCGATGGTGGCCGAAATGGCTGACGACTCGAATTCCGACAGCTCTTCGAAGTAATGGCCGGGCAGAACAATCAACGGCATTCCAAACGCGGGTCCTCGAAGGGCCCGCGTTTTTCGCATGCCGACGAAAACCGTTCGCAGCAGGGCGGCGGCAAGGGGGGCGAAGGCCATCGGGGTCGGCAGTCGGCGTCGAGGGGCCGGCAAAATGATGAACGGGCCCCACGTAAAAGCGGCAAGCCCCAAAGCGCGAAGAGCGGCAAGCCACGCACTGCCGGCAAAGCGTCTTCGCTGCATTCCCAAAAGCCGAAACAGTATGCCGTGCATGTCGCGCACCACGCCCCTCGAAGCGCATTTCTTCCCGTGAATATGGACGACGTGCGTGCCCGCGGATGGGACGGCGTCGACTTCGTGTATGTGTGCGGCGACGCGTACGTGGACCAATCGTCGTTCGGCATGGCCATCATCACGCGCGTGCTTGAGTCGCATGGCTACAAAGTGGGCATCATTGCTCAGCCCGATTGGCGCAACGTCGATTCCATCAACGTGTTTGGCGAGCCGCGTCTGGGCTTTTTGGTATCGTCGGGCAACATGGATTCCATGGTGAACCATTACACCGTAAATAAGAAGCCGCGCAGCCAGGACGCGTATTCGCCGGGCGGCAAAGCGGGCTTGCGTCCCAACCACGCCACGGCGGTGTATGGCAACCTTATTCGTCGCGTGTACAAGCACGTGCCTATTATCTTGGGAGGCATCGAGGCAAGTCTGCGCCGGCTTGCCCATTACGATTACTGGTCCGATTCGCTCAAGCGCTCCATTCTGCTCGATTCTGGTGCCGACCTGCTGATTTACGGCATGGGCGAGCGCGCTATCGTTGAAGTCGCCGATGCGCTCGCCGCAGGCATCGCCGTGGAAGACATCACGTTCGTTGACGGCACGGTGTACAAGGCGCGCTCGCTCGAAAATGTGGTGGATGCCATCGAACTGCCGAAGTTCGAGGCTTTGCAAGCCGACAAGCTGGAATATGCGCGCAGTTTCAACGTGCAGTGGATCAATTCCGACCCGTATCGCGGCAAGCGTTTGGTGGAGGAATACCCGCATAATGTGTTCGCGGTGCAAAACCCTCCGCAAAAGCCGCTGTCCACCGACGAGCTCGACGCCGTATATCGGTTGCCGTACGCGCGCGACTACCATCCCGATTACGAGGCCGCCGGCGGCGTGCCCGCCATTCAAGAAGTAAAGTTCAGCCTATCGAGCAATCGCGGGTGCTTCGGCGAGTGCAGCTTCTGCGCGCTGACGTTTCATCAGGGGCGCATCGTGACGGCGCGAAGTAAAGAATCACTGGTCGAAGAGGCGAAACAGCTGATTCGCGACCCAGAATTCAAAGGATATATCCATGATGTGGGCGGCCCGACGGCGAACTTCCGCGCACCGGCGTGCAAGGCGCAGCTGCGTCGCGGCGCGTGCGCGAACAAGGCATGCCTGTTTCCCGAGCCGTGCAAAAAGCTCGAGGTCGACCATTCCGATTACCTCGACGTGCTGCGCGCATTGCGCGGCCTGCCAGGCGTGAAGAAGGTATTCGTGCGCAGCGGCGTGCGTTTCGACTACGTGATGGCCGATTCCGACGACACGTTTCTGCGCGAGTTGTCGCGGTACCACGTAAGCGGACAGCTGCGTGTGGCCCCCGAGCATGTGAGCGATGCCGTGCTTTCGGTGATGGGAAAGCCAAAAAATGCCGTGTACCAGGCATTTTGCAAGAAGTTCGAGACTATCAACAACAAGCTGGGACTTAAGCAATTCGTCGTGCCGTATTTGATGAGTTCGCATCCGGGCTCCACGTTGAAAGAGGCCATCGAGCTGGCTGAATTCTGTCGCGATATGGGCTTTAATCCCGAGCAGGTGCAGGATTTCTACCCGACCCCTTCGACCATGTCGACGGTGATGTACTACACGGGCGTCGATCCGCGTACGATGAAGCCAATCTACACGCCGAAAAGCACGCACGAGAAAGCCTTGCAGCGTGCCCTTATTCAATATCGCAACCCCGCGAATCGCGATTTGGTGCGCGAGGCGTTGCGCAAGGCCCATCGCGAAGATCTTATTGGATATGGGCCGAAATGTTTGGTGCGGCCCGCCGATGGGCGCAGCGGCCAGGGCAAAAGGCCGAACGGCAATGGGCAGAGGCGGCGAAAACCGGGCCAAATCCGCTAAAATCGCGTTTCAGGGCACAAAAAGTCGATTTTGGGGCGGATTGCTTCGACAAATGGCTTGGGATAAGCTGCATAGTAAAAAGATATGCCACATATCATAACGATATGTGGCATATTTTATGCGCGTCATGCGATTTGCGCTTCCCGTGGTGCCGGTTCAGCGAAAAATCCGCCCCAAAACCGCGATGTTCTGCCAAAAACTAGTGATTTATGTGCGCGACGGCGCCTAGGCGCCCCAATGTGGCTATGAGGTCGCTCATGTCGATGGGCTTTGCGACGTGGGCGTTCATGCCGGCCGAAAGCGCGTCTTTTACATCGGACGAGAACGCGTTCGCGGTAAGCGCTACGATGGGGATGCTGCGAGCATCGCGGTTGGGCAGGGCGCGAATCGCGCGGGCTGCGGCATAGCCGTCCATGTTTGGCATCATCACATCCATGAGCACCGCGTCGAAGTGACCGGCTTCCGCCGCCGCGAACGTGGCGACGGCCTCTTCGCCGTCTGCCGCGCGCTCTATGGTCGCCCCTCGCTCGCCGAGCAATTCCTCCATAACCAGTGCATTGATGTCGTTGTCTTCGGCAAGCAGAAAATGGGCGCCCGAGACATCGAATTGCCGTGCGGCCGCGCGGCAATCGGCGCCGTCGGATTGGTTTTGCGCATGCAGGTCTCGTCGCAGTGTGAGGTCGACGCGGAATGTGGAGCCGCACCCCAGCTCGCTTTCAACATCGATGGTTCCGCCCATGGCGTCGACCAGCGCTTTTGTGATTGACATGCCCAAACCTGTGCCTTGAATGCCGGCGACATTCGATCCTCCGCGCTCGAATGGTTCGAAAATTTTCTTTTGCAGCTCGGGCGGCATGCCCATGCCCGTATCGCGCACGGTGAAACTCACGAGCATGAAATTCTTGCCCCTGTCTCCCTCGTTTTTCACGATGAGGTCGACGGCGCCTCCTTCGTGCGTGTATTTCACGGCGTTCGAAAGCAGGTTCAGCAAGATTTGCTCGATTCGCATGCGGTCGGCCAGGAATGCGCGATGCGTTGCCTGCGAGATGTCGATCGAAAGCTGCTGATGCTTGCCTGCGGCTTGCGGTCCGATGATTGCCTGCACATCGGCCACGATGGCGTCCACGTCGCATGACGATTCGTGCATCTGCACCTGGCCGCTTTCGATGCGCGCCATGTCGAGCACGTCGTTGATCAGCCCCAAAAGATGCTGCGACGATCGCTCGATGACATCGAGGCATTCATCGACCTTGCTGGCGTTTTCGACGTTGTGCCGGGCGATGGCGGCCATGCCCACGATGGCATTGATGGGCGTGCGAATGTCGTGCGACATATTCGCGAGGAATTGGCTTTTCGCCTCGTTCGATTCGCGTGCAACGGCAAGGGCGGTTTGCAATCGCTCGGTATTTTGGCGCTCGGCCGTACGGTCGGAAAGCACCAGGATGAACTTGTCGGTGCCGTCGATGTTTTCGCGATAGAGCGATTCGAGGTACCAGCGCACCTCACCTGTTTTCTGGTGGATGCGTTCGCGGTAGCCGGTGAGGCAATCGCCGACCTGCATCGAAAGCGCTTCGGCGCTGCTGAACGGCGGCGTGGGATTTTTGGCCGAGGCGGAAAGCGCGCGAATGCCGCTGCGCATGTCGTCGGGCGATACGCCTAGCAGCCGTTCGATGTTCGGGCTTATGTATTCAATGGTGAAATCGGGCGGGTCGAGCATGATGAAGATGTCGTCGGTGGCGTCGGCCAGCCTGCTGAACAGCTGCTCGCGGGCGCGCAGTTCGCGCTTTTTCTCGTCGACGGCGGCTTTGGCGCGGTGGCGGAACACGGCGAACACGATGGCCCCCGTCGCGATGAGGCCGCTCGCTACGCATGCGACCACCGACCAATGGACATGCGAGCCTTGGATGAGCGCGCCGGCGCTGGGCGTGGTGGCCAGCGCGAGCAGGTCGTCGCCCGCACCGGGCGGCAAGATGATTTGGGCTAGAACGTCGAGGGGTGTTTCCGAAGCAATCGACATGGGAACCTCGCAATCGGTAGAGCAGGTTAGAACATGCCGGAACCATAGCGAAGGAATGCGCGCGCGTTGTGGAATACGGGCGCCGGATGCCGTATTGTGAGGGGCCTGTTGCCAGATGGGGGGCGGCGTGTTGATTGACGAGCTTCGTGTGCGCCGAAATTGGGTCGAAGGGGGGCGCTTCCCTTCGACCCATGGAACTATTTCTTCAAGGGAAAGCGCGCGGTGAACGTGGTGCCTTCGGCTTTGGAGCTTGCGACGGAAAGCGTGCCGCCGTGTTCTTCGACGATGCTGCGGGCGATGGAAAGCCCCAGGCCGTAGCCTCCTGCGCCGCTGGTGCGAGCCTGGTCGGCGCGCCAGAAGCGGTCGAATACGTGTGGCAGGCTTTCGGCGGGAATGGGCTCGCCCGTGTTGTGCACGCTGAGCTCGGCGTGTTTACCCTCGCGCCTGACGCGCACGAGCACGCGTCCTCCATCGCCGGCGTATTTGCAGGCGTTGTCGATGAGGATGCCGCATACGCGTTCGATGTCGCTGCGCACGCAGCGCAGAGCGACGGGGCCTGGCGCGTCGGCATCTACATCTACGCCGCGCTCGAACGCCACGGCCTCGAATTGCAGCACGGCGCGCTGCGCGAGCGATGCAAGGTCGGCGTCCTCGCGCTGCTTGCCCATGTCGGCGTGCTCGCTTGCTTCGGCGGCGTCGTGCTTCGCGAGGGACAGCATGTCTTCCACCAGGCCCTGCATGCGTTGCCCCTCGTCTTGGATGCCCTCGATCCATTGGCGCTGGCTTTCGATGGTTCTCTCGGGGTGCTCGAGTGCGATGGACGCGTCGGCCAGGATGACGGTGATCGGCGTTTTCAGCTCGTGCGATGCATCGGCGATGAATTGGCGCTGTGAGCGCCAGGCTTGTTCGACGGGGCGCAGCGCCCAGCGCGAGAAGAACAGCGATATTACGAAAAACGCCGCCAGCACGGCTGCGGCCACGCCCGCGAGCGTCAACGCGAGCGATTTCCAACCCGCGGCCGAATCGGCATCGGCGAAAGCGATATAGGTGGCGTTGCCGCAGGTGCGTTTTTCAAAAAACAGGCCAAGGTCGTTGAAGGCGCCCGTTCCGTCGTCGGCATTGGCAATGCGGGAAAGTGCTTGGTCGAGCAGCTCGTCATCGATGTCGGCCGTGCCTGCGGGCGAAGTTTCGATGGCGTCGCCCGCATCGGTGAGCGTATACACGGCGACGGGAATGGTTTGGCCTTGTCCGCCGCCGATTTTCGGGGCGGCGGCACCGGCGTCGCTTGCTTGGTCAGGGACATCGGCCTGGTCGGCCTCGGCGGCGGCTTGCGGTGCTGCGTCTGTCGCGTCGGCATCGCTTGGCGCTGGCGCGGCGGCACCAGGGTCGTCGCCGGTCGGTTTGTCGCCGTGGCCGCGTTGGCCTTGGGCCGCGTCGATGGAACTTGCGATGGCGTGCTGGACTTCGGCGGTGTCTTGCTTCCAATCGAACACGCAAATCGCCGAGAAGGCAAGGGCCACCACCACGGCCACGCAAGCCATGTTCAGCGCGACGAATTTCATGCGCAGGCCGCCGAACACGGTGTTGCGCTGCGCGTTTGTCCCTTTACGCATCGCGGCCTTCTGTCAGCCGATAACCCACGCTGCGAATGGTCTCTATGTGGGCGTCGGCCTCTAAAAAGCGCAGCTTCTTGCGCAAAAACGAAACGTATGCTTCCACGTTGTTGTCTTCGACGGTTGCGTCGGCGCCCCACACGCGGTCGATGATGGTTGCTTTCGGCACGGTTTTGCCGGCGTTCGACATAAGTACGCGGGCGAGGGCGAACTCTTTGGCCGAAAGATGGATCGACGCGCCATTGCGCGACAGCTCGCGTTCGTTCAAGTCCAAGACGAGGCCGAAGTTGGAAATGGTTTCGAATTCGACTTCGCCGCGGCGGCGGGTGAGGGCGCGCAGGTGCGCCATGAGCTCTGCGGGGGCGAACGGCTTGGTCATGTAGTCGTCGGCGCCCGAATCCAGGCCGCGGATTTTATCGGGCACGGCGTCGCGCGCGGTAAGCATGAGCACCGGGGTGGCCACGCCGGCGCGGCGCATGTCGGCCGCGATGTCGAAGCCGTTTTTCTTCGGAAGCATCACGTCGAGTATCGCCACGTCGTAGGTGCCTTGCGTGGCAAAGCTGTAGCCGGTTTCTCCGTCGTTGGCCACGTCGACTGTGTGACCGGCCTCTTCCAGAATGTGTGCGAGTGCGTCGGCCAAACGCTCGTCGTCTTCGACAATTAGTAGGTTCATGGTGTGCGCCAATCTGTTGTGTCCCGCCGTCGTTTCCCTATCGGGCCCTCCGCCGAAGCCGGCGCTGCGGCTACCGCTCGCTTTGCTCGCTCTGCGCCTTATGAATAAGGGCGGTATGTGCGCAGACGTCTTCGGCGGAGGGCCCGATAGGGAAACGACTGCTTCTTGCGTTTCGAAATTGTCACGCGGGCTTTCGTGTCTTTCATTCTATCTGCGGTTCTGAAAGAAGGCTGAAAGCTTTTTGGGCTTTTCAGCGGGTTTTCAGGATGGGCTTTTAGCATGACGGCCATGGATTTGACCTCGATTTTGCGAGATTGGAGCTGTCATGGCTGGATATACGGGAACGTTCGAGCGCAAAGAAGTGAAGTATCGGCTCACGGCCGCGCAGACGCGGGCGATTAAGCGCGCGCTTGAGGCGTACATGGCGCCCGACGAGTATGGGCAAACGTCCATCACGAGCATGTATTACGACACGCGCAAGCGCGACATGATTTCGCGTTCGCTCGAGAAGCCCTTATACAAGGAAAAGCTGCGTTTGCGCACATATGGGCCGCGCGACGCGTCCGCGCCGGTGTTCGTTGAGCTGAAAAAGAAGCACAAGGGCATCGTGTACAAGCGGCGTATCGCAGTAAGCGAGTCGGCGGCGCAGCTGCTGATGGCGGGCGTGCCTTACGAGCGGGCCATCACGCGCAACCCCTTGGCCGATGCCGCGCTTCAGGCCGAAGCCCATTCGCCGAAAAGCTACCAGATAGCGGCAGAAATTGCCGCGTGCGTGCGCCGCAATGGGCCGGTGTACCCGTCGATGGCCATTTTGGTGGAGCGCGTGGCATGGGCGCCGCTCGCCGACGAGCGCGGGGCTGAAGCCGAAGGCGTGCGCATCACGTTCGACGAGCGCATCCGCTACCGCGACATGTTCAAGCCGGCCGACCGTCGAGCGGCGGTTGCGCTGCTTTCGCCCGGCGAGGCCATTATGGAGGTGAAGGTGCCGGGCTCCTACCCGTTGTGGCTGGTGGATGCGTTGGATGCGTGCAAGGCATACCCCACATCGTATTCGAAGTACGGCGAGGCGTACTTGGCGTGCGAAGGCAAAGCGGCGCCTGCGGCCTATCGCTGCCAAGTTGCCCTCGATGCGGCGGGCGTCGCGTCGGCCGATGGCGCGTGCGATTTCCCGACGGTTTCCGACGTGGATGTATACCCCGCCATCGCCCAGCTCGACCTTCCCAAGATTGCCGTGGGCGCGTAAGGCCCACGTGCCATTCTTAAGTTTCTGAAAAAAGGAGTTTCCACTATGTTCGACCTCGTATCCACCTCGATTTTCGGCGCGACCGATTCTGCCATGGCAAGCGTTTCGACGCCCGAATTCCTGCTGTGCTGCCTGGCCTCCATCGCGTTGGGCGCCGCCTGCGCGGGCATTTACATGTTCCGTCATACCTATTCGAAGAACTTCGTGGTAACGCTGGCGTTGCTGCCGCTTATCGTGCAAATGGTGATCACGCTGGTGAACGGCAACCTGGGCGCGGGCATCGCGGTGATGGGCGTGTTCAACCTGGTGCGCTTCCGCAGCATTCCCGGTTCGGCGAAAGACATCGGAAGCGTGTTTTTGGCTATGGCAATCGGCCTGGCCACGGGCATGGGCTTCATTGGGCTAGCGGTGCTGTTCACCATCATCGTGGGCATCGTGAACGTCGTGTACGCGTGCACGCCGTTCGGCAAGCCGGCCGAGCCGGGCAAACGCCTTACCGTGTCGGTGCCCGAAGACTTGGAATTCGATGGCATGTTCGACGACATTTTGGGCCACTACACCGCCAACCACGAACTGGTGGAGATTCGCACCACGAACATGGGCAGTCTGTACCAGCTGGAATATGAGGTGCGCATGCGTCAACCTGGCCTGGAGAAACGCATGATAGATGAGATGCGCACGATGAATGGCAACCTGAAAATTTCGCTGGGCCGTGCGCCCATGGCCAAGGAGGTTTTGTAATGGCACGAAACGCGTTTGATTGGACGCAGCACGTTCGCATCGCGTGCGGTGCGAATATTGATGGGGGCGGTGCGGGGGAAAGCGTGCGCGAAAACGGTTGGGCTTTCGCTGCGGCCGCCTCTGCGGAAAGCGCGCAGGCCAGCGGCGCGGATGCGGGCCGCGACGTTTCAGGCGCGGCGGCGCAAACCGCTGCGGCGAAGCGTGTCGACTTCGTGGGCATGCTGCGCGGGGCGGGCCTGCTGCTCGCCGGCTGCGCCGCCGCGGCATTGCTGTTCTCGGCTTCGGGGTGCACGGCCGCCGGCGCCAGCGATGCGGCGGGCACCACGACGGCCGAGGTGTTGGAAGAAAACGCGACCGAGCAGGACGATTCGACCGAATACGCGAGCTTCGAGGACGTGGCTGCGGCTTTCGACGCCTCGTCGCTTGACACCGACTATTCCAAACGCGATATGGATGCGAGCTACGACGCGTCAGGCGCGACGAAGATAGCGCTTTTAGGCGCGTCGGCCAATGTGTCGGGCTCGGGCGCTTCGGTCGATGGCTCGACGGTAATCATTTCTGCGGCCGGCACGTACATCGTTTCGGGCGAGCTTTCCGACGGGTCTGTCGTGGTGGCGGCGGGCGAAGACGATAAAGTGCAGTTGGTGCTTGATGGCGCGACCATCGCGTGCTCGGCGGGTGCGGCGATCGATGTGCAATCGGCCGACAAATGCTTCATCACGCTGGCCGACGGCACGACGAGCGCGCTTTCCGATGCGGCCGAGCATTCCGACGACACGAACGCCTGCGTGTATGCGGCCTGCGATTTGACTATCAACGGCTCGGGTTCGCTTTCGGTTTCGGGCAACTGTCGCCATGGCGTATTCAGTAAAGATGACCTGGTGGTATATGGTGGCGACATCGATGTGACCGCTGTAGAAGACGGCCTGCATGGCAAAGACTCGGTAAAAATCGGCGATGGCGACATTTCAATCGAAGCTGGCGGCGACGGCGTGAAATCGACCAAAGACGACAAGCCCACGAAAGGGTTCGTGTATGTGAGCGGCGGCACGCTTTCAATTGATGCCGAAGACGACGGCATTCAGGCGAAGACCTATTTGGAGGTTGCCGGTGGCACGGTAGATGTGGAAGCGGCCGACGATGCCCTGCATTCCGACCTGGAAGGCGCGTTGAACGGCGGCGATACCACGGTAAGCTGCGGTGATGATGCGTTCCATTGCGAAACGAAGCTCGAGGTGAACGACGGTTCGTTCACTGCGGAGACGTGTTGCGAAGGTTATGAAGCCGAGCAGGTGATTGTGAACGGCGGCGATACCTATATCTGCGCGACCGACGACGCGCTGAACGCCTCGGCGGCCGATTTGAGCGACGATTCGAGCGACGATGCGTCCGATGATCTTGAAGAAGGCTCGACCATGAACGGCGAGCCCGGGGCGAACGCCGTGCAGCCTGACGGCACGATAGGCGGCAGCAGCTCGACGGAGGACCCCTCCGCGACGCAGACCAACGACGGCCAGCAAAATGACGGCGCGCCGAGCGAACCGCCGAGCGGCGGTGCGGGACAGGCCGGCCAGGCGGGTGCGACCGCTGGCGCAGCGCCAGGCGACATGGGCGGCGGCCAGGCTCCTGATGCGGGCGGCGCCATGGGCGGTCAAGCGCCCGATGGCGGCAATGGCGCGGGCGATGCCCCCGGTGCCTCCGACTCGAACTGCCTTATCCAAATCAACGGCGGCACGGTGGTGCTTGACGCGCAGGGCGACGGCGTCGATTCCAATGGCAATGTTGAAATCACGGGCGGAACGCTGCTGGTCAACGGTCCGTCGAGCGACGGCGACGGCGCATTCGACTACGACGGCGAAGCCACGATTTCGGGCGGCACGGTGATTATGGCGGGGTCTACCGGCATGGCGCAAAGCTTCACGAGCGGTACGCAGGCGTTCGCCATGGTGCAGGTAAGCGGTACCGCCGGAAGCGAAATAGAGCTTTCCGACACCAGCGGCACTGTGCTTGCAACGCTCACGGCGACGAAGTCGTTTGGCTGCGTGCTGGTGAGCGGCGCGGGCATTGCCGACGGCGACACGGTAACGGTGTCGGTGGACGGCGAAGCCACCACGGCAACGGCATCGACCACGGGCACGAGCGGTATCGCCTTTGGCGGCGGCGGCATGGCGCCCGGCGGCATGGGCGGCGGTTCCGCAATGGGTGGACGATCCGGTCAGGGCGTTTCGGCCAAGTAAGTGCCTGCATACAAAGCCTTCCCTTCCCCTGGGGCCTATTGCGGTAACGCGGCAGGCCCCATTCCGTTTGCGGGGAGCGGTGGGGGCTCGCCGCTTGGATGCTTTCTGGATTATTTCGCACGGCTTCCTGAATTTGCTAGGCTGTAAAACTCGGAAAACGGCCATTCGACGATGCCCTTCGGCGGCATGCGTCTGCAGCAACGGGAAGGGGTGCGCATGGACAAGCTGAGAGATGCGGCATGGCGCGTGCGCGCGTTTTTCCGGCGCGATGCGGTGTTGGCGATTGCGCTTGTGTGCGCCGCGGCGTCGTGCGCGGCGGTGCCGCCCGATGCGCAATACGCCACATATGTCGACTGGCGAACCATCGGCCTGTTGTTCTCCCTGATGGTTGCTACGTCGGGCTTGGCTGCCGCGGGCGTGCTTTCGCGGGCGTGCCGCGCGTTGGTGCGCGCATGCAAGAGCGGCGGCGTGCTTATCGCCGCGCTCGTTGCGCTCACGTTTTTCTCGAGCATGGTGGTTACCAACGATGTTGCGCTGGTGGCGTTCGTGCCGCTGGCCCTTGCGGCCCTGCGCGAGGCAGGTCTGGTGCGCAGGCTCGCGTTCGCCGTTGTGTGCATGACTATCGCTGCGAATGCGGGCAGCATGCTGACGCCCATCGGCAACCCGCAGAATATCTATGTGCTCAGCGTGTCGGGTATGGCCCCTGGTGAGCTTGTCGCGGCCATGGCCCCGTATTCGGCTTTGGCGTTCGGATTGCTTGCGGCTGCCATCGGCGTTTCCGAGGTGCGCGATCGCAAACGCTTCAAGCATGTGTCGGCGCAGGTGGCGGACGTAAATCCTTCGATTTCCGAGCGTTCGCTTGCTGCGCGGGACATAGCGCCATGGATGCTGCTCATCTTGGTGTGCCTGTTGTGCGTGGCCCGTATCGTTCCCGTTTCCGTTGCCGTTGCCGCTGCGCTTGTTTTGGCGTTCGCCTTCAACAAAACCGCGCTTCGCCATGTCGATTACGCCTTGCTGCTTACATTTGCGGCGTTTTTCATTTTTGTGGGCAATGTCGCTCGCGTCGAAATGGTGCGCGATGCGGTGGCTTCCCTCGTCGACGGCCGCGCGTTGTTGGCGGGCGCCGCGGCGAGCCAGGTTATTTCGAATGTGCCGGCTGCCATTTTGTTGTCGGGCTTCACGGCCGACTGGCCTGCGCTGCTCGTGGGCGTGAATATAGGCGGCCTGGGCACGCTTGTGGCCTCGATGGCGAGCCTTATTTCTTACAAACAGCTCGCGGTGGCATATCCCGAATTGAAGGGCTATTACCTGCGTATGTTTTTGGGCATCAATTTCGCCTTTCTGGCTGCGCTTTTCGTGCTCGCATTCATGCTTTCGTAGGCCTGCGGTGGCGCCCGAGCCTCTTCTATAACCGCGCGTTATGATGCCCATAATAAGACGCTATGATGCTCAAGAGCCGTGAAAAAAATGCCGTTTACCAGGCTTTATAACGCTTCGTTATCGATTCGATAGCATGCGTTGAATTGCGTTTGCGCCCACATCGACCCTATGCTCGGTTCAGCGAAATTTCGCAAGGATTTGAGGGAAATAGGGAGGCATTCATGGATCTTTCCAGAAGGTCATTCATCTCGGGCTTCGCTGCGGCTGGTGCGGTTGCGGCCGCCGGCTTGGCCGGCTGCTCGCCGAAGTCTGAAGAAACCAAGTCGGCGCCTGCGGCCGGCTCCGATGCGGCCGAGGCCGTCAAACACGACCCCAAGGGCACCGAGAGCTGCGACTTGGTCGTCGTCGGCTCTGGCACGGCTGGCATGTGCGCCGCCGTTCGCGCGGCTCAGCTGGGCGCGAACGTTATTCTGCTTGAGAAAAACGTGCTCGTGGGCGGCTCTTCGGGCTATGCCGAGGGCATTGGCGCGGTGAACTCGTACATGCACAAGAAGGCGGGCCTGTCGTTCGACGACAACGAAGTATTCTTGCGCACGCAGGAATACCACCACTGGTCGGCCGATTCTGCCGTGCTGCGTCGCTACATCGAGAATTCGGGCGCGACCATCGACTGGCTGCACGACGATTGCGGCGTGGAATTCTACACCGCCACGGTTACGGCCCCCACGTCGTACCCGAGCTGGCATTTGGGCGCTGACGAGAACGGCAACGTGACGCGCATCAGCGAGTCCACCATCAAGGTGCTGCAGAAGCGCTGCGAAGAACTGGGTGTCGACCTGCGCACGGAAAGCCCCGCGACCGGCCTTATGACGGCCGATGACGGCAGCGTGTGCGGCGTGTATTTCCAAAAGGGGCGCGACGAATACGCTATCGAGGCCAAGAACGTGATTCTGGCCACGGGCGGCTATTCGAACAACCAGGAAATGTGGGAAGAGTTCACGAAGCTCGACTTCGACCGCGTGTGGAATTGGGGCGCCGACGGCCGCGATGGCGACGGCATCCGCTGGGCACGCGAGCTGGGCGCTGACCTGCACATTCCCTCGAACCTCATGTTCGGCAGCATCCGTTGCGCCGGCGCTGCCGAGTTCGAAGACCATGCCGGCTGGGTGTTCTCGTGGGAGCCTGCGCTGCGCGTGAACCAAGACGGCGTGCGTTTCATGAACGAGGCCCTCGCGGCCGACTTCAGCCGCGGCGGCAATGCGGTGATCGCGCAGACCAAGGCGTTCGTCATTTTGGACAAGGCCTACCTCGACAAGATGACCGACGAGGCGCTGCCCGTCGGCCTGGAATCGGTCGGCATTATTTCGGGCGAGCCTTTGACCGACGCCCGCGACCTGGTGGAGGCCGCCGTCCAAAAGGGCGACGTGTTCAAGGCCGATACCATTGAAGATTTGGCCAAGCAAATGGGCGTCGACCCTGCCGCGCTGGCGAAGACCGTCGATGAGTTCAACGCGTGCTGCGCAGCGGGCGTCGACGAGAAGTTCGGCGCGACCGCCGAGGCCTTGGTGCCGGTTGCGACCGCCCCGTTCTACGCTTCGGTTGCCCAGCCCACCGTGTTCACTTCGGTCGGCGGCTTGCGCGTCGACGAGCGGCTGCGCGTTCTGGACACCGACGGCCAGCCCATCAAGGGTCTGTTCGCCGTGGGCACCGACGCCAGCTCGTACACCGGCCGCGACTACGACGTGGGAATCATGTCCGGCGCCGAGCAGGGCTGGTGCGCCACGGGCGGCCGCCTGGCTGCTGAGTACATCGTGTCGGGCAAGGCTGAATAGCGCCGATTTCCGGCAGCGATGTCTTGCGCCTTGCACAATACTGGGCGCTTTAACGAAATAATTCATCTCACAAGGCCCGTTCGCGCCCCTCCCTTCAGCGAACGGGCCTTTGTCGTGCCTAATGCGGCAAGAAGCGCTTCGCGCATCGCGGCAATGGAGTAAGCTTAGCATCGAAGACGGGGAGGGAGTTTTCATTGGATTTGTTCCGTATGCGATGCTTCGTGAGCGTCGCGGAAAATAAAAGCCTGTCGAAAGCGGCGCGAGAGATGTTCATATCGCAGCCGGCCATGACGGCGCAGATGAACGCGCTTGAAAAAGAGCTGGGCGCGCAGTTATTGGTGCGTGGGCATTCGACGGCCATCACGCCGACGGGCGAGCTGGTGCTCACGTCGTTTCGCTCGATGCTTTCCGAATACGATGATTTGTTGCGCGGCGTGCACGAAAGCGAGGCTGCGATCCATGGCCGTATTCGCCTGGGTTTTCATGGGCCTGTTGGTTGGGGAAACGTTGGAGCGTCTATTTCGGAATTCAAAGTTTCGCATCCGGGCGTCGAAGTGTCGCTCGTCATAGACACGTGGACGAACCTGCTTGCCATGCTGCGTGAGGGTACGCTCGATTTGGCATTCATGGAGGTGTCGGAAGTCGAAGGCGTGCATGATATTGCGATGCATCCGCTGTTTGAAGAACCCATTTGCACCGTGCTGCCTGTGGGTCATAAGCTCGCTGGGCGCGAATCGGTCAGCGTGGCTGACGTGCGCGACGATGTGCTGCTTCTGCCCGACCCGTCCATTGCGCCGCATTTCTTCAAGCGGCTGCATGCGTCGTTTGAGCGCGCGGGAGTTCGCGTGGAACACGCCGGGGCTGGCAACCATTACGAGGCCACGGTGGTGCTGGTCGCCGCCGGCGAGGGAATTTCGTGCATGCCCGGCACGTATTTCGCGGGGCTCGATTCGGTGGTGGCGGTGCCGTTTTCCGATTTGGGCATGGGGATGCGGTACGCGATAGCCTGGAACCGCGCGTCGTCGTCGGCCGTCGCTTCCGAATTCGTCGAATTCGCCGATGCGCGCGAGTGGCGCTAGCTTGCCGCACGCGAGGGCTTCAAACTTGGCGATCGCGGCTTGCGAGAGCAATTCGCGGTTTGCATAGGAATGGCCCTATGCATGGGTAGGCTGCGAGCTTTGCACGGGAATGAGCCGTAGGCTACGCATGGGTAAATCGCGAGTTGCCATATGGCGTGTGCGTTTTCCGCGCAAACCTGCTGCCGATGCGTTTTGGGCTGCAAGAAAAATCGAGCTGTGTGCGATTGCGCCTGGGAATGCGTCGCATTTGCAAGAAAACGCGGGTTGTGAACGATGTTCTGGTGCGTTTTGCGGCCTGAAGCTCGTGCTTTGCTGCGATGCCGTTCGGGAAAGCATGCCTTCCCGAACGATTTTCGGTCTGAATCGGCATCGGCTTCCCCATGTTCGCGCATAGCTCGCGTTTTCTTGCAAAAAGAAAGGCGAAGCGCACGCTTCGCCTTGGTGGGACCTTGGTGGGGCCGCACGCATCCGAATATCGCGGGTGACGTCTACGGGCGCAGGCCGCTGCCGCCTTGCACGGTGATAGTTTCGCCGGAAACGTAGGCCGAAAGGTCGCTCGCGAGG
>CALBLG010000202.1 GCA_937895975.1 uncultured Slackia sp.
TCGCCGAACCTGTTGCTGAAGAGCTTCAGGCCGAGGCTGCGGTCGAATCTGCCGTCGAGCAGGTCGAAGAAGCCGAGGCCGAGACGGCCGAACAGGAGCCGAAGGCCGAGTAGGCAAGCGGATACAAGCAAACGATACACAAGGGCTGGCCTGGGGCCGGCCCTTTTCGCGAACGGAGGGGAGTCGGGGATGACTCGCATGAAGCTGGTGACGAGCCACGACATTCGAAAGCTGCGCGTTGTGGGCGGCAAAAAGGGAACGAAACGCATCGGCAAGGTGAAGGCGTGCGTGTTCCATCCGTCCGAGCGCCGCTGTATCGGGTTCATCGTGAAGCGCCCCGATCTTCTGTGGATGTTCCATCGCAAAGATATCTTCGTGTCGCTGGACGGCTTCGATTTCGTTGATGGGCGCATTCGCGTTAAGCCCGATGCGCCCACTTCGGGCGCGGCGGTGTGCCGCGCGATGGGCCTCGATTGGGATAAGTGCATTATTTGGGAAGGCCTTCCCATCATGACGGCCGATGAAACCGCCATCGGGTATGTGAACAACATCACGTTTGATATCGAATCGGGCCAGGTTGAAGCCATCGAGGCGCATAATGGCGCTACGGCGAAGCTGCTGCTTGGCACGCTGGAAGTTCCCGCCGATTGCATTAGGGGTTTCAAGCGCGGCATGGGCGCCGATTTGGCCGTGAAGGAAGATTCGCGCGAAGCGGGCGATGAAGTGGTGTTCAAGGGCGCCATTTTGGTGTCCGATGACGTGTGGGAGCTTTCCCCTGAAGGCGGCTGGGCCGAGGCCGCGGGCAAGTTCACGGCAAAGGCCGGCGCGCGCGCCAAAGAGGCCGCCGAAGCAGCGAAGCCCAAGGTCGAGGCTGCGACGGCTGCCGCAGGGGCTGCCGTGAAAGAGGGCGCCGAGGGCGTTGGACGCCAGGTAAGCGCCACCAAAGACGCATTCGGCGCGTTCAAAGAAGAGTTCAGCAAGGCTGCCTCGGGCGAGCAAACCGAGGTTGGCGAAGAGGTCGCCGAGCGCGAAGCGAAGACCAAAGGCATGTTCGCGGCGTTCAAAGAGGAATTCGACAAAGCCAAGGCTGGCGACGATGACGACGACCTCGCTGCCAGCCGGGTGCAGTGCGGCGAAGGCGCATCGCATGGTGGGCCCGATGCTCAAGACGCAGCCGAAATCGACGAGTATGAATACGACGATGAAGCTGACGAATCCGACGACGTCGATGAATACGAGGAAGACGAAGACGAAAAAGAATCGTCGAACCCGGGCATCGGCGGCATGTTCGCGGCCTTCAAAAGCGAATTCGACAAAGCGTCTAAGGGCGAATAGCATCTAACGGGGCCATTTCCCTGTGCGAGTGCCCGGCCTCGTTCGTCGAATATTACGGTTGCCTAACGAATTTTCGTCAAGACGGCGGTATTCGGGATTCATGCCCGGTGCCGCCGTCTTTTTGCGTCACAATAGACGCGATGCGCCTGGGTGGGGCGCTTTGATGAAATTAGGTGGGCAGCATGGCGCAAGATCCTTCGGGAATGACGGGAAAAATCATCCTGAAAAAAGAAGAGATTCACGAGAAGCGAGAAGAGCGCCGCGAAAAAATCGAGGCCAAAAAAGAGGCATTCGAAGAGAAGTACGAGGTGCCTGTTTCCGAGAAGCCGTCGCTTGCGCGCCTGACCAAGGCCGACCTGTTCAAGCTTGCGGGGCTGGCTCTGTTCTTCGTGCTCATGGTGCTGGTATGCGTGCTCATTGCCCCGTGGATTGCCGAGCTTTCCGAACCCGATGGCCTCGAGCGCGTGCTGAACGACGTGCGCAACGCGGGTGTGCTGGGCGGCTTCATCCTGCTGGCATTCCAGTTTTTGCAAATCGTGGTGGCGTTCATCCCCGGCGAGGTGGTGCAAATCGCGGCGGGCATGATGTACGGCCCTTGGGGCGGTGCCGTCATCGTTATTTTGGGAGCCGTACTATCGAGCGCCCTTATTTTCGCCGTGGTGCACAAGCTGGGCGCCCCGTTCGTGCGCGCCATGATTCCCGAGAAATGGATGGCGAAGCTGGAACGCTTCGAGAATTCCGAGAAGCTCGATGTGATGGTGTTCATCCTGTTCTTGATTCCCGGCATGCCGAAAGACGTATTCACGTATCTGGTGCCGCTTACGAACATGAGCATGCGCAACTTCCTGGTGCTGTCGAACATCGGTCGCATTCCCGGCGTGCTGATTACCACCTTTGGGGCCGACAAGCTTATGGCGGGCGATTACGGCCAAAGCGCCATCCTGTTCGGCGTTGCGGCGGTCATCGCCATCTTGGCTATTTGGCAGCACGAGCGCATTCTGCGCGGCGCGTCGAAATTGGGCTTTGGCAAGAAAAAGCAGCAGCAGAAATAGTGCCGAAGCGTTGCGCGCGTGTTGCGCCGCGTTTTTTGGCTGTATTATCGGTGGGTCAAGGGGACGATTCCTTTGACCCGCTTTTTGTGAGGGGGCGTGTTTGATGCGACTGGTTTCGTGGAATGTGAACGGCCTGCGAGCCGCCGTGAAAAAGGGCTTCGAAGACTCGGTGCTGGGTTTGAATGCCGATGCCATCTGTCTGCAGGAAACGAAGCTGCAGGAAGGACAAATCGAGCTCGATTTGCCAGGCTACCTGCAGTTTTGGAGCTATGCGGAAAAGAAGGGCTATTCGGGCACGGCCGTATTCACGCGACGCGAGCCATTGCGCGTGCTGCATGGCCTTGGTGCGCCCGAGCTAGATACCGAAGGCCGCATCGTTGCGCTTGAATTTCCCGAATTCTGGCTGGTGAACGTGTATACGCCCAATGCCCAGGATGGTTTGGCTCGCATCGACCATCGCATGGCGTGGGACGATGCGTTTCGGGGCTTCTGCAAAGGGCTCGAATCGGGCGTTATGCCGGCGGGCGTTCCCGTGCAAACCGATGCTGAGGGCGATGGCCACGTGTGCGTGGCCGAGCTTCCGCTGACGGGCGCCGACGAAACTGCTCAGCCCAAGCCCGTGGTGATGTGCGGCGACTTCAACGTCGCGCACGAGGAAATCGATCTGAAGAACCCGAAAACCAATCGGGGCAACGCGGGCTTTTCCGATGAGGAGCGCGGCAAATTCACCGACCTGCTTGACGCGGGCTTCGTGGACACGTTCCGCACGCTGCATCCGGGGCTTGCGGGTGCATATTCGTGGTGGAGCTACCGCTTCAATGCGCGCAAGAACAACGCGGGGTGGCGCATCGATTATTTCCTGGTGAGCGAAGCCCTGCGCGGTGCAGTTGCCGACGCCAACATTCACGCCGATGTGTTCGGCAGCGACCATTGCCCCGTGTCGCTGGATTTGGACGTATAATTAGTCAATTATGGATTTGCGAGCATACAAAGAGAACCTGAGCAACTTGAAAACCCCGATGCAGGGGGTTTTCCTGGTTGTGCTGTGTTCCCTGGCATTTTTGATGTGGCTGGGGTTGCTCGTGGTGGCGACGAAACTGCTGATGGGTTAGCGCCATGTGGCAGAAATTCTCTCTGTATGATTTTCGCGTTATCGCCCATTACTTGGGCGTTTTGACGATGTTCCTCGCCGTGGCGGAGTGCGTTCCGTTTACGGTGGCCATCGTGCTTGGCGAGTGGCAGCCGGCCTCGCATTATTTACTGGGCATCGGCGTGGCGCTTATCGCTGGTTCGCTTTTGCGGCTTATTCTGCCGAGCCCTGGAAAACTCACCCCGAAACAGGCAATGGCCGTTACGGGGTTCGCGTGGCTCATGTTGGCGTTATTGGGGTGCATACCACTGTATTTATCGGGGCATTACGGCAGCGTGCTCGATGCGATATTCGAAGGTATGAGCGCTTGGACCACCACTGGGGCGTCGCTCGTGCAAGACCTCGATCATATGTCGGTCGCCGACAACATGTGGCGCTTCACCATGCAATGCATCGGCGGCCAGGGCGTCGTTGTTATTGCCCTGTCCCTTGGCCTGTTCGGCCGCGCGGTCGATTCCTCGCTGTATTCGTCCGAGGGCCGCAGCGAGCACGTTATTCCCAACATCATGCAAACGGCGCGCTTCATCGTGCGTTTCTCTATGGCGACCATCGTTATTGGCACGGTGCTCACGACGGCTGCGTGTTTGGCTATCGGCATGGAGCCGGTACGCGCGTTCTTCAATGGGCTGTGGCTCGCCGTGGCATCGTTCAACACGGGCGGCATGACGTCCATGTCGACGGGCATCATCTACTACCATTGCTCGGCGCTCGAGATCGTGATTATGGTGCTCATCTTGCTGGGCTCCATCAACTTCACGCTGCACAGCGAGGTATGGAAGGGCCATGTGCTGCACTTCTTCCGCGATATCGAAATTCGCACGCTGGCAATTTGGCTCAGCGTGATTCTGGTGGCGTTCGTGGCGACGCTGTGCGCGGCTGGCATCTACGACGACCTGCCTACGTTGCTGCGTCGCGCGGTGTTCACGGTGGTCGCGGCGTTTTCGTCAACGGGCTTCCAAACTATCAGCGTGAACCAGATGACCACGGTGGTTTCGAGCGGCGCGTTGCTCATCATTATCTTCTGCATGGCGGTTGGCGGCTCGGCCGGATCTACCACGGGCGGCATCAAAGTGTTGCGCATCGGCGTGTTGGTTAAAGAGCTGGTTGCGTACATCAAAGACCTCCTGGCGCCGGCTTCGGCCCGGCAGGTGGTTATGTACTACCACGTGGGGCGTCGACCGCTTTCCAACGACCTCGTGCGTGCGAACTTGGCGGTGCTGCTGCTGTACGGCGTGGCGTTCTTGGTTACGACTATCGCCACGGTGGCCTGCGGATATGCTGCTGCGCCTTCGATGTTCGAATCGGTTTCCATGGTGTCGAACGTGGGCATGTCGTGCGGCATTATTCAGCCGGGCATGCCTGATGCGCTGAAAGTGCTCTATATCATCGACATGTGGGCGGGCCGTTTGGAATACGTGACGCTGATTGCCCTGATTGTGTCTATCGTGGCGTCCATGAAGCCGAAAAGGAGGGTTCGTGCGCGGTAATATGAACACGGCGCTTCGCGCGGCGTGCGCGGCCTTGATTGCCTTAATCCTATGCATGGCGCCGGTGTGCGCGTTCGCCGATGGCGATGGCAGTTCGGCCGGAGCCGTGAGCTCGTCCGATTCCGTTTCTTCCGCCGATAAGAAAGACGTTGCCAAGGCGCGCGTCGATGCTGCTGCGGCCGATTCCGATGCTGCGTCTGGCGATGCCGATGCATCCCCCGAGCCTGTCGATGCGCCGGGCAATTCGGTCGACGACGGACAAACGTCCGATAATTCGTTTCTCTATGATGCCGCTATAGGCGATTTGGCCGGGGCCGATTCTTACTACGACAAGCAAACCGTGCAGGTGACGGGCGAGGTTGTGGGAGAAGCCATCTCGGTTACGGGCGACCCCGACCATGTGTGGGTCGTGCTGCGCGACCCGGGCACGGGCTCTACTGTGACGGTATTTTTGAGGCGAAGTGAACTGCATAAGATCGATGTCTTCGGCGCGTATGGATCGACGGGCACCACTTTGCGCGTGCGTGGCCAATTCAATCTGGCGTGCTCGCAGCATGAAGGCGAAAGCGATGTGCACGCGCAAGTGGTCAGCGTCGTTTCCGAAGGGTCGCAGCATGCTGATGAATTCGACATCGACGATTTCAAGCCAGGGGCTGTTGCGCTTGCGATTGGCGCGGTCTTGGCATTCGTGTTCTGGCGTATGAGGGAAAGGTCCCGGTAAATGCAGGGAACCGTGATTAAGCTCGACCGTGGTTTTCCGCTGGTGAAACTGTCCGATGGCCGCGAGTTGCGGTGCGAGCACGCGACGGCTTTGGTGAAGGGCGCGGACGTGCGCGCGACCACGGGCGATGTGGTAGAGGTTTCGGCTCCAAAGGGCCACGACAAGGGCATTATCGAGCGAGTCCACGACCGCAAACGCGCCTTCGTGCGCAAAGACCCGACCGAGCGCATGGAGCCGCAAGTGCTTGCCGCTAACTTCGACACGGTTATCGTGGCCGAGCCGCTGGTGGGCATCAACGTGCGCAGGCTTGAGCGCGAGTTGGTGTTGGCGCACGAAAGCGGCGCCGAGGTGGCCGTGGTTTTGACGAAGGCCGATTTGGTCGAGAACGTCGCCGAGCTTGCGCAGGCTCGCCAGCTGGTCGAGCGCGTTGCCCACGGGACTCCTGTGTTGGTGGTATCTGCAGAAGACCCCGCGAGCGTCGAGGGAGTGCGCGAGCTGGTGCCGCCGGGCCGCGTCGCCGTGCTGCTGGGCAAAAGCGGCGTGGGCAAATCGAGCCTTGTGAACTTGCTGGTAGGAAGCGACGTTCAAGCGACGGGTGCCGTGCGCGAAGGCGACGGCAAGGGGCGCCACACCACGGTTTCGCGCGAGATGGTGGCCATTCCGGGCGCAGGTTGCGTTGTGGACATGCCAGGCGTGCGTGGGCTTGCCCTGTGGGACTCCGATGCCGGAATCGAGGCGGCGTTCGCCGACGTCGAGGCGCTGGCCGAGCAATGTCGTTTTCGCGATTGCCAACACCAGGCCGAGCCTGGTTGCGCCGTGCGGGCAGCCGTGAAATCGGGCGAATTGCCACGCGAGCGCTACGAGAGCTACCTCAGGCTTCGTGGCGAGGTGCGCCAGGCGAAGAAGCGCAACGAAGAGGCGAAACGAATTCGCTCGCGAAAGGGACATCCGCGCCGCTGGAAAGGGTAGGCAGATTTGGGCCGCTATGGCTGCCGGATAGCCAAAAGTCAGCGAGCGGCAAGCTGGCGTGCGTAGTTCGGGTGGAGGCGAGCCGACGCGTACTTCGGTACGCGAGGCGAAGGCTGAGCCTGAAATACGCCACCAGCTTGCCGCGCAGCGTCGAGTGCTTGCGTTGTTCGTAGAACGACTCAACTAAATTGGAACACGTGAACAAAGTTGCACATGTTTAACCTGTGAACTGGCCTTTCTTGCTTCTATCGAAAGGTGTTTGCGCTCTAGAATCTTCCGCCATGGAAACTTTTGCTGAAATACTCCCGCATGCGTTCGAACATGCATTTCTTGATACGCTCAACCTCGTCCCGTTTTTGTTCGTGACGTATTTGGCCATGGAGGCCCTTGAGCATTACGCCAGCGACAAAAGCGTGGCTGCCGTGCGCAAGGCGGGCGCGGCAGGCCCTGCTATCGGGGCCATTCTGGGCATTGTGCCGCAATGCGGCTTTTCGGCCGCGGCGGCTACGTTGTATTCAGCGCGCGTGGTAACCCTCGGCACGCTGTTCGCGGTGTTTTTGTCCACGAGCGACGAGATGCTGCCCATTATGATTGCCGCCCAGGCGCCGCTCGGATTCATCGTCGAAGTGCTTGCGATTAAAGCGATATGCGGACTTGTCGTCGGTTTCGTCATCGACGCCATATTGCGCTTGCGCCACAAGGCGACCGAGGCCATGCGCATACGAGATTTGTGCGAGCGCGACCATTGCGGTTGCGAGGACGAGGGGGTGCCATCGAACGCCGAGCGGGGCGAGCGCAAGGCTGCCCATACGCAGGTCCATGAGCATGACCACGAGCATGAGCATACGCACGACCACGCCCATAAGCACGGTTTGGCGGGCATCGCGAAAAGTGCCCTCGTGCATACCTTGCAGGTCACGGCGTTCGTGCTGCTGGTTTCCCTGGCTCTTGAAATCGTGATTGACGGCGTGGGCGAAGATGCTCTGGCGTCGTTCATCTCGTCGAACGCCGCGCTTTCGGTAGTGGTTTCGGCTATCGTGGGTCTTGTTCCCAACTGCGCCGCATCGGTTGCGCTTACCGAGCTTTATCTTGAAGGCGCGCTTTCGACTGGGGCCATGATGGCCGGTTTATTGGTAAGCGCGGGCGTCGGCTTGCTTGTGCTGTTCCGCGCAAATCGTCCCATGCGCGACAATTTCATCATTGCGGGCGGTCTTGTGGTATGCGGCGTGGTGCTCGGCACCATTTTCGGCGTATTGGGTATTGCCTTGTAACGTATTGGCAACTAAGGCGTGTTTTTTGTCGTTTTGCCGCACATCTGGACAATCCTGCATGTGCAGTTTAGTATATCCTCACAGTTGATAAGCGTTTCAAATAGTCGTGTTATTGCTTAGGGCTCGGTAACGATTCCCCAGTTGATTCCCTATTCATAGCGCTTGCAATATGCAAACAAATTTGTTTTAATGCCAGGGGTCTTTTTCAGAGATTTGGACATTTGAACAAGATGCTTGCACACCCGATAGCGCAAATGCGCCATCGGTGGTTAAATGGGCAATACTAGGTTTGATGATGGAGGGGAGGTCGGCTTCGTTGAGTGACGAGACTGAATCCCGCGGAGTTCGATTGAGTTCCGCCCAAAAGCGAATCCTTGGCTACATTTCCGCAGAAACCACGCTGTCCGATGGTGTGCGCTGCTCTAAGAAAGAGCTTGCGAAGCAAGCGAATTGCAGCGTGCAAACTGTCGACAGGGCTGTTTTCCGTTTGCGTAACCTTGGCCTGATTGAGGTAGAGGAATGCCACGCCGAGACAGGCGCCCAGACGGCCAATCTTTATCGCGCGAAGCGCTAGCGCTGCCGTGAGGCATAGCTTATAATTTTAACAATTAAAGATTTGCCTGCCCTCATCCCCGGGTGAGGGGCTCATATGGCACCTGCATCGTTTCGTTAGGGGTCGCCGCTTGTCGGCGATAGAAACGATGCAGGTGCCAGTTTCATAAGGGCGAATTCGGGTTGGCCGCGCCATGCGGCATACGAGAAAGGAAGAGCGATGGCGAAACTTGACGCAGGAATGACGCGCGAGGCGGCTTTCGAATTGCTGGGCAAGCACAATAAAGAGCCATTTCATATTGAGCATGGTGAAACGGTCGAGGCGACCATGCGCTATTTCGCGCGCGAATTCGACCCCGAAAATGAGGAGTTTTGGGGCATTGTGGGCCTGTTGCACGACCTGGATTGGGAGGAACACGACGATGAACCCGAGAAGCACACGCTATTCGCGGCCGAGCTTATCGAAGCGGCAGGCGGCACTTCCGAGCTGATTCGCGCCATTCAAAGCCATACGTCCGATTTCAACCCCGACCTGCCTAAGCCCGAGCATCAAATGGAGAAAATCTTGTTCGCGACCGAAGAACTCACGGGTCTCATCGGCGCTGCGGTTGCCATGCGTCCCAGCAAAAGCGTGATGGATTTCGAAGTGAAGTCGCTGAAGAAGAAGTTCAAAGACAAGCGTTTCGCAGCGGGCGTGAGCCGCGATGTGATTCGCTCGGGTGCCGAGATGCTGGGTTGGGAGCTCGACGAGCTGTTCGACCGCACCATCAAGGCTATGCGAAGCTTCGCGCCCGATCGCGACACGTTCAAGCCTGTGGAATAGAACGTGTCGCAAGAAAATGCGCGAAATGCGTAGGTGCAGGGTGCTCGCACTGGGCTAGTGTGATTCTCGATAAAGAAAAATGCCAGGTCAGAAACCTGGCATTTTTTCTTGTAATCATACGTGGCCGGGTAAGCCTACGCACTTCGTAATAGTTACTTTTGGAAACCATTATTTCGTGTCTATTCGACCGGTTCGCCCGAGAAATTCAAGCCACGAGTGAGGGCTTTTGCGGCCTTTTCGTCAAAATCGTCGGCATCGAACGTGGTGATGGCCTCGAACGCGGTCGCTTTCGTGCCGTCGAAGATATCCCAGAAGCTTTCGGTCTGCGTAACGTGGGTGAATGGGTTTTCCCAGGGACGACGCATGCGGTTGTCGAAATCGCTCGTGCGTATGGAGTTATCGCGGTGCGACATGGATTTATAGAACGAGAATTGCCTGTTCAGCATGCGTGTTTCTACGGTGTTCAACATGCTTTGCATATTGCCCGAGGGTGAATAGAACAGGCGTTGTATGCGGCGGAAATCGCGTACGGCCGACACGAACAGGTCTATCGGCGGGAATTCTCGGTAGGTTTTCATAAGGGCGAATGCGTACATTTTGCCGATGGTCTCGAGCGTGGCATCGCTCGCATGCAAGACCTCTTCATAGGGGCGATAGGTGCGAATGGTGCGCCCCAACTTGCTGAACAGCACCATTTCGTCGAACTCGCGCTCGATTTCGGCGTGCACTTCGTTGCCCTGGCTTCGGTCGAGCCCGTCGATGCCCGCGTCGCAAATGGCGTATTGCTGGCTGTAGACCAGCGGGTGCATGGCACGGTCGAGCGAATAGTGGCACAAAAAGCCCAGCGCGTAGGCGCGTCCCACGGGGCGCTCTTCGTCGCTGAGCACGTCGAGGCTTTCCTTCATTGCCAGCAAAAGCTTCGTGGGCGTTTCGTGGTGCATGGTGCCGCCCAGCCCGAAGAACGCTTTCATGCTTGGCGAGAGAATCACATAAAACAGCGGGTCGGGACCTTGGTTGCCAAGCAAGAATGCGTCGCGCTCGTCGACCGACTTTCCAATGATATGGGAATGCGTTGCGTAGACGTCTTGTCCGAAGAAGTCGTGGGTAAGAATTGCAGGCATGCCTGCCTCCTTTTCGCATATGGCGCGCGGGCCGGCTTTTTACGGCGAATTGACGCGCCGTCGCCATTGCCTGCGCTGAGACGTTGGCCTCATGATATACAATCGTTGAAGCGTTTTTTCCGCCGCGCCCAGAACTTTACGTTAGTTGTTGCTTTGGACGCGAATTCCCCTCCATGAAAAGGAACACGCATGTCTTCAATGAAACTGACGAAGCGCGAGAAAAGCTGGATCGTCTACGATGTGGGCAACTCGGCGTTCGTGCTGCTGGCATCGACGCTCATCCCCATTTATTTTTCGGCCATCGCCGATCCGGGGTCGTCGGTCGTGGTCGCGTGGGGCTATGCCACCACGGTTGCCTCGTTGGTGCTGGCGTTGCTCATGCCGTTTTTGGGCAGCATCGCCGATTTGAAGGGCAATAAGAAAAAACTGCTCGCGGGTACTATTGGAACGGGCGCGGTGTTGCTGGCGTGCTTGGGCATTCCTGGTGACGCCATGGTGTTCCTGGTGATGTATGTGGTGGCATCGGTGATGCTGAATGCTTCGCTGGTGTTCTACGACGCATTTCTGGTTGACGCCACCGATTCCGAGGACCGCTACGACGAGGTGTCGTCGCAGGGCTACGCATGGGGCTACATCGGATCGTGTGTGCCGTTTATCGTATGCCTGGTGTTAGTGCTGTTTGGCGAGAATTTCGGCATCGGACAGCTTGACGCCATTCGCGTGTCGTTCGTGATTACCGCCGCGTGGTGGGTTGTGTTCAGCGTTCCCATGATGCGCAACGTTCACCAGACGCATTTCAAGGAGCCTACCGCGCACATGTTCCGCGATGCGCTGACGGGCCTGTGGGCCACGGCGAAGCGCATTTTCGCCGACAAGCGCGTGTTCATGTTCATGCTGGCGTTTTTCTTCTACATCGACGGCGTGCACACCATCATCACCATGTCGACAAGCTATGGCACCGATTTGGGCATCGGCTCCACCCAGCTGGTGCTGGCGCTTTTGGTGACGCAGTTCGTGGCGTTTCCGTCGGCTATCGCGTATGGCCGCCTGGCGGGCAAATTCGGCACGAAGCGCATGCTGCTCATCGCGATTTTCGCGTACTTCTGCATCACGCTGTTCGCGGCGTTCTTCCTGCGCTCGGCTGCCGAGTTTTGGGTGCTCGCGGTGTGCGTGGGCCTGTTCCAGGGCGGCATTCAGGCGCTTTCGCGCAGCGAGTTCGGCAAGCTTATCCCGAAGGAGCACGCAAACGAGTACTACGGCTTCTTCGATATCTTCGGCAAGTATGCCACGGTGCTGGGCACGCTGTTGGTAAGCGTGTTCACGCAGATTACGGGCAACTCGTCCATTGGCGTGCTGAGCGTTGCGGTGTTGTTCATCATCGGCTTCGCGCTTATGTGGAAGGTGCCGGAAAAGTAGAAACGAGACAGGGCATCAAGCAGATGTCAGCGAGCGTGAATCTGGCGAGTCGGATTGGCTTGAAAGAGGAGCGACGCGTACTTCGGTACGCGAGCGACGATTGAGGGCCAAGCCGGCCGTCAGATTCACGCGCAGCGTCGGCGAGTTATGTCGTTCGGTAGAACGACATAACATTAATCTAACAGGTAGGCGGCAGCTTGGTGGCTGCCGCTTTTTTCGTTGTAGTATGGCTGCAGCGAAAATGTGAGGGCCCCGAAGCGGGGAATGACGATGAGTGATGGGAGGACGCCATGGCGGACGATAATGGCAAGCTCGAAGCGTCTCGCGCCGACGAAATCGCCGATTTGAAGCGTCAGATGGAAGAGATGCAGAAGCGCCTCGATGCGCTGTGCAGCGTGTCGCCCGACGCGCCCGCCGGCGAGGATGCTGCATGCGAACAGGTTGCCGGGGATGCGCATGCGGTCGATGGCTCTTCATCGGCTGAAGACGATGGGATTGCTGGCGAAAGCCCCGCGCCTGTGGTGGCCGAGGAAGCCGTTTCGGCTGTGGAACCTGGGTTGGTCGCCGAAACGGCTTCGACGGCCCAGACAGCCCCTGCCATCGAGGATGTTCCTGCGCACGATGTGCGCGTTGACTCTGGGCGGTCGTGCGATGACGATTTCCAGGCCGATGCCGCGTATACCGCTGCTGCGGTAGCCGATTTCATGCCCCAATCGGCTCCGCCCCAGCCGGCGCCGCCCGTGTATGGCGCGCCTGGCTACGCCCAACCCGGCCAGCCGCCAGCGGGTGGCCAGCAGGTTCAAGCGCAGCCCGGTTACCAGTCATACGCCCAACAGCCAGGTCAAACGGCGTATTACCAGCAGAGCAATGCTGGATACTATTCGACCCCCCAGGGCGGCTATACCCAGCCTCAGGGTGGGTATCAGGCGCAATACCAGCAGCCCCTGGTTCGCACGAAAGATCATGTGGCCGCAGGCCTGCTGGCGATTTTCCTGGGTGTGTTCGGCGTGCACAAATTCTATTTGGGCTACAACACGGCGGGCTTCATCTTGCTGGGTGTTACCATTTTGGGCGGTATATTCACGTTGGGCATCGCGGCCAGCGTGGTGTGGCTCATCGGCATTATCGAAGGCGTGATGTACCTCACGAAGAGCCAGCCCGAATTCGAGCAATTGTATATATTCAATAAGCGTGAATGGTTCTAATTGCGAATCGCTTTGATGCATAACGAAAAGGCGGGCCCAGCGGTCCGCCTTTTTAATGCGAGAGTATGAAGTTGAAGCGGAGCGTCGCTCTACTGCTCGCTTCCGTTTGCGCCGAACGGAGCCGTAAGCGCTACCGTGTCGCCCGCTGCGACGTTGCTCCCGTCGCGGGGCACCACCACGATTTCGCGGCGGCCATAAGCGTAGCTGCCCATTTCATAATCGGCCGAGGCGAAGATGAGGCCCTCGTTGGCGATGTAGAATCGCGAGCATCCGTCAAGTACGTTAACGCCGCTCGTAGTGGAGGGGTCGTCGGTACAGTTCGATTGAATGTCCTGCACGACTTCGTTGCTGCTGTATAAATCGCTCGCATGGTAAAGCAAATACGAAGCGACGGCATTGCCCGTTTCTTGCTTCAAATCGCTTGCCGAAAGCCCGAATACGCTGCCCGGGTCGATGGTTTCACCCGTGTGCAAGTCGTAGACGCAACCGGTAACCTCGGTGGTGCCGTGCGGCCCCCAACCCGTGTCATAGCGTTGGTCGCGCACGCACACGATGTCGCTGTCGATGTAAGTGACCGAGATAGTGCGATCGGTACAGGTGAGCGTTCCCGCGTTGGACAGCGCGTCGGCGGTGTCGGGCGATGCGTTCGTAGCATCCACATCGGTCTGCATGGATCTCTCGATGGCGGCGTTGATCGCGTCAACGGCATCGCTTTTGCCCGAGGCTTTTATTTGCGGGTAGTACCACTGTTGCGTTCCGCGAACGCCTGGTTCGTAATAGGGGTCGGCGGGCACGCTTACGTCCATCGAAACATTTTCGACGGTGTACGAGAGGTCTTGGGATTGCTCCTCGGGCTCGGCGGGTTGCTGTGGCTCTTCGGCCTGCGTTTGCTGGGCGGGCAGCCATATATCGTTGTAGATGCGGTATGCGGCGTATGCGGTGCCGGCGGCAAGGGCCATGGCCAGGGCGACGATCACAATCAGGGGCACGCGGCGGCGCGAGCGCTTCTTCGTGGAATCGACGGCATAGCGCAGCGACTCGGACGATGCGGGCTGTTCGCCATCGGCGAGTGGGGCCGGCGCGATGAACTCGGTGATGTCGGGGCTTTTCGCTTCGACGGGCGTGGGATCGCAGAATTGACCCGGGTCTACATCGGGGTACAGCGAGGCAAGGGCTTCTACCTGGTCGGAATGTTCCTGCTCAAGCGCCGCTTTTTCGGTGCCCGCGCCAGGGAGCAGCGTGGTTGCATCGGGGTCGACCTCGCTGCGATTGATGACGGTGGTGGCGTTCGGGTCGGTTTTGGCGGGGTTGGCGAGTACGGTGGTCTTGTCGGCCGCGTCGTCGGCGTTGACCGCGCTGGGCTCATTGGCCTCTGCATCGTCTGACTGCCGCGGCTTTTCCTTGGGGTCAGTTTTGTCTGTAGGTTCCGCGTGTTCGCTGGGGGTTGCTGCTGCTTCGGGCTCGTCTTGCGACGCTTCGTCTTTTTCGCAGATCTCTTCCTGCTTGCCGCGGTTGTCTGCGGGGGCTTCGTCGGCGTTGTCGTTTGCATTGCATGTGACGGGCGCTTCCACCGGCTTTCCGCAAGACATGCAGAATTTGGCTTCGTCGGGCAGCTTCGCTCCGCATTTCGTGCAGTACATGGGCAAATCCTTCAAGGGCAGGGGACGTGTTTGAAACTCATATTTTACAACGCGATATTAATGGGCGGGCAACGTGATGGGAACCAGGGCTTTGAAACTTCGCAGTGAATTCTCAACGCCCTGGTCGGTGACCGTCGTTGTCTGCGACCGCATACGCTGCTCTTATGGTGCATAGGATGCGGCAAACGGAAACCCTGTAACAGTGGTTTTAAGCGAGTAAAAAAAGATGGCTGCAAGTTGCGAGACTTGCAGCCATCGAAATGTCTGTATGAGGAAGGGCCTTGCGGCGGAGTTTGTCTTACAGCAGACTCACATTTTCGCCATTCATGGCTTTGTTCATGGTGCGGACCGAGCACATGGCGCCGCACATGGTGCAGGTGGACGGGTCGTGCGGGCTGGTGGACGCCACGTAGTCCTCGGCCTTCTTGCGGTCGATGGCCTCGTCGAACATGGCCGACCAATCCAGGCGCTGGCGTGCGCGGGCCATGCGGTCGTCCCAATCGCGTGCGCCAGGAATTCCGTTGGCCAAATCGGCGGCGTGCGCGGCAATCTTCGATGCGATGATGCCTTCGCGCACGTCTTGCACGCTAGGCAGGCGCAGATGCTCGGCCGGGGTGACATAACACAGGAAATCGGCGCCGTTCGCCGCGGCAATCGCGCCGCCGATGGCCGAGGTGATGTGGTCGTAGCCGGGGGCAATATCGGTTACCAGGGGGCCTAGCACGTAAAACGGCGCATTGTGGCACAGCGTTTTTTCGATTTGCATGTTCGCAGCAATCTCGTTCATGGCCATGTGGCCAGGGCCTTCGATCATCACCTGCACGTTACGCTCCCATGCGCGGGTGGTAAGCAGGCCCAGCTCAATAAGCTCGCTTACCTGGCCGGCGTCGGTCGAATCGCTGACGCAGCCGGGGCGCAGCGCGTCGCCGAGCGAAATGGTGACGTCGTATTCGTGAAGGATGTCGAGCAGCTCGTCGTAGTGCTCGAAGAACGGGTTCTCGTTGCCCGTCATTTCCATCCAGGCATAAATCAGGCTGCCGCCGCGGCTGACGATGTTCATCATGCGTCCGCTGCGCTTGAAGCTGTCGATTGCCTTGCGGTTCAGGCCTGCGTGGATGGTGACGAAGTCGACGCCCTCTTTGGCGTGCGCGCGCACGACGTCCAGGAAATCTTGCGCGGTAATCTGGCTCAGGTCTTTTTCCAAGTAGCCCACCGCGTCGTACATGGGAACGGTGCCGATCATCGCGGGCGACATATCGACGAGCTTGCGGCGGAAATCGTGCGTTTTGCCGTAATTGGACAGGTCCATGATGGCCTCGGCGTCGAATTCAAGCGCGGTGCGCACTTTCTGCATCTCGCATTCGTAGTCGCGCTCGTCACCGGAAATTCCCAGGTTCACGTTGATTTTCGTGCGCAGGCCCTCGCCAACGCCGCGCGCGTGCAGCGCTGGATGGTTGTGGTTGGCTGGAATGGCAATGGTGCCGCGGGCGACGCGCTCGCGAATAACCTCCGCGTCGATGCCTTCATCTTCGGCAACGGTTTGCATTTGCGGGGTGACGATGCCGAGTTTCGCGGCATCCATCTGGGTCGAATATGCTTGGGTCATGCTGCTCCCTTTATCTGCGGGCGGCCGTTGCGCCTCGCCGCGGCGCGTGCGCGCCCGCTTTCCGCAATTTGTGCCCGAATCTTTCAGCAAAGTATAGCCGCGAATGTCAAAAGGGGAAAACGGGCTTCGCCATGTGGCATGAAATGTGCTGCGCGGTTCACGAGAAACGCGTAAAGAAAGGGGTAAATATGAAGGTGTTGAAACAAGGCGCGCTGCGTTCGGCGGGGAAATGCGGGAAGGATGCGCCGATTGAAGAGCGTGTCGCGTATATGGAGGCCCGCGAAAGCATAGAGGAACTGCTGCCGCACTACGCGCGCTGCGTCGATGTGCAGGACGCGCAAGGTGTGGGCGCGCTCTTTACTGAGGAAGGGGAGATGTGCAACCCTGGCATGCCGCCGGTTGCGGGCCGCGCGCGTATCGCGAAGCTGTACGGCAGGCTGTTGCCGGCCATGCGCACGTCGTCGCATGTGGTTGGCGCGCAGCAGGTGCTGTTCGAATCGGCCGATAGAGCGGTTGTGCACGCGGCGTTTCAGTCATGGGACTCGTATAAGGCCGACGATGCGCCTGATTGCTTGTCGTTCGGCTTCTACGAGGTTGAGGCAGTGCGCGAGGCCGATGGGGAATGGCGCATGGCGGCGCTCAATATCAGCTTCGCGGGGCAATTGGAGGTTCCTGCTGCGGGGTGTTTGCGCGATGGCGTCGGAATGAACGGGCGATTTTGCGAGCAACTCACGCGCCCGTGGCCGCCTGCGCCGCGCGAGTAGGAAGACACGCCCGGGGGCGTGGCGGCGCAAATCGAAATGCCCGTATAACCTGGGGTTTCGCTGCGCTACACTGAGAGGGCATTCATTGCATCGTTAACCTGCGAGTAGGGGATAACCCAGGAAGAGACGGTGGTATCAATGGCAGCTCCCGAGACGTTGCATGTCCGCAACATCGTGTTGGTCGGACAAGATGGTGCGGGCAAAACTTCGCTGGCCGAGGCCATGCTCTATATTTCCGGCCAAACGCCGCGCATGGGCACGACGCACGACGGCAAGTCGTACCTCGATTACGACGCCGAGGAAATCAAACGCAAGTTCACCATGGGCACGTCGGTGGCGCCCATTCCCTATAAGGACTATAAGATCAATCTGCTGGATACGTCGGGCCACCCCGATTTCATCGGCGATACGCTGGCCACCATGCATGCGGCCGAAATGGCCATGTTTGTGGTCGATGCTGTCGAGGGCCCGCAGGTCATGACCACGAAGCTGTGGCGCGAGGCCGAAACCATGCGTCTGTCGCGCTCGGTGTTCATCAACCACATCGATCGCGAGCATGCGAATTTCGACGTGATTATGGCCGCGCTGCATGCCCGTTTCGGCGCGCGCTTAGGCGTGGTGACCATCCCTATCGGCGTCGATAAAGATTTCAAGGGCGTCATCGACGTGCTGCGCATGAAGGCGCGCTATTTCGAGGGCGACGCCGAGCGCGTTGAGGAGATTCCCGACGAATATCTCGAACAGGCGCAGGTCGCACGTGACAAATTGTGCGACTTGGTTGCCGAGGCCGACGACGAACTGATGATGAAATATCTCGATGGCGAAGAGCAGCTGACGCAGGCCGAGTTGGAGGGCCTGTTCGATAAGGCCATCGCGCAAGAGCTGTTCATTCCCGTATTTGTTGGCTCCACCATCATCAAACAGGGCATTCAGGGTTTGATGGAAGACATTTGCACGTATTTTCCGCACCCCACGGCGCATGGGCCCATTTCTACGGCCGATGGCGGCGAGGTGCAGGTGACCAAAGAAGGCGAGCCGGCGGGGTTCGTGTTCAAAACGTTGGCCGACCCATATGTGGGCCGCTTGAGCTTTGTGAAGGTGCTTTCGGGCACGTTGACGCCGGGGCTCGAGCTGGTGAACGCGCGCACGGGCAAAAAGGAGCGTTTGGGTCATGTGTGCGTGATGAAGGGCAAGGAAACAAATCCGGTGAAAAGCGCCATGGCTGGCGACATTATTGTGGTGCCGAAGCTTGCCGAAACGCGCACAGGCGACACGCTTTCCGTATCGGGTGACATTGCCATCGCGCCCCTGCCGTTCCCGGTGCAGCAATATCCCGTGGCCATTGAAGCGGTGAACAAGAAAGAGGAAGACAAGCTGGGCACCTTCCTTGCGCGCGTTGCCGAAAACGACCCCACGGTGCGCATCGATCGGCACGAGGATACGCACCAGACGGTGGTCACGGCTATGGGCGAAACCCAAATCGACAGCATTTTGAACCGGCTGTCTGCGCAGGCAAAGGTGCAGGCCAAGCTGGTGCCGGTACGCATTCCGTATCGCGAAACCATTCGCAAGGCCGCCGAGGCCGAAGGGCGCCACAAGAAGCAAACGGGCGGCGCGGGGCAGTTCGGCGATTGCTGGCTGCGCCTTGAGCCGAACCCTGGCGAAGGGTACGAATTCGTCGACGCCATTAAGGGCGGGGCGATTCCCGGCGGTTTGGTGCCCGCGGTCGATAAGGGCGTGCAAGAGGCTATGGCGGAAGGCGTTATTGCGGGGTACCCCATGGTCGATATCAAATGCACGGTGTTCGACGGGTCGTACCATCCGGTCGATTCCAACGAGATGGCGTTCAAAACCGCCGCGCGCATCGGCTTTCGCGCGGCGTGCGAGCAGGCGAGCCCCGTGGTGCTCGAGCCCATGGCCACGATGAGCATCGCGGTGCCCGAGCGGTACGCTGGCACCGTGATGGGCGATATCTCCACGCGCCGCGGCCGCATTATTGGCACCGACTCCAACGATGCGGGCGAAACGGTGATTATGGTGCGCGTGCCGTATGCCGAGGTCGTAAGCTATACGAAAGATTTGCGCAGCATTTCGCGCGGGTCGGGCAGCTATTCCATCGAGCTCGATGGCTACGAGCAGGCACCGGCCGATGTGCAGAAAAAGCTCGCCGCCGAATACGAAGTGAAACGCGCCGCCGGCAACTAGCGAGGCACAGCGTCGGCGGGCTACGCGGGTCAAAGGTACGTGGGTCAAGGGGACTGTCCCCTTGACCCACTTGCTTCATTTCCGTCCGGCGAAAGATCCTGTAAAGTGGGTCAGAGGGATAGTCCTTTTGACCCACTTTCTTATTTGGGAGCCATTCATGAAGCTTCAACAACTTGCCTACGCAACGAAGGTCGCAGAATGCGGCAGCATTACCGAGGCTGCGCGTCGGTTGTTCGTGTCGCAGCCTTCGATTACCGCAGCCATTCGCGACCTCGAGCAGGAAATGGACGTGCATATCTTCGACCGCACGAATAAGGGCGTTGTGGTTACCGAAGAGGGCGAGACGTTTCTGGGCTACGCGCGTCAGGTGCTCGAGCAGGCCGAGCTTATGGAGAGCAAATACAAGCAAGCGTCGCAGCGCGTGCCGCATTTCAGCGTGTCGTGCCAACATTATTCGTTCGCGGTGAACGCGTTCGTCGATGTGATTCGCGAATTTGATGCGGCGCGCTACGATTTCACGCTGCGCGAAGAACAAACGCACGAGATTATCGAAGACGTGGCGCATATGAAAAGCGAGCTGGGCGTGCTGTATTTGTCGGCGCGTAACCGCGAGGTCATTGGGAAAATGCTTACGGCGAACGAATTGGCGTTTGAGCCGCTGTTTCGCGCCGAACCGCACGTGTTCATTTGCTCTACGCATCCGTTGGCCGACCGTTCATCGGTGACGCTCGACGACATGGACGATTACCCGTTTCTTTCGTATGAGCAGGGCGATTTCAATTCTTTTTACTATTCAGAAGAGCTCACCTCGACGCTCGACCGTCGAAAAAATATTCGCGTGCGTGACCGCGCGACGCTGTTCAACTTGCTTATTGGCTTGAACGGCTACACGGTATGTTCGGGCGTGATCAGCGCCGAGCTTAATGGCGCGAGCATTATTTCGGTGCCGCTTGATATCGATGAGTATATGGAAGTGGGGTTGGTGACGCGCAAGGGCACGCAGCGCTCTTCATACGGCACGGCGTACATCGAGGCGATTCGTCGCCATATTCCGCAATAACGGCTGCTTGGGTGCATGTCCTTTTAAGAAGCGCCTGGTCCTGTGTTAACGATAGTTAAAAACTATTGCAAAGCTAAAGATATTCGTATTTCACAATTGCAAGGTATGCCCGCATACTGTTCGACATGCAACAACCAACTCGAACAGAGGGTAGAAATATGAGCGTCTCAATTGCAAACAATGCACCGTTCCGTTGCGATATCGTGGGCAGCTTCCTGCGCCCCGATGTGTTGAAGCAAGCGCGCGCCGATTTTAACGCCGGGCTTATCGACGCCTCTCAGCTGAAAACCGTTGAAGACGTGGCCATTCGCGATTTGGTCGCCAAGCAGAAGGCGGCTGGCCTGAGCGTTGTGACCGATGGCGAATTTCGCCGCAGCTACTGGCACCTCGACTTCATGTGGGGCCTGCGGGGCATTGAGCGCCGCACGAGCCGCGAAGGCTATATGTTCCACGACGAAGAGACCACGGCCGATACCGCTGTGGTGACGGGCCCGATTTCCGGCGAAAACCACCCGTTTGTCGAGCACTTCAAGTTTGTGAAGGCGCTCGCTGGAGACGACCACGTTGCGCGCCAGACCATCCCCGCGCCCATTCAGACCTTCTCGGAAGTGACGCTTGACCGTTGCGACGGCCAGCAGGAAAGCTTGCGCGCGGTGTACGCGACCGATGAAGAGCTCGCCGACGCTATTGCCGCGGCGTATCGCACCGTGATTGCTGACCTGTACGCCGCTGGTTGCCGCAACATTCAGTTCGACGATTGCACGTGGGGTATTTACTGCGATACCGATTTCGTGGCGAAGACGGGCATGAAGCCCGTCGACATCCAAAAGGTGAGCGAGCTCGGCGTGGCGCTGAACAACGCCGCCATCGAGGGCAAGCCCGACGATCTGGTGGTTAACACGCACGTGTGCCGCGGCAATTACCACTCCACGTATGCATTCGCGGGCGGCTACGACCCCATTGCGCCGTATTTGTTCGCGCACGAGAATGTGAATGCGTTCTATCTGGAATTCGACACGCCGCGCGCGGGCGGTTTCGGTCCCTTGAAATACGTCGCCGATGGCAAGAAGGTTGTTCTGGGCCTGGTTACGTCCAAGCAGCCCGGTTTGGAGGACAAAGAAGCGGTGAAGGCTCGCATTAAAGAGGCTTCCCAGTACGTGCCGCTGGAAAATCTGTGCCTGTCGCCGCAATGCGGCTTCGCGAGCTGCGAAATTGGCAACAAGCTCACCGAAGAAGAGCAGTGGGCGAAAATCGCGCTGATTCAAGAAATCGCCGCCGAGGTGTGGGGCGAGTAAGGCGTTTTTGAATATTGGGCCAAAGCAATCATCTCTTTGGCCCAATATTTTTGCGCGCATGCGTGCGAAGCGCGCCGGTGCTAAAAAACCAGAAAAGGGGATACGGGGAATTCATAGTAGAATTCTGCTAGTATTTCTTTAAATAGCCTCGAATGGGAAGGAGCCCGCCGTGCCGAAGATTTTGTCCAGCACTGTCTTGCGGAATAGCTACAACGATGTCTCGGAATTGTGCCACAGCACCGACGAGCCCGTCTTCATCACGAAGAACGGAAGCGGAGACCTTGCTGTGATGAGCATAGACGCCTACGAGGAGCTCGTTTCGGATGTCGGGCTTGCGTATCAGCTCGCGATTGGGCGGCGTGCCGCCCGCGAGGGGCGCGTGAGCGATGCGAGCGAAGCTTCGCGTGTCGTTCGCGAAAAGTATGGGCTGTGATGGCGGCGCGATATCGGGTCGAGGTTACCGACCCCGCCGCATCCGACTTGGAGGAAATCGTCGCGTACCACTTAGGCGTCCTCGTAGCTCCGATGGCGGCGAAGAGCTTACTCGATGATTTTGACTGTCTTGTCGATGAATTGGGGCAAACGCCGGGAATCTATCTGAAGGTGCGGGATAAGGAACTGTCCTCGCAAGGGTACCGATGGGCGCCGCTTGCGAGGTCCTATGCGGCCTTCTTCGTCGTTGACGAGGATGCGCAAATTGTCACCATCGATAGGATTCTCTATCATCCGCAGAAATGGCAGGGTATTTTGGGCTTCTGAATGCAGGGTTGGCTGCGTTTACTCCTTCCCTGATTTCCTGACCATTCTGGCCGTTGCTGCAGGCGCCGTCGGGCTTTTCGCTATTCTCGCGACGCGAGGGGTGGGCATGGAATATGATTTCCGCCGATACCTCGCTTTGGAAGCGTTTCTCAAAACGAACTAGGTTAATGGCCCAAAAGGGCTTCCCTTGCGAAAGGGGAAGGGGGCGGGCTCCTTGCGGAGCCTGCCCCCCTTCGTATTTTACCGACTAGCGACGTCCGCCGCGACCGGGGCGATTGCCGCCCTTGCCGCCGCGGTTGCCGTTGAAGTTGCGGTTGCCGCCGTTGGAGCGGCCGCCGAAGTTTCCGCCGCGTCCGCCGTTGTTGCGGCTGCTGCCGCCCTTGCCGGAACGCTGGTAGCCGTCGGAATGGCCGCCATTGCCGGGACGCCCGCCGCCGTTGCTCGGGCGATCGGAAAAGCCCTTGCCGCCAAAGCCGCCGTTGCGGTTGCTGCGGCCTTTGTTGCCGCCTTGGCCGCCGTAGTTCTTCTTGCCAGGCTTGCCGCCGCGGCCGTCGGAATACTGCTTGCCGGCGTACTTCTTGCCGCGCGAGCCACGGCTGCCGCCCTGCTCGTCGTCGAAGAAACTGTCGCGGCGCTGGTAGCCGTCGTTGCGGGGCGATCCCCAGCCGCCGCGGTTTTCACGGTCGCCGCCGCGGCGATCGTCGCGGTCGTTGTATTTGCGCACGCGGCCGCCACCACGGCGGTCATCGCGGAAACCGTCCAGGTCGCGATCGTCGTGGTTGGCCATGCGGCTGCGCTTGCCGGGCTTGCCCTTCGCGCCGCCCTTCTTCGAGAACGAATCGTACGAATAGCCGCCCTCGCTGTCGCGCTTCTTGGACTTTTTCTTGCCGCCTTCCATATTCGGCGAATCGAACATGGCTGCGTAGGCGGCATCGGCGGCCGCCTGGCGCTCGCTCAGGCTGCGCTTCTTCTTGTCGCCGTTGTGGTGGTGCGGGTTGGCGGGAATGTATTCTTCGCCGTTCGCCTCGGCTTCGAGCTTGCGTTTGTGCTCGGCGGAACGCTCCAGGTCGCGCTTGCGGGCGCCCTTCTTGCCGCCTTTGCCCTTGCCTCGGTCGAACTTGCCTTCGCCGCGGCTTTTGCCGCCCTTCTTGCCGCCTTTGCCCTTCTTCTCTTCGAAGAAATACGAGTCGTCGTCGGCCAGAATACGCTCGTCGGCGCCTTCGATGGGCTCGAACGCGTCGGCCGAAACCTCGAACTTCATCTCGGGAATTTCCTGGCCGGTGAACTTCTGCACGCTGCGCAGCAGGTTGCGCGTGTCGGGGGTCACCAGCGACACGGCGAATCCGCTTTCGCCAGCGCGGCCGGTGCGGCCGATGCGGTGCACATAGTCTTCAGGCAGCATAGGCAGGTCATAGTTCACCACGTAGTCGACCTCGGGCACGTCGATGCCGCGGGCCAGTACGTCGGTGGCCACGAGCACGTGCGTTTTGCCTTCGCGGAAGTTGTTCAGCGCGCGGCTGCGCTGGGCCTGGCTGCGATCGGCATGAATGGCTTCGGCCGGAATGCCGATGCGGCGCAGGCGTTTGCAGCAGTTGTCGGCACCGCCCTTGGTGCGGGTGAACACGATAACGCGGTAGCCGCCCTTTTCCTTGATGAACGAATTCAGCAGCTCGGGCTTCTGACGGCGCGTGGTTTTAATCACGTACTGGTCGACTTTGTCGGCCGTCTCGCCGCGGTGGGCGATTTCGACGATTGCTGGGTCGTTCAGAATGCTGAACATGGTTTTGTCTTGGCTGCGGTCGATGGTAGCCGAGAACAGCAGCGTCTGGCGGTTTTCGGGGGTCGCCTCGACGATGCGCTGCACCTGGGGCCAAAAGCCCATGTCAAGCATGCGGTCGGCCTCGTCGAGCACGAGCACCTGCACCTGCGACAGGTCGGCTGCGCCGCGCTCCATGAGGTCGATCATGCGGCCGGGGGTGGTGATGGCCACGTCCAGGCCGCGCTCGAGCTTCTTGATTTGCGGGCCGTATGCCACGCCGCCCACAAACGTGCCCACGAAGTGGTGGGTGTGCTTGCCGATGGGCATGCACGTGTCGGCAATCTGGCTGGCCAGCTCGCGCGTGGGGGTGACGATCAGCATGAAGGGGCCGTGGTCGTTGCCCTCGCGGTGGGGCAGTTGGTCCATCGCGGGCAGCGAGAACGCGGCGGTTTTGCCCGTGCCGGTTTTTGCGGCGGCGATGAGGTCGCGGCCCTGCAGTACCAGCGGAATGGCTTGCTCTTGGATGGGCGTGGCGTCGGTGTAGCCCAAGGTATCGACGGCTTCCAGGGTGTTCTCGGAAAGGCCGAGTTCAGCGAACGTAGTAATAGCGTGCTCCTTTGGTTGGGTGCTTTAACGCGATGCGAATTGAATGCGAGGTCGCACGCGGCATTGTGGGCGGGCGTTCGTCTGGCGAACGCGGTTGCGCCCGGTCGACGCCGCGCTCGTTAGGCTGTGGCCAGAAACGAGCGCGGCGCAAGGCCGCAAAATGCCGAGCAGCGGTGAGCTGCTACGAAAGTCAGGCGGGCGAGGCGCCAGCCTTATATGCCATTTCTTTTGGATTGTTGCGCGAAGTGCGAAAACAACCCGCCATGTGAGGCCAATCGTCGTGTGCGGAGCCCCGGGCGAGTTCTATGGCGAAGCGGGGAGTCAAGCCACTTCGCCGAGCGCCAAGGCTCTTGGGCGCAGTCGATCTGCGATCGAATAAAGCGCGGTTAAAAACAACGTTGGTTATTATGCCTGGTTGGCTTTCGCTTGCGACCGTCCGCGGCGTAATTCATAAAATTCTTACTGGTATCGCGCTTTAGTGTGTTATAGTGCTTGCAACGAAAACGCGGCATGCGATGCCGCAAGCGATTTCCGAAAGGAGCCACCAGCATGAACAACGCGCAGAACAATCTCATGAACTGGTGGTGGCGTGATGTGAATACGGTCGGTCGACTGTGAGTTCCGCACGCCTTTCATAGTTTGGCGATTAGGGGCCCTCGGTTAGACCGAGGGCCTTTTTATATGCGCCGAACTGCCAAGGCGCGCCAACGAAAGGCACCGACCGCATTCGCATCACGCGCCGCCATCTTTGCTGGACGCGTTAAATGCTCAGAGCGTTTAACGCATTCGAATGAACCGGATATTTCCTCGAAAGGATTTCTATCATGTCTGAAAACACCGCCGCTGCCCAGCCCCGCACCGTTGCCGCCGTCGATCGCGGAAAGCTTGACATTAAAGCGCTTGTGCTGCTTGCCATTTTGCTTGCCGCCGGCTTCATCCTGAACATGTTCGTGGGCAAGGCCATTTCTGGTGCCACGGGCGGTATGATTTCGCCTGAGTTCATCATTTCGGCGTTTTGCCTTACCATTTTGGTGGTTCGCCCGAACGTGGGCCAGGCGCTGGTCATTGGCCTTATTTCTGCAGCTGTCATCCAAATTACCACCACGTCGCCGTTCATCGATTTCGCGGCCGAAGGCGTTGCCGCTGTGGTTATGGCACTTATCGTGAAGGCGGGCATGAATACCTCGGCGAAAAAGGTGATTCCGCTGGTCGGAACGTTCATCACCACGCTTATCTCGGGCGTCATCTTCATGGTTATCAAAATGGCCCTGATCGGCGTTGTGGGCGAACTCGCCGCCGCTATGCTGCCGGTCGTCATTGCCACGGCGTGCTTCAATGCCATTCTGTGCCAGGCTTTGTACCTGCCCATCAAGAAAGCTTTGAAGGTCGAGGACTAGCGGTTCTTAATAGTATCTAAGTTTCCATTTACGCTTTACTTACTAAAAACAACTATAAGCTTGCCGGCATTCGAAAGGCCTACCATGCATCCGATTATTCAAATCAAAGATGTGACGTTTACCTACTCGGGCTCGCGGCGCCATGCGCTCGAAAACGTTTCTCTTGAAATTGGCGAAGGCGAATTCGTGGGTGTCATTGGGCCTTCGGGCGCCGGCAAGTCGACGCTTGCTGCCGTGATGTCGGGTGCAGTGCCGCATCACTTCATCGGCGAGCTGTATGGCGCGTGTCTGGTCGATGGCCGCGATACGTGCGAAGTGACCTTGACCGACGTGTCGCGCCTGGTTGGAAGCGTGCTGCAAGACATCGACGCGCAGTTCGTGGCGTCGAACGTGCGCGACGAGCTGCTGTTTGGGTTGGAGAATTTCGGCGTGCCGCACGACGAGATTCCCGTTCGCATGCAGCAGGCGCTCGAAACCGTGGGCATCGAAGATTTGCGCGACCGCGAAATCGCCACGCTTTCGGGCGGCCAAAAGCAGAAGGTGGCCATTGCCGCCATTCTGGCGCTGCGCCCGCGCGTGCTGGTGCTCGATGAGCCCACGGCGGCGCTTGACCCGGCATCGTCGACGCTCGTGTTCGAAACGTTGCGCGAGGTGAACCGCTCGGCGGGCATCACTGTGGTGGTGATCGAGCAGAAAGTCGCGCTGCTTTCGGAATATTGCAGCCGCGTTGTGGTTTTTGACCAGGGGAAACTTGTACTTGATGGCACGCCGCATGAAGTGTTCGCGCACGGCGAGCAGCTGCGCTCTATTGGCGTGGACAGCCCGCGTACGGCGCGCGTGTCGAATTCCCTTGCCGCGGCGGGTTTGTGCGAGGCGGGCGCGCCGGCGCTTTCGGTCGAAGAAGCGGCGGCGTTGGTTGCGAAAGTCGTGGGGGCGAAGGCCGACGGGGCGGTGGCTTCTGGCAAGCGCCTAACGTTCGATGCTGCGCATTCGTCTGCGAGTGCTCCTTCGGCACGCGCCGAGGGTGGCGGGGCCGTTGTGCGCTTCTCGAGCGTGGGTTTTTCCTATCCTGGCGGCGGGGCATCGGTGCGCGACCTCGATTTGCAGGTGTTCCCGGGCGAGGTCGTGGGCATCGTCGGGCAAAACGGCGCGGGCAAAACCACGCTTACCAAGTTGCTGAATGGCTTGCTGAAGCCCGCCGAGGGCAACGTGGTTGTTGCGGGGTTGAATACGCGCGAGGTTCCCACAAGCCGCATCGCGCGTCACGTGTCCACGCTGTTTCAAAATCCCGATCGCCAAATTTGCAAAGACACCGTGCTCGACGAGGTTGCATTCGGGCTGCTGCTGCAAGGCATTTCTCCAGACGAGGCGTCCGCGCGCGCGAAGGCTACGTGCGAGCGCTTCGGCCTTCCGCTCGACGAAGCGCCGTTTTCGCTGTCGCGCGGCCAGCGTCAAATGGTGGCGCTTGCATCGGTTGTGGTGGGCGAGCCGCAGGTTATCGTGCTCGACGAACCCACGAGCGGCCTGGATTATCGCGAGTGCATGACGGTCATGGAAACCGTGCGCGATATGGCGACGCGCGGCAGCGCCGTGGTGATGGTGTGCCATGACATGGAAGTCGTGAGCGACTTCGCAAGCCGCTTGGTGGTTATGGCCAACGGCGAAATTCTGGGCCGCGGCACGTGCGCCGAGGTGTTCGCGAATTCCGATCTTATGCGGCGCGCGTTCGTCGAGCCGCCCCAGGCTATTGCTCTCGCGAGCAAACTCGCGGCTGAAGTGTCGCCGTCATTTGCGGGGCTTTCCGAGGTCGCCGACATCGTTGCCGTTGCGAAGGAGTTGGCCGGCCGTGCTTAATGTCATCGACTACATGCCCGGCAGCACGCTGCTGCACAAACTGAACCCCGTGGCCAAAGTCGCGCTCGCGGCGGCGATCATCGCTGCGACTTTCCTCGCGCAAAGCTACGCGATGCTCGTTGGGCTGCTCGCGCTCACGTTGGCGATGGGAGTCTATGCGGGCGTTGCGAATCGGTTGTTCACGCTTATGAAACTGTTGGTGCCGCTCGCGCTCATTTTGCTCGTTTTGCAGGTGGCCTTCATGCGCGCCGGCACGCCGGTATTCGGTTTCGTGACCGATGAAGGCCTGGTAACCGGCACGAAGGCATGCCTGCGCCTTTTGGGCGTGGCGCTTCCGCTGCTGCTCATGCTTATGGTTACGCCGCTGGGCGATTTGGCGAATGCATGCGTCGAGAAGCTGCATATTCCGTATCGCTACGCCTTTACGTTCACCACGGCGCTGCGGTTCGTGCCTGTGTTTTCCCAAGAAATGAACGCCATCATGGAGGCGCAAACAGCGCGCGGCGTGGAATACGACACGAACAACCCGTTCAAGAAACTCAAGCTCATGCTGCCGCTATGCATTCCGCTGCTGCTTTCGTCGGTGGGCAAAACCGATGCCACCGCGCTTGCGGCCGAGCAACGCGGCTTCTATTTGCGCACGCGCGAAAGCGCCTACGACCGTTACCCGTTTGCTGCGCGCGACTATGCGGCGTTCGCGCTATGCGCGGCTCTTATTGCCCTGGGCGTGCTTTTTTAAATCGGCATGACGGGTTGGGGCCATATGGATGCGCAAATTCGCTTCCGACCTGCACTTTGTATATGGATATAAAAAAGGGGCCGATTGTTCGGCCCCTTTTTGCGCATTGTCGTTCGTGCAAACTAGAAACGCAGGCTCAGGCAGCTCAGGCCGCCATCGATTTTGCGGTATTCGGACGTGTCGACGGTGAGCGTCTTGTAGCCCAGGTCTTGCACGGCTTTCAGCACGGTGGGGTAGCCCTCGGGCACGATAACGGTGTCGTTTACCCAGATGCAGTTAGCGGCATAGGCTTCGTCCTCGGGGATTTCAACCTTGTTGTACTTCTCGAAGTCGGGCTTGGTTTTGAATTCGCCGGAAACCAGCATGTTGTTGTCTTCCAGGTAGTTCACGCCGGTCTTCAGGTGCAACACGTACTCCAGCGGCACTTCGCTGCCCGAAAGGCCCCAGCCTTCCAGAATCTCGATGAACTGGCGAATGCCCTCTTCGTTGGTGCGCGCGGAGCGGCCCACATAGAAGTGGTCGCCGACCATCATCACGTCGCCGCCTTCCAGCGTGCCCGGCGCGGTGATGTGCGCAATGTGATCGTCGTCGAAGAACTGGCGAATGGTGGGTTCCATTTCCTTGGCTTCGCCATTGCGCGAGCCGGCGCCGGGGTTGTCGATGATGGCGCCGCAGCGGGTGATGACGGCGGTGTCTTCGACGAAGCAGCTGTCGGGGTACTCTTCAAGCGCGGGAAGCACGGTGACGTCGACGTCGCACTGCTTCAGGGCCTCGATGTAGGCGTCGTGCTGCTTGATCGCCTTCTCGTAAATCGGCTTGCCCAGCTCCGGGGCGCTGGTGATACCGTCGCACAGCGATTTGCCGGGGCGGCGCACAATAACGTGGGAGAACTTCTTAGCCATGAAGGTTCCTCTCTTTGCGGATGTGGCTTCAAGCCGCGTGGGGCGCGGCTTTCTCAAACTGCTCTATTGTACTCCGTTTCCGTATGGGTGGGCTCGGCGATGCATGCGCGCTCGGCGTTTGAATAAGATTGAGAAGGGGACGGGCGCGGAATCGCTTTCTGCAAGGAAATGGCTGCGTGGATGGCATGAAATCCGAGTTTTGCAGCGACGTTATTGGCATTAAGAGACAAGCGAATTGCGAAACCCCAGGTCGATTATCTTGGTGTACGACTGAAAACGGTGAAAGCTGTGCTTTTGCCTGTGTGCTAGCTGCAAAGCTCGTGATTTTTGCCACGAAGGGGCGGTTTTTCTTGTGAGGGAGGCTTAATCGGTCCAATTGGCAAAACGGGAATCGATTTGCGTTTTCGAGTCGATCGGTGGGGTTCTCTATTTCCCCAAGAACTTCTTGGCGAGGCCGGCGCGGGTTTGGGTGCCGGTTTTCTCGTAGATATTGGTGAGGTGGCGCTGCACCATGCGAAGTGAGATGCCCAGGTCGTCGGCGATATTTTTCAGCGGACGCTCGTCGGCGGTTACGGCGCGCAGCACATCGGCCTCGCGCGGGGTAAGGCTATGGGCTTCGATGAACGCCGCTTGCAATTCCTCGGGCGACGGCGCGTTCTCGGCGGCTTTGCCGGCTTCGATGACTTCGCGCTCGCGTGTCGTTTGCGGCAGGCGGAAAAGCCCCGCACCCATAAATGCCACCGTGGCCAGCACAAACAATACGAGTGAGGCGATCATTACGGAAACGACGCCCGCTTGGGTGAGCGCGATCGATGCGCCGGAAATGGTGAATGCGCACAGGTTGTTCGCCGCGCGACCCATGCCGGCCCACAGCTGCGGCGTGCGCATGCGTGGCGCGAGCTGTAGAAACGTGGCGGTGAAGAATGTCACGAAGAAGCCCGAGCTCAGATAGAACACAATGAGCCCGATAACAGGGCTTGCGCCGGCTTCGACGGCGAGAATCGAAATAATCGAGAGCACCGTGATCGAGAACATGATGAAGCCCATATAGCGCCGCTCGCGAATATCGAATAGCACGCCTGCGACCAGCCCGCTTGCAGCTAAAAACAGGCGAGGCCATTCGTCGACCGAGACGGCTCCCTGTGCGTCGGCGATGGTGACCACATTGTCGAGCGTTGAAAACATGCAGGCCAGAATGGCAACGAGCGCGACCGACCACAATGCCCGCGAGAGCGGTTGTGGGTTGCCGTTCTCGCGATTTGGCGTATGAGCGATAACCCCGGCCGTTTTTGGGCACGTGAGGAAAATTCGTTTTCGAGTGTTGCTGGTCACTGTCGTCTGCGCGTCGGAAATCACGCGGTTGCATGGGAGGGTAGAGGCGCTTTCGCCGTGGTGGCCGGTTGGCTGCGTTTCGCGCGGGCGATCCTTTTGCGCGGCGAGCATGAGCGCGGCGAGCGCGACTGCGCCAATGCACAGAACGGCCAGCTCGCCTGCGCCAGCAGGCGCGAATTGGTTGTTCGCGAATTGCAGCAGGATGCCCGCGGCATACGCGGAGCCTGCGCCTTTGGCGAGCGATGGGCTGTTTTCGAAGGCGCTCGCCATGCTCCAATGCGCGGCGGAGCCCAAACAGCCAAGCAGGAAAAATCCCAGGCAGCCTGCTATTTGAACGATTGCCGGGTCGGTTGAGGAGAATATGGCGCAAAGGCAGGCGATTGTGCCCGCCGCTTCGATCGCCGGCGCCCATGCGCGCGACTTCGGGAGTTTTTCGATGCTCGCGAATGCGAGAAAACCCACAACGCTTGTGCCTAAAACGAGTGCCTGGGCGCCGACGACCTCTTCTGCGGAAACGAGTTGGCCGATTTGCCGATCGAAGAAAAACTCCCCGCCTAAAAATACGAAGGTGAATAGGGCGAGCGCTAAAAGCGAGGCGAGCGATCTTCTGTCGATGGATGGCATGCGGCTCCTTTGCGGGCGACGATTCGGTGAAATCATTGTAGCAATGGCGATGTTTCGGCTTCGCAAAAAGCTGCGAGCGAGAAGAAAATACAAGTTTCAAAAAGAAACCAACGTTGGTTTGCGGAAAAGCGCAACGGCGGGACGGGCGGTCCCTGTCCCGCTAAAGGCAAAATGCAGCGAAAGAGTAGTTGCCGGGAAGCGGGGAGTGGTGGTCAAGGGGACGGCTCTTTTAACTCCATATGGTTAACTCCGCATGGCAAGCCGAGACGTGGCGCGGGGTGGCTCCCTGCTCCGTTTGACGGTGAAATCGGGAGATTTTCGAAGATGGACACCAGGGTTCGTATATACGAACCTTTCGAATTTCGCATGTTCGGCGTAAAGCGAAAACCAAACGCATTCGCGTTTCTTCGGAAAGGGGCCTGGCGTATCTGCGTCTGGGTCCCGCCTGAAGTTCGCGGGCGCGAGGCAATTCCGAGGAAAGCAGGTGCGATATGAGACCGAACGTCGTATCGACAATGGAAGCCCGATTGTCATCAACCCAGCCGCGCGGCAAGCACGCCGCGTCCGTGCAGCGCATGCGCTTCGACGTGCGGCCGTGGCTGTCGAAAAAGGCTGCGGCAAGCGTCACCGCTGTGCTGCTGAGTGCAATGCTCGTGTGCCCGAACGCGGCATTCGCGGCCGAATGGGTGAACGTAGGCGGCACGCAATACGACAGCGCCTATGCTGCCGAAGACGAAACGTGGTCGTGGAATGGCGCCGACGATATGGTGCTGAACGGCTACAACGGCGGTGCGATTTCTGCGAAGGGCGATTTGAACGTTGGCCTTGCCGAGGGCACGATGAATACGGTGACCAATGACGGCTCGACTAACGGCGGCGAAGGCGCACTAGCCGTTGACCAGGGCGATTTGACCATTTCGGGCAACGGCACGCTTACCGTGATCGCTGAAAACGACGTGATTGCGGCAACAGGCGATGGCGTAACGGGCGGCGATGTGACCATCGATGGAGCAACTGTCAACGTGGTGGCGACGGGCCAGGTCGAAGATTGGGAAGCCTCCGCCATCAACAACGCGAATGGCATTATTGCGAATGGCGGCGATGCGACAATAACAAATGATGCAAACGTGTATGTACAGGCTGGTTACGATTGGGATGACGTAGGTCCTTTCCCCAAGCCGTCAGGCGCATCCTCCGCGGCGGGGATTAGCGCCTCGAACTGCGCCCCGAACAGTTCGGGCACTTGGACGTATACGCAAGGCGATGGTTCCTATAACAAGGGCGGATCCATTTCGATTGACGCGTCGCGCGTTACCGTGAAGGCGAATGGTCGGAACTACGCGTGCGGCTTGGAAACCTCGACGTGCGGCACGTCGTCGGTCATTTCGATTGAGGACAAATCGTATGTCTATGTCGACGCCGTGCGTACTGCCGTTGACTATATTTCCGATGCGTTCGGCGTTGCGGCGCGCGGATACGAGGGCGGTACCGGGCACGTTGCAGTGAAGGATTCTGCGGTGTATGCCAGCGCTAGTGGCAAGTCGGGCGATTTTGGCGAAGGCGGCGAAGCGGGCTCGGTTGGCATGTATGCATGGTCGCAAGATGACAATGCGGGCTCGACAATCGATATCGAGAATTCGATTGTGGCGGCACGTGGCGGGCTTACGGCAATCGAAGCCGTCAACAGGTCGAATGATGGGCGGGGCGCAGTCGGCTCGATTTCTTTCTCGAATTGTCGGGTGTACGTGCCTGGTGGCGAAACGCTCGCGGATGGGGTCGTGCGCGATTACGAGAATTGGGCGTTGGTTGCCAGGCCTGATGTCGGCAGCACTACGGAAGTGCTCAAGGGACAGGTGATTGGGAAGGTTGGCGCGGGCGTGCTCGATAAACTCATTGGCAGTGACGCCGCGATGTCAGTCGATGCTCTCCCGGGCGGCAATCCTGCGCCAACTCCCGATCCTGACCCTTCGCCGACTCCCGAACCAAACCCCAGCCCGGGCACGGGTTCTGGCCCCGCGCCTGCTCCCGCCCCGAGCGATACGTCTAGC
>CALBLG010000203.1 GCA_937895975.1 uncultured Slackia sp.
TGGGTCAAAGGGACTGTCCCTTTGACCCACGGCCTACCCCTTGTGCGCGTACACGCTGCCAACCAGGCCGAGCAGCGCGAAGTTCACCATCATGAACGACGAGCCATAGCTCATGAACGGCAGCGGAATGCCCGTGATGGGCATAAGGCCGATATCCATGCCGATGTTCTCCAAAATTTGGAACAGCCACATGCCCACGACGCCCATCACGATGAGCGTGCCGAACAAGTCGCTCGATTCGCGCGCGATGCGAATGCACACGATGATCAGCGCCAAATACAGCGCCAAAAGCACCATGGCCCCCATGAAGCCGAACTGCTCGGCGAGCACGCAGAAAATGAAGTCGGTGGCCGATTCGGGCACGAAGCCCAAGCTCGATTGCGACCCGTTCAGCAGGCCCTTGCCGAACATTCCGCCCGAGCCGATGGCAATCATGGCCTGATTCAGGTTGAAGCCCGTGCCCGTCACGTCGGCGCTGGGGTCCAAAAACACCAGCAGACGATTGCGCTGGTATGTCTTGAGCAGCACGTAATCGCCCGTCGCGTTCTTCAACACCTCGTCGACGGCGAATACGGCCACGATAATGCCAACGAACACGCCCAGCAGCACGGCCAAATACTTCCAACGCGCGCCGCCCATGACCAACGTCACCGCGCCGATGACCAAATACACCAGGCCCGTGCCCAAGTCGGGCTGCGTCATGATGCACAGAAACGGAATGGCGATGTAGACGAGCGCCTTGATGAACTCGCGCGGATCGTCGAGCCTGCCGCCGAACTTCGCCATAACCGCCGCATCCAGCAGAATCACCGTGATTTTCGCGAACTCGCCCGGCTGCAGCTGAATGCCCACCTTGATCCAGCTTTGCGCGCCCTTGCTCTCAACGCCTATCACCGGCAAATGCGGCGACAGGATGAGCACGACGTTCACGATGAGCAGCAGCGTGGTGTAGTTCGCAAGGCGGCGATAGTCGAATTGGTAGAAAACCGCCATGGCGATGATGCCCATGGCCACGCCCATCAGCTGGCGCGAGAACGTGTAGTTCTCGTTGCCTTGAATGGCCGACCACACCACCAGCAGGCCATAGCCCAAAAGCGCCACGACCACCAGCACCAACGGCACCGGAATAGCGTCTATGGCGCGGCGCGGCCTGCCCGAGCCGCCCAGGGGCGACGAGCTGACGTATTGGCCGCTCGGCGTGCGCACGCGATCGATTTCGTTGAAACCTGCCATTTAGTCCACCCTGCCTGCGCCGGTTCCGGCGTATTCGGTAATCTCGGTCACTTCGTCGATGACGGCCGGCTGCGTGTCAAGCGCACCGTTGCCCAGCTTTATGCAACCGTCCATTACGGCAGCGGCGATGGGGGCCGCGGCGTCGGCACCCGCGCCGCCTTCGGTGATGACGCAGGTCACCACGTATTTCGGGTTGTCATAGGGCGCATACATCGCGAACCACGCATAGCCGTCGTGCCCGGCCCATTCGCCCGTGCCCGTCTTGCAGGCGCATTCATAGTCGTATTGCTTGAACAAGGTCGGCATGTTGCCATCTTCCTCGGCCACGCCGCGCAACGCATCGCGCATAATGTCCAGATGCGCCTGCTCTACATCGGGCATAGTGCCCTTCTTCGGCTCGCGCGCGACCACGGTCTCGCCCGACGAATTGCGCACTTCCTTCAACAGGTTCGGCACCGGCAGCGTGCCCGTGGCGATGCCCGCGTAGCCCACGGCCATCTGCAGCGGCGTTACCAGCACGTTGCCCTGGCCGATAACCATGTTCGTCATGTCGCCCGGCTGCCATTGGCCTTCTTCGGGCGCGTCGCGGAAGTATTCCTTCTTCCATTCCGGCGTGGGAATGACGCCCTCGGCCTCGTCGGGAAGCTCGATGCCGGTCTTCGACCCCAGGCCGAATTCCTCCACGTATTTCTGCATGGCATCGTCGCCGATTTTCGAGCTGGCGTCGTAGAAGTTCTTCGCAATTTCGTAGAACACCGTGTCGCACGAAACCACGATGGCCCGGCGCAGGCCAATGGCGCCATGGCCCGTGGTAAGCCAGCACTTCTGCGCATAAGCCTCGCCGAAGCCGGTCCATGTGCCGGTGCAATTCCACGAGGTCGACGAGCTTGCGAACCCATAGTTCAGCGCCGCCATGCCCGTGAACGCCTTAAACGTGGACGCCGCCGGATACTGGCCCGCGATGCAGCGATTCATCAGCGGGGCATACGAGCTGCCCGAATTGTTGTAGCGATCCCAGTTTTCCTGTGAAACGCCGCCCACGAAGTTCGTGGGGTCGAACGTGGGGAAATTGGCCATGCACACCACGTTGCCCGTATCCACTTCCATGGCCACCACGGCGCCCGACGTGCCGGTGCCGCCGCCAATCACGCCGTTCGGCGCGATGAGCTCTTTAAGTTTCTGCTCGGCGATGGTCTGAACCTTCGCGGAAATGGTCAAGTACAGGTCGTTGCCCTGGGTGGCCGGCGTCTCGCTTTTCACCTCGTGCACCACACCGTCGGCGTCGGTCACCACCACGCGCTCGCCGTGGGCGCCCGAAAGGTAGCCGTCGTACACGGCCTCCAAACCCGACTGGCCAACCTCGTCGCCGCTTTCGTAATCCATGCCGGCCGGCGGGTTTTTCAGCACGCTGTCGGAAACAGTGCCCACATAGCCCAGCACCTGGCTGGCCAGCGCCTTGTACGGGTACACGCGATGCGTGCGGTCTTGCACGTCCACGCCGGGGAACGCATCGGGGTGCTCGGCGATGAACGCCACGTCGCGCGTGCGGGGGCTCGTCGCAACCTCGCGCTGCGCCTGCGCGCCGCCCGACGTGTCTTTGATGCGCTGGCGCACCACGGCATACGGTAAGCCCAGCAGCGCCGACAGGCGCAACAGCGTGGTGCGGTCGTCAGCCACATCGGCATCGGCCAAAATGGCCGGGCGCGTTTTGTTGTCAACCATCACGATGCCCTCGGTATCGAAGATGCGCCCGCGCGCGGCCGGCGTTTTAATGGTGGTGTATTGGTTTTCGTTCGCCGCCTCGACGTATTGCTCGCTCGACAGCACCTGCATGCTCCACAGCTTCGCCGACAGGCTGCCGAACACGGCGGCGATCAGCACGCCGATGGCCATGAAGCGCGATTTCAAGCGATCGCGAATTCCGCTGTTCGCGCTGTTCATAGGGGAATTCACGCCGCCCGCGGTTTGCGCTGAGCCTCGCGTTTGCAGCGGCGCCGCCGAACCGATGGACGTAACCGATTTAGGCACCGAACTGCCTGGTTTGATGGAACGCGACCTGAAGAATATGAAAAGCGCGACGCCAGCCACCACGATAATGACGAGCGCTGCCACAAGAGCGGTAACCATGGTTTTCCTTAGCGAAGACGAACGGTCGAAGACGAGGGGGCTTTATGCGAGGGTGCGGCAGACGCGAACAGGTGCGTCAGCACGGGCAGCGTGATGAGCACCATCGCGCAATCGTACAGCGCGCACGGCAACGCGCGCTGCCCCAGTGCATCGAGCGCGGGAACGCCCGCAGCCGACACGTAGAAGCCGGCGTAGAGCACTTCCACCAGAAGCGATACGACCATCGAAATGGCGAACGTGGCGCCCAGCGTGTCATTGCCGAAAAAGCCCGCCGCGCGGCTCGACGCGAACGCGGCCAGCGCAAACAATCCCGCGCACACGCCCACGGTTGACGTGCCCATAAGATCGACCAGCAAGCCGACGACGAACGCCATAACCACCACGGAGTCGCGCTTCAGCAACATGGCCGAAATGGCCACGTACACCAGCACGAAATCGGGCAGGGCGCCCAAAATGGCGATGTTGGGGGCAAGCACGATCTGCAACACCACAGAAACCGCAGCGCCCACCACGAGCAGCACCGATTCGCGCACGCCCTACGCACCGCCCTTCGAAGAGTCGGAGCCCGAAGGATCAGCGGAATCGGCCTGCGACAGGTCGCCCTCGGAGCCCATGGACAACACCACGGTGAGCTCTTCGAGCGGGTCGGCCTCGCTGAACGGCTCGACGATAATCGTGCGGTCGGACGTTCCGGCGGCGTTCACCACATTCACCACGGTGCCAAGCGAAACGCCGCGGAAATAGCTTCCGCCCATGCCGGAAGTGATAACCGTGTCGCCCACCTTCACCTCGGCCGTGGAGTCGACGTCCTCCAGGTACAGCAGCCCCGCAATGGACCCGCGCACCACGCCCTCGGCGCGGTTGGACTGCAACACCACCGACACGCCCGACTGGGGGTCGGAGAGCAGGCGCACGCGGCACGTGAGCGGCGACACCTCGATAACCTGACCCACCAGGCCGCTGCCGCCGATAACCGGCAGGCCGCACTCGACGCCCGATGCCGAGCCCACGTTCAGCGTGACCTCGCGATCCCACGCGTCGGAGCCCTTGCCAATCACGCGGCCGGTAACGCCCGTGAAGTCGTATTGGTCGGTCAAATCAAGCAGCCCTTGCAGGCGCTGCGCCTCGCCGCGGTATTCCTGCAGCTCGGCGATTTGCGCTTTCAGCTGCGCGTTCTCGTTGCGAAGCTCGGTGTATGACGAATCGGACGCCGTGGCGTTTTGAATGGCGTCGCTGGCCGCGTCTTCTGCGTAGGCCACGCCCACGCCCACGAATTGCAAAGGCGACGTTACCATGCCGACCGCCGATTGCACGCTGTGCACGGGGCCTTCGGTCGTCTCGCGCGAATACACGCTGGACAGAACCGCCGACGCGATAAGCAGCACGACAACCAGAGCCGCGCCGCCAATCGCCTTGGAATTGTTGTTGAGCATCTGCTGTTTGCGAGCCATGGGTGAGCGGAAACTCGCCTCCTTGTAAAAACGATGCGCCGAGCTGTGCGGCCCGGCGCGAAAATCAAATCTATTCCCTGCGCCGCATACGCGTGATCGCGGGTTATTTCGAGCGCATGAGCGTCTGCTTCAGCGCGCTGGGGGTTTCCAGCACCTTCAGGCAGCCCATGGCCACGTTCGTAAGCGCCGTCTCGCTCGTCCATACGGGAATCTCGAGACGCTGCGTAAGGAAGCGATCCAAGCCCGAAAGCAGGCCGCCGCCGCCCGTCAGCAGAATGCCATTGCTGATGATGTCGCTGGCCAGGTCGGGGTTCGTTTTCTTGAACGTTTCCTTGATATGCACCACCATTTCCTCGATGGGAGGCTGCAGCGCGGCGCGCACGTCTTCCGATTGGATGGTAACTTCGCGCGGCTGCTCGGTAACCACATCCTGGCCCGAGATAATCATGTCTTTCTCGCGGCCGTCCTCGAACGGAAGGATGGAGCCGATTTTGATTTTGATGATTTCGGCCGTGCGCTCGCCCACCTTGATGCCCAGCAGGTCGCGCAGGTACATGGCGATGGCCTCGTCCATCTTGTTGCCGGCAAGACGCAGCGACGAAGACGTCACGATGCCGCCGAGCGAGATGACGGCTACCTCGGTAGTGCCGCCGCCGATGTCGACCACCATGGAGCCGGTAGGCTCGGTCACGGGAAGGTCGGCGCCCATCGCCGCAGCCATGGGCTCTTCAATGAGGTACGCCTGGCGCGCGCCCGATTGGATGGCGGCCTCGAACACGGCACGCTTCTCGACCGACGTGGCGCCGCACGGAATGCAGATGACGATGCGCGGCTTGGCCTGCCACGGGTAGCGGCGCTCGATGGCCTTGTTGATGAAGGCCGACAGCATGGCCTCGGTCACGTCGTAGTCGGCGATAACGCCGTCGCGCAGCGGATGTTCCGCCGAAAACGCGTCGGGCGTGTGGTTGATCATTTGCTTTGCTTCGTGGCCAACGGCAAGCACGCGATGGGTGTTGCGCTCGATGGCCACGACGCTGGGCTCGTTGAGCACGACGCCCTCGCCCGTAATGGCGACGAGCGTGTTGGCCGTGCCCAGGTCAATCGCCAAATCGGCCGATGAGGCTCCACCAAACCCGCTGGTGAACCGGCTGAAGAAGTCCATAAACGACATAGAGAGTGTCCTTTTCCGCTTCGTTTTCTCTACGTGTGATAAGCGGCCTGGCAAGCCGAGGCGCGCGAATATACCAGCTAGGTATTCTATCACGCGAAGCGGGAACACTTACGCCTGCTCAAAGATGCACATAAATCGGAAATTATAGGGGTTGCGCCGTTCTGCCGAACGGCGCCAACCGCCGACGCTGCGCGGCAATCTGGCGGCCGGTTTGCGCCCGCTCGGGCGCTGAAGTTTGAGTTGAACATGCCATTAAGGCATGTTCAACATCGCTCGCGTACCGAAGTACGCGTCGCTCCCCCTTCAGGCCAATCCGACTCGCCAGATTGCCGCTCGCTGACTTTTTCCTATCCTACAGCCAACGCTCTGCCGCAAAGCACATCACAGACGAATCGCCCAGGCGTTGGTCGCTTCGATCGCCTCGGCCACGCGGTCGATCACGCGTTGCTCGGGCTCGGTTTCCACGTTCAAGAACACCAGCACCTCGTGGCAGTCGGCGCGCTTGCCGATGGCCATGGTGGAGATGTTGATGCCTTCCTCGCCCAAAATCGTGCCCATGCGGCCCACCTGGCCCGGTTCATCGGCATAGGTGAACACGAGCGCGTGCTCGCCTGGAGCCACATCCAAACGGTAGCCCAAGATGGACACCACGTGAGCCTCGCGCTGGGCGCCGGGCACCGTAGCCGAAATCTCCAGGCCGTCGGCCTCCATGCTGACGATTGAGTCGTAGCCGCGCGAGTCGCTCGCCTGCTGCGCTTCCATCTTGATGCCGTGGCGACGTGCCGAGGCGTCGGCGTTCTCGGTGGACACGCTGGCCTGGCCTTCTCGCGACAACATGCCCGAAAGCGCCGCGGCCGAAAGCACCTGCATGTCGCCCGCGCACGGCCCCGACGCCACGATGGACAGCGACTTGGGAACCTCGCGCGCCAGCTGCGTCAGCACGCTTCCGCACATCTGGCATGCGGGAATGTAGGCGGCCGCGGCCTCGTCCACTTCCTTGGACACCATGTTCACCACCGTGGGCACCACCAGGCCCTCGAGCCCGTTGGCCACATAGCGCGCGATGTTCACGCCGGCACGCGTCTGCGCCTCGAGCGTGTTCGCGCCCAGGTGCGGCGTAAGCACCGCGCGGTCGAACTCGGCAAGCGGAGTTGCCGCATCGGGCTCGCCCTCGAGCATGTCGATGCCGCAGGCGAACACGCGGCCCGCAGCCATGAAATCGGCCAGGGCCTTCTCGTCGATCACGCCTCCACGGGCGGTGTTCACGATAACCACGCCATCTTTCATCTGGGAAAACTGTTCGGCCGCAAACATGTGGTACGTGCTGTCGTTGCGCGGCACGTGCACCGTGATGAAGTCGGCGACGGGCAGCACTTCCTCCATGGAATCGAACAGCGCCACGCCAAGCTGGCTGGCGCGCGCGGCCGAGCAATACGGGTCGAAGCCCACCACGCGCATGCCAAATGCGTGCGCACGCTCGGCAACCAGGCCGCCGATGCGGCCCAAACCGAAGATGGCGAGCGTTTTCTCGTAGAGCTCGTGGCCCATGAAGCGGTCGCGGCCGAACTCGCCCGCGTGCATCGCCGCGTTGGCCGCAGGAATTTCGCGCGCGGCGGAAAGCATGAGCGCCATGGTGTGCTCGGCCGCCGACACGATGTTGCTCGTAGGCACGTTGCACACCGGAATGCCATGCTCGCTAGCCGCATCGACGTCTATGTTGTCGCAGGTCACGCCAGCGCGACCAATAATCTTGCAGTTCTTCGCCGCCTCAATCACTTCACGCGTGACCTGCGTGGCCGACCGCACGATAAGCGCATCGTAGCCGCCCACGCACGCCACCAGCTCGTCGGAAGACATGCCGAAGCGCTCGTCGACCTCGTAGCCCTTGCCCTTCAGGATGTCGATGCCCTCGTCGACGATCTTATCGGTCACCAAAATCTTCATGGCACTGCGCCTTTCGCTGCGATTGCACCCGCGCGATGCGGGATATATATAAGTCAGACAATGGCCGATTATACCCGCGCGAGGTTTCCATTCGCGAAATCCTCGGTGAGCGCGTCCAATCGCGCCACTGGTGGGCTGGCACGGCGAAAACAACGATTCATGAACATCGCATGGCGGCGCTTGCCGCGCCTGGCGGCATTTTGCTAAAGTTGCCCGTCGCTATGTTTGAAGAGCTCGCCCGCATATACCGGCACCTGCGCCGCATCGATTCCTTCTTCGCCGAAGAGGGCCCGTGCGCGTGCGCCTCGGCGGCGCCCGCCCTTTCCTCCATGCTGATCTGAGCATTCCCCCATCAACGCCAATAGGCACGGCCGAACCCGCACCGCGCGGGTATCCGTCGTTGCGCTTTCACACCCGCACTCACCGCAATGGGGCAGGAGGCAGTTCCCCGTCCCATTTGCTGGTAGGTCAAGAAATCGACCCGCTTGGCCCGGCGGGACAGGGCTGCCCCGTCCCGCCGGGCAGGCAACAAAGGAGGACTTTTTGAGCACTGCAAACACTTCCGAGAAAACTTCCGCACGACAAGTTCGAATAGTAGGCGTGGTAGTATTCGGCGCGTTTCTTGCGCTGTTGAATCAAACCGTCATGTCGCCCGCGCTGCCCGTCATCATGGCCGATTTCGGCATCGACGCCTCGACCGCGCAGTGGATTATGTCCATCTATCCCCTGATCAGCGGCATTATGGTTCCGGTCTCGGCATTCCTTATCGACCGCTTTTCGACCCGCGCGCTGTTTTTCGCCGCAACGGGCGCGTTCGCCGCAGGAACGGCACTGTGCGCGGCGGCACCGACGTTCTTCCTGCTTATCGTTGGACGCGTGCTGCAAGCGGCCGCGTCGGGCGTGCTGCTGCCGCTCGTATCAGTCGTGCCCATGCTCGTATTCCCCGTCGAAAAACGCGGCACGGCCATGGGCATGGCGGGTATAGTGATGTTCGCCGGCCCCGCCGTGGGCCCCGTGCTTGGCGGCGCAATCATCGACGCGTGGGGTTGGCGCGCAACGCTCGGCTGCATCGTGCCGCTGGCGCTTGTCGTGCTTCTGTGCGGCGTGTTCCTGCTCGAAAACGTCGGCGAAGCGAAACGCCCCGAACTCGACGTTGCGTCCATCGCGCTTTCCACCATCGCTTTCGGCGGATTGCTCTACGGCTTCTCGAGCGCCTCGGCGCTCGGCTGGACGAGCCCCGCAGTGCTGGGCAGCATCGCCGCTGGCATCGTATGCCTTGGCCTGTTCGTAAAGCGCCAGCTAAGCCTCGACGAGCCGCTGCTCGATCTTCGTTGCCTGAAGTCGGGCGACTTCGCCATAGCCGCCATCGTGGTTACGCTCATCAATGCCGCATGCCTGGTGACCAATACGCTGCTGCCCATCCTACTGCAGACCGCCCTGGGGGCCTCGGCGCTCGAGACGGGGCTCGCAATGTTGCCCGCCGCAGCCGTCGGCATCATCATTAGCCCCATTTCAGGCGTGGTCTTCGACAAATTTGGCCCTCGCGCCATCTCCATCGGAGGCCTTACGCTGATGACCGCCGCGCTGTTCGCGCTGTCGCGCATGGACGCCAGTTCATCGATCGTGCTTGTCGCCGTGCTGTGCGGCGCGCAGGCCGCGGGCCAGGCGCTTGCGAACATGCCCGTGAATACGTGGGGCATCAATGCGCTGCCCAACGACAAAATCGCCCATGGCAATGCCATCGCCAACACCGGCCGCCAAATAGCCGGCGGCTTGGGCACGGCACTCATCGTGACCTTGATGACGAGCGTCACCGCAAGCGCGAGCGCGCAGGGCGCCGCGACCGTAGCCGCCACGACGGCCGGAACGAGCGCCGCATACATGGCGTGCTCCGCAATTGGCCTGGTCGCGCTTATTTTCGGCATAGCGAAAATTCGCAACCCCAAAAGCGACGCTACCGTGCATGTGGTTGAGAAAAACGGCATTAAAGTGGCCGAATAGCGGCCACATGCGTCGCCCCGCGCACGGCCAATACGCAAAAAACCGCCTTTTTGGCATGAAAGGGCGATTTTGGGGCCAAGTTTGGCATAGCCACTTGCGCTAAAGGCTCTATTTGCAAGATATATCTTGCAAATAGAGCCTTTTTCAGCCTTATGCGATTCCGTAAGGCACCGAAAGGGCCACTGCGCACCCTCAATCGGCCCCAAAACAGCCTTATCGTGCCAAAAACCAGCATTTTTGCTGCATGAGCCCCTTCTAGACGACGCACGCCGGCAGACACGGCGGGCGCTAACGGGGCTTGTGTGCCGCCAGCACGCGCGGGCGGTCTGTCAAGTCGTTGACGATTCGTACGTCCACGTATCCCAAGCCGCGCGCGATGTCGGCAGCCGCATCGAGACGCGTCTCGTGCAGCTCGACCGCAAACCCACCGCCCGGCGCAAGCGCGCGCAGCGCCCATTCGGCTAGGGGGCGATACAAATCGAGCCCGTCGGCACCGCCATCGAGCGCAAGCGAAGGCTCATGCTGCGTCACCTCTGCGGACAGACCCTCCAACACGTTCGTGGGAATATAAGGCGGGTTGCTCACCACCAACGAAAGCTTGCCCATGAAGCGCCCGCCCACCGGAGCGCCCAAATCGCCCTGAAGCACGGCGACACGTTTGTCCAATCCAAGAGCAGCAACATTCTCTTTCGCGAGCGCGATAGCCTCGGGCGCGATGTCGCACGCCAAGACGCGCGTGCGCGGATTCTCGTACGCGATCGAGCACGCGATGCACCCAGACCCCGTGCAAATGTCGGCAACGTACAGCACGTCGCTTGCCACATCATGCTTCGGACCGGGTTCGTCGCCATCCGCGACACGAGGACCAGCGACATTGGCGCGCTCGACCATGGGCTGTGCGTCGGCGTCTGCCGCAGCATTCGAGACTTCGTTCCCGTCAAGATAAAACGCAGCGCCTAAGCGCTGCTCGCTCTTGCCAACGGCTGCGGAAGCGGCTTTTTCTGCAGCCTCGGCCTGCAGTTCTTCGAACTCAGCCTGGGTGATGGTCGAGTCGACGGCGCAACGTCTCTCGGGCGCGGGCAACAGCGCCAGCGCCTCGCTCACGAGCACCTCGGTTTCGGGCCGCGGAATAAGCACGCCGGGACGTACCTTCACGCCAATATGGCGAAACGCCACCTCGCCCGTAATGTACTGCAGCGGCTCGCCCGCCCCGCGCCGTACAACCCAATCGCGCAACGTGGCACGCTCGTCGGCGGAAAGCGGCCGCTCGAAATTCACGTACAACTCCACACGACGCATGCGGCACGTCTCGCACAAAAGCCATTCGGCCGACAGACGCGGATTCTCGTCGCCCTTGCGCTCAAGATAGCCGCGGCACCAATCCAGCGCCGCCTTTATAGTCCACACCTCATCGGACATTTCTTTCTTCCCCTCCCCCGCAATCAAGCGCCAGAGTTTCAACGATACAAAAGAAGGACGAACACCACCGCGCGTCATAAGGCACGGCAAACAGCTTTTCAATAAAGAAGAGCGAGGCATATCGCGCATCATAAGGGGCGCCTGGAACGTTGCCCCGTTGATGCGCGTATGCCTCGCTCGGTGGGATAAACCCTTATTCGGTAGCCTGTTCGAGCTTCCTAGCGCGATCGGCCGCCTGCAGCGCCGTGATCACGTCGCCCAAGTCGTTGCCCATCAGCACGCCCTGGTAAGTGCCGTTGTATCCGATGCGATGGTCGGTCACGCGGTCTTGCGGGGCGTTGTAGGTGCGAATCTTCTCGGAGCGGTCGCCCGAGCCGATCTGCGCCAGACGCTCGGCGCCTTCGGCGGCCTGCTGCTCGGCAAGCATCTTCTCGTACAGGCGGGCGCGCAGAACGGCCATTGCGGCGATCTTGTTCTGCAGCTGCGACTTCTGGTCTTGCGACTGAACCACCAGGCCAGAAGGCAAGTGGGTGATGCGCACGGCCGAGTCGGTGGTGTTGACGCACTGGCCGCCCGGGCCACCGGCGCGGTACACGTCGATGCGCAGGTCGTTCTCGTTGATGTCGACCTCGACCTCGTCTGCCTCGGGCAGCACGGCCACCGTGGCCGTGGAGGTATGGATGCGGCCTTGGCTTTCGGTCTTCGGGACGCGCTGCACACGATGCACGCCGCTCTCGAACTTCATGACGGAATAGACCTTGTCGCCCTTCACCTTGAACTGGATTTCCTTGTAGCCGCCCGCATCGGAGGGGCTCACGTCCATGGTTTCGGTCTTCCAATGCTGAGAATCGCAGAAACGCAGGTACATCTTATACAGGTCACCCGCGAAAATCGCCGCCTCGTCGCCGCCCGCAGCCGCGCGGATCTCGACAATGATGTCTTTCTCGTCGGCCGGATCGCTGGGAATCAGCATGTATTTGATGTCTTCCTCGAGCGCGGGAAGCTTTGCCTCGGCGACCGAGATGGTCTCTTGCGCCAGCTCGCGCATGTCTGGGTCGTCGAGCATCTCTTTCGCGTCGTCGATGTCGTCGCACGCCTGCAGGTACTCTCGAGCCTTGGCCACCAACGGGCCCTGATTCGAGTATTCCTTCGTGAGCTTGGTGTATTCGGCATGGTTATTCAAAACAGCCGGGTCGGAGAGCTTGTTTTGCAGCTCTTCGTAACCGGCGATGATCTTTTCGAGCCTGTCTCGCATGGTTCATCCAATCGGTTGATGTGCCGCATCGCGGCCGCGCGTCGCGCGCATGAATTGCCAACGTTGAATAATACCACGCAAAAAGCCCGCTCACGGGCTTTCCATAGCGAACGCGGGAACGGGCGTCGCGCGCAACTCCGCAGTTGCGCAAAGCAGAGGGCGGAGTGCTCAGAACGCGCGACCCATCGCGGAAAGCCGCACCGCGCGTTCGCTTCGAGGCAATGCCCCGGCGCCCCACGAAGCCGCGTGGCCCAGCTTTGACGCAAGCCTGGAACCCTATCGGCCGAAATCGAACGGCGCGCAATACCACACCACGCGCCCCAGAATCTCGACGGAATCTTCACCGTCCCCATCGGCTCTATACGAGTATTTCTTGAAGCGAGAGTCATAGGAATCGGGAATGAGCTCGACCCTCGAGCCCGCGCGGTGCACGATCTTCACGGTCGCGTCGGTCTTTTCCACACGCACGGCGTAAATCTTGCCGTCTACGAAATCGGCATCGGGGTCAACCAGGGCAACGCAGCCGTTCGGCAGGCTCCGATTCATCGACTCACCCTTCACGCGCAGGAAAAACGACCTGGGATGCTCGTTGTAGAGCCTGCCGGAAACGGGCATCTTGCCCTCGGCCTGAATCATTTCGATAGGCGCGCCTGCGGCAATCGAGCCGTACACGGGCACATTCACCACATCGGCGCCGGTCTCGCGATTCAGCACTTTGCGTGCGAATCCGAGTTGGGCGCTGAACACGTCGTCAAAGCTGAGCTCGGGAAACGCTTCGAACAAGTTGTCGGCGTTGCTCATGCGCAGCAGGCTCGTGCCGTCTTCCCATGCCGATGACGACGTCTGCGAAATTCCCACGGCGGCCGCGAACTCGTCCTGTGTGAGACCCTTGTGGTTACGGAACGCGCGAATGTTGCGCCCAATGAAATTCTCCATTGCCCTCCCCTATCTCATTTGCGAATAGAGTTTACCAGGACGACGACGCACCGTAATTGACACGCGGCAAATACCAGTTAAACTGGTACGGGGATTGATAGGGAGCATGAACGGAGACGGGGTATGAAGAGCTGGATGCAGCGAGCCCGCGAGGCGTCGGAGCTCACGCCGGCCGAATGCGCCCAGGCGCTCTTTTTGTCCGTGGACGACTACCTTACGAGGGAGAACAACCCCGGCATGCTTACCGTCGACGAGCTTTCCGCGCTTGGTCCCCTGTTCAGCGGTGCGGCCAGGACCATCGTCGTCGAGGGCATTAAGGCGTCGCTCGCTTAGCCCCTCCCGCAGCATATCTTCGTCGGCGCGCACACATCACGCGACCTTTCGCCTCATTTATTCAGAAATGCCCATCTAAACCGCTCGAAAATTGGCGTCCGAACTGCAGATATATTCAAAAAAGCGTATAATTCGCGCTGTAAGGCAACGCCCCATGGGCAGCTTTCCCGAAAACGCGGAGGTGCGCTATGTCTGACAAACTCGAATTCAAGACGATCGTTGTTCCCTACGATGGCTCCGACCAGGCGAAGCACGCATTGGAAGTCGCTCGCGGCCTTATCGGCGGCAGCGAAGAATCGCGCCTGATGCTTCTGCATGTCATCCCTTCGGGCATGGTTGGAGCGACCGAAAATGTCGACGGCACGGTGATAGACGGCGTGCCGTGGGGCCTGCTCGATTACGAAACGTACAAAGACGTGGTTGACGGCGCCCTCGCCCGCATCAAAAGCGAGGTCGAAGAGAGCGTGGGTGATGCGGCAAGCGACCCGCGCATCAGCATCGAGGCCATCGCCGACACCTCGCCGGCCGAGGCCATCGCGAAATACGCCGCCACGCACGGCGCCGATTTAATCGTCATGGGCCGCCGCGGCCTGGGCGCATTGCGCGGCATGTTGGGCTCGGTGAGCTACGGCGTGCTGCATAGCGCTGAAATGCCCGTGCTTACCGTGAAATAGGCAGATTTCTCTTCCAAAGACGTCGAAAGGGGACGGCCGTATAGCCGTCCCCTTTTTCGTCGCCTGCCAGAATCGGGCAAAAGCGGCCTGCGTTTTCGCGCCCCAGGCGCATGGCCGAAAAGGCGGCGGTCATAAAGACGCAGGTTGCGCCGCCAGCACAGCGCTTAGTTCCCGTGCCAACCGGCGCCCGCCGTTCGCCGCCGCGGCATCGGCCCCTATTTCGCGGCGGGGTTTTGCAGATGCGCCGCCACCTCGGCTGCCAAGCCGCGCGGCACAAGGCGCATGGCGAACGCGGTCGCCTTCCACGCGATTCCGCACACGCGTTGGGACGCGTTGCGGCGCAGCGCCGCCCGGCCTGCCGAAACGATGCGCGCAGGCGGCACGCCGATGCGCGCCAACAACGTAGCGCCCGCATCGGCGCGTTCCCAAAACGGGGTGTCGACCGGCCCGGGGCACAACGCGCTTACGTGCACGCCGCGCGACCGAAGCTCGGCATGCACGGCATGCGTGAACGAAAGCACATAGGCCTTCGATGCGTAATACGTCGCCATATACGCGCCCGGCATGAACGCCGCGACCGACGCGACGTTCAAGATGCCGCCGTGCCCGCGAGCGGCCATGTCGGCGCCGAACAGGCGCGAAAGCTCGGTAAGCGCGGCGATGTTCACCTCCACAAGCCCCCGCTGACGCACCGGATCGCTTTCCGCAAACGGCGCATCGACCGCGAAGCCCGCGTTGTTCACGAGTATCTCGACCTGAATTCCGGTGCCGATCACATCTTCGTAAAGCGTGCGCGGCGCCGAAGTTTCGGAGAGGTCGCAAGAAAAGCAGCTCGCCTCTACGCCGAAACGCTCGCGAACCTCGCCCGCGAGCGCGTCAAGGGCCGCGACGCTGCGCGCAACAAGCACCACGTCACGCCCCTCGGCGGCGTATTGGGCCGCAAACTCGCGTCCCAGCCCGCCCGTGGCCCCCGTAATAAGCACCGCGCCCGTCTCGGCAATCATCGCGCACCCCTTCACCAGTGATTTCATCAGGGCGAGTCTAGCACAGCGGATGGGCGTACGGCGCATGGGACGAGTTGGGGCGGAGGTGGGACGAGGGACTGCCCCCGCCCCACTTGTCCTGCCCCATTCCCGCCAGGATTTCGCACCTATCCCATCCGTGGCTACGGCTTCCAGCCGTCGCTTTCCTTCTGCAGCGCCACCATGCGGGCGAACTCGCCGCCGGCGGCCTTCAGCTCGGTGGGGCTGCCCTGCTCGGCCACGCGGCCGCCTTTCAGTACCACCACCTTGTCGGCGGTTTCAACCGTGCGCATGCGGTGCGCGATCACCAGCACCGTTTTGCCCGCGAGCAAGCGCGAAAGCGCAGCCTGCACCTGGGTTTCGTTCTCCACGTCGAGCGACGCCGTGGCCTCGTTGAGCAGCACGATGGGCGCGTCTTTCAAAAGGGCTCGCGCGATAGATATGCGCTGGCGTTCGCCGCCCGACAAATACGCGCCGCCCGCGCCCAGCTTGGTGTCTACGCCGTGGGGCAGCTTGTCCACGATGTCGTCGCACTGCGCGGCGGAAAGCGCCGCGAGCACCTGGTCGCGCGTGGCATCGGGACGCGCCGCGCGCACGTTCTCGGCCAGCGTTTGGCTGAACAGCTGGTTAGTTTGGAACACGAAGGCGACTTCGTCCATAAGCTCATGCGGGTCGATGTCGCGCACGTCGACCCCGCCGACCAGCACGCGGCCGGCGCACGCGTCCCAAAAGCGCGGCACCAGGCTCGCGCAGGTGGATTTTCCGCCGCCCGACGGGCCGACCAGCGCGACCGTCGAGCCCGCCGGCACCTCGAAGCTCACCCCGTCAAGCGCCGGGCGCGTGGCGCCCTCGCAGGTAAACGACACGTTCTCGAAACGCACGCCGTTGCCCTGCGGATGGCTGGGATTCGCGGCGCGCGGCAGCGGCTTCTCGTTCAAAATGCCCATCACGCGCGTCATGGAATCGCCCGTCATCTGCGTGGCCTCGCTCATAAACATCAGCTTCGCCATGGCCGTGGGAATGACGGCCGAGAAGATGGCGTAAAAGGCGAAGTTCGTCACGAAATGGGCGAAGTCGGCCTCGCCCGGCGCCAGCGCCAACGCCACAGGCGGCAGAAACACGACGAGCCCGTTGAGCACCGAAAGCTGCAAGACCTGAGGCTTTCGACAGAACGTGCCCGCATAGTCTTGGGCCATGCGCGCGTAATCGGAGATGGCGTCGTGGAATGCCTTGAACGAGTACACGGTCTGCTGGAAGATCTTCACCACGGGAATGCCGCGCACGTATTCGGTGCCCGTTTCGTTCATGCGAACGAGCGCGCCCATGTAGCTTTTCATGAACTCCATGCCCTTGCCGCTTATCATGGTCATCAGGCAGCCGATAGATACCGCGACCGCCGCCAGGCGCGCCAAGCCCAGCCGCCAATCGAACACGAACAGCATGGCCAGCATGGCCGCGACCATGGCAATCGAGCCGGCGGCGTCGGGCAGCATATGGGCCAGCAGCGTTTCGGTGCTTGCGGCGCAGCCGTCCACGATGCGGCGCAACTCGCCGGTGGCGTGCATGCCGAAACAGCCGAGCGGCAGCTTTATCAGGTGCTCGGTGGTTTGCTTGCGCATGTTCGACGCCGCACGAAACGCCGCCAGGTGCGTGCACATCAGCGATAGGAAGTACACGGCGATCGACGCGACAGCAAAACCGACAGCCCACCACCCGTACGCCGAGATTCCCGTCGCCACCTGCCAGTTAGGCGCAACCGCGATAAAGTCGCGCGCGACCAGCCAAATGCACACGTACGGCACGAATCCCAGCAATTGCGAGATCGCGCTCAGCGCGAGGCCCGCGTATATGAGTCACTTTCGTTCGCCTGCGAAATCGAGCAACCGCGCCATATCGCCGCGCTTGCGTTCATCTTTGTCGACGCCGCTCGACGCGCTCGCCTCGCGCGCGTCGCCGCCCGGACCTGTTTCTTCGGCCATAATCGCCTCTTTCCGGCTACCCTCCCGCGACGCTTGGAAAAATCGCGCAGCGTCGCAGAAAGTTCTTGTTAGTTACCTTCGCGAAACTTATCATGCAAGAAAGCCGCGGCAAACAATCGCGGTGCATCGTTGCACGAATCCGAAAAATCGAAAGACGAAACCGAATGGCGAGCACAACCCAATGCCCACACATCCCACGCGCGCTGCGTTCCTTGTTCGAGCCGCAGCTCGAGCAATTCGGCATCGAAATCCACACCGACGGCGAAGGATGGTCGGGGTCGGGGCGCAGCTCATGGGGGCGCGGGTCGGCATGGGGCACCGTCGTGGGCAAGCACTGCATCGTGTTTTCTCACGAAGTATTCATCGAGCGCGAGATGCGCCTCACCGAGGCGCCCGAGGTGCCGTATGCGTGCGTATGCCTGGTGTCGGAAGACTCGAAGGCGACCATGCCGCGCATGATAAGCCAGCCGCGCGCGCTGCTCGACGGGTCGCTGTATTCGTTCGTGCAGCCGGCGGGCGCGTTTTCGGGCACGCTGCGAAAAGGCGGCGTGTATTCGTCGCGATGCATTTGCTTTCTGCCCGAGTATTTCGACGCGCTCGAGCGCCGCTGGCCAGGCGCATTCGCTGGCATGTTCGATCGATTCGGCCATGCGTGGGACGAAGCGGAATCGCGCACCATCATGTCCACGCTGCTCGGCGTGGGACCGCAATACCGCCCCGGCTCGGCGCTGCTCATCCAGGCGCGCGTCGAGCAAATGGTCGCCACGCTCGCCGCCTCGCGCGACCAGAAAGAGCGCGAGCGCCGCCGCGCCGCCACTCGCGAGCAAAACGGACTCGCCCTCGAGGTGCAGGCGGCCATCGAGCGCATGCTCGACGAGGGCCGCGCGCCCACGCTCGACGAGCTTGCAGACGGGCTTTTCGTAAGCCGGTCTCATTTATGCTCGGCGTTTTCGCAAGAGACGGGGCAAAGCGTGGGCCGCTATGCGAAAGCCCGCCGCATCGAGCGCGCGAAAACCCTGCTCGCAAGCGGCGAATCGGTCGCCCAGGTGGCGGCGCGCCTGGGATGGCCGCGATGCTCGGCGTTCTCTCAGGCCTTCAAGCAAGCCACAGGCACCTCGCCAACCGAGTGGCGCGACTCGACCGAGGCCTAAGATGCGCCGCGCCGCAAGCCATCCAAACTCGTTCCCTCTCTAATGGCGTGGCTCGATTGATTCGTAAACCGACGGACTTTAGCAAACCGACGGGCTTTGCGCCCACGCACCAAAAACCAAACCCACAAGCGATTACCGCTCGCGACGCCCTTGCTCAGAGCAAAGCAATCGCCTTGAACGAATCCCAAAAGAAATTGAGCACGCCGCGTCCGAGCCCATGCGGATCATCGCATCCAACCCGCCCAGTAAGGCCCCGTTTGAACGGAAATTCCTCGAAAATATCCGAGATTGCAAGTTTTGTCCTTTATGAACCCCACCCATCACGCCGATTAAGCGGTTGGAACATGCAATTTTGCCTTCCAGAGGACGAATCGGCCATTCCTTTTAGGCAAAGGTCATTATCGATAGGACAAAACTTGCAATCTCGGATATTTTTCGAAACGATTC
>CALBLG010000204.1 GCA_937895975.1 uncultured Slackia sp.
CCATCGCGCCAATTGTGGTTCACGATCGACGCCGGCACGCGCCCAACGTCGGGCATGGTGTCTTCATCGATCAGCAAACGGCACATGTTTTGCTTGAACGTGGGGCCGTATTCCTCGTACTTGCTATCGAAAAACACGTAGCCTTGGTGGCCCGGCAGCGAATTGAGCGTTTTTGCGGCTTGCGTGAATTGGGAAAAGCTGCCTTCGAGATACGGGTAGCGCTCGCCGTTCGCATCGATGCCCAGCCAAGGCTGGCGGGCGATTTGCACCGCAGACGAATACATATGGGTATTCCAATCGACGCCATTGATGCCGCCGTCGAACTGGTCGTACGCATCGAATCCGGCGAAATCGGCGCCGGCGCCAAGGCCCATGAGAATGCCCTCGCCCGTATCTTGCGTGCCCGTAGTGCTGAATTTTGCGCATTCATAGCAGGTGGGCACAAACTTCTTCAACATTTTGCGGTTGGCCGTCATGCCGCCCGTCGCCAAAAGCACGCCCTTGTTTGCTTTCAGGTATGCGACGCTGCCATCCCAGTCGGTCGTTTGGATGCCGACGATGCTTTCGCCATCTTTCACAAGCCCGGTAAGCTCGGTTTTCGTGCGCAGGTCGCCGCCATTTTCGACGAATCGCTCGGCAAGGAAGTTGTACAGGTACATCATGGCTCGGGCCGTCATGCCGCCTTCTTCGGAACCCGCCGGCGAAATGGCCACGGGCCCAGGGCCGCCGATAACCGTGGTGGGCTGCCAAGCGAATCCGGCGTCGACAGTCCAAGCGACCAGACGCTTCGACGAGGCCATCACGTTGGTCGTGTATTCGGTCCAGCGCGACCCGAACGGAGCGCTCGCAAGCGAGGCCTCGAGCAGCTTCGCGGACACGTCGGGCATGCCGACGGCCTCTTGAACGACCGTGCCCGGCGCGACCCAGGCGCTCGCCTCTTTGCTGCCGCCGCCCACATCGGGGCGCTTCTCGACAAGAATCACCGACGCGCCCAAATCGAGCGCACGCGTAGCTGCGGGCAGGCCGCCCCCAGTGCCTACCACAATGACGTCGGCCTCGGCATCCCATTGGGCGGGCGGCTCAACCGGATCTATAGGCTCATCTTTCATTCGTTCGGGAAAATCGCGCGCATACACATCCTGCACGCTATCGGTTTCCGGCTTTTGCCCATCGGCATACGCGTTCGAACCAGGCGCGAGCAACGCAGACGCCGAGCCCAGCGCGACGGCAGACGATGCCGCGATTCCGAGAAATCCCCTTCTCGTAATCCCATCCATAGTGTTCCTCCTCTTGTTTTCGGCGCGCGTTCGCGGCGCCTAGACAAGAGCGAGATGCAGTCGGGCACCCCGCTCCCCTGTGGAGTCTCCCTTTGCAGCTGCAAGTCCATCTTACGTCCCGTACGCCCGCTGGCGGATGCACGCCTTTATGCATAGGGGTATGCGATTCTCGCGTTGCGCTATTCATTTTTGAATTACTATATGGGTGCAGGAGGAGAGCGTACGCCAACCTGGGACGGGCGCCCTTCCAAGCGCGCGCCAAAATTCGGAGGACGCATGCATTACGATTTCCTATACGAATTCACCATCGTCGCTGAGGAACAGAGCTTCACCAAAGCGGCCAGACGGCTTTCGGTCTCACAGCCAGCCCTCGGGCGCCATATGGATACACTCGAAGCGAGCCTCGGTGTGCAGCTGCTCGTTCGCACCCCCAAAGGCATCACCCTGACCCCAGAGGGCCGTTGGCTGCAGAACCAAGCTTTGAATATCGTCTCGATTGGAGAAATCATCGAGGACCACTTCGTCAATCGCCGTGCGGAACGCGGCCGCCGAACGCTCTACGTCGGCGGCTCGGTTACCTCGAAAACGGTCCGACAGCGACTCGAGCAAGCGCGAAACGCCGCGGAAGCGCGCCCGTTCGATATTCGCTACCTCGACGACGAATCGTTCGCGAGCATCGCCGAAGCTTTGGACAACTCACTTGCCGACATCGCGCTCGCCTTTCGCGCAAACATCGACGCAGAGAACCTTTGGGGGCATTTCGCTTGCACGAAGATCGTCGACAGCCCGCTCGACGCCGTCGTAGAGCAATCCCACCCCTTGGCATCGCGAACGTCAATCTGCTTGGACGAGCTTGAGGGCCACACCGTCGGCCATCTTTTTGGGAGAAAGCGCAATGCCACCTCAGAATGGGCCGAGTTCAAACGGCTGTGCGACTTACACGGATTCTGCCCGGAATCGCGCAACATGGGCTGGGAAGTAAGCCCCGGTTGGGGAACGTGGAGCATCCCCGATGCGGTGCTCGTGTTTCCCCGCGACTTGCGCGACACCGAGGCGCTCGAAGACTTCGGGAAAGCGCGTATTCCCATCGAGGACGCCGCGTTCGAGCTTTATGCGATTACGAGAAGCGATGATGCATTTGCAAGGTCGGTCGTGGCCGAAGGACTTGATAGCTTGCATGCTGCGACCAATTGCCACGAAGAATCCAAGTCGGGAGACTAGCATCCCTTTCTTTCTGCCTCAAATCCCGGTTTGTGACTGTTCTTTGCCCGCCGTTCAACCATTAGCATTACAGAAATCCCAGGTCGCGTATTCCGTGCGCGGCATTTTCCTGAAAATGCAAGATATATCATGCGCATAAATCGGGTTTCGGGACAAAATCGACAGGCACTCATCGCATCGCTTCACAAGGTTGCGAATCGAAACCACGGGTTGCGAAGGTGAAGGAGTTTCCATTGTCGAAACCTTTCGTCGTTTGCGCTTGACGGGCGGTGGCGCTCCTGGCTGTGCAAGGCCTCGACAATAAGGAAATCGCCGCCGCGGCCTACCTCAGCGAAGACACCGTGCGCAACAATATCAGCACCATCTTGTCGAAGATGGTGCTGAAAAATCGTACGCAAATCGCCGTGGCGTATTGGAAGGCGACGCTCTAACGAACCCCTACGCTTGAAGCACCTTGTTTTTCTTAGGCCGGCCAGCTTGAACGGGGGCCACAAGGCGGGCTTCTACCGAGGCTTTCGACACGAACGTACAGCGGCCGCGGCGAAAGCCGCCTAGAACGCCCGCATCGATCATGTGGGTTACGCGTCCGGCGCTCACGCCCAACATGCGCGCGGCTTGCGCGGCGCTCACGACATCGCCGCATACAACGTAGTCGGGCTCAACCTCGAAAAAAAAGCACCACGCTTTCGCAGCCTTCAGGTACCGCATGCCGTTTCATTTCCGGCACCGCATCGCCATGCGACAGACGACTTACCAGCCACGTTTTGGCGGCATCGCCCGCCATCCAAACCGCTTCCTTGTAGGTATCGCCCGAAGACAAGCACCCCGGCAAATCCGGAAATTAGGCGCTGCAGTCCCCATCATCCTCGGGGGTCAAAATTGCCTGAAAAATGAACTTCGCCATAGCGTGCCTCCGCCCGTGGCGTAAACGGGAAAGCCGGAAAAATATCCGAGATTGCAAGTTTTGTCCCCTCGACAAGTGCTCGTCGGGCGAAAAGCGCCCCCTGACGCCCATCATTCGCGCCAATTACGCAGCCATTCCCGCGTGCGGCCCGAAATTGAGCCGACAAGATAGGACAAAACTCGCAATCTCGGATATAAATCGGGATTTTTCGTTCAGGCGCTTCGGATTTCGGCAAAAGAACCTCTACCCCGAAGGGTGATTCGACCCATGCGCAATCGCGAAAGCGCTTAACGCCGGAAAGAGCAGTGCCGAGCACCCCCAAGTCGTCCGTCTCGAACAATTCGTCGCGCCTACCGCCCTGATAGGCGCGATGAATTGCGCATGGGCTGAAATTGCCTCTGTAAACATGGGAAGAATCGACAGCACTTACGCGTCCATACAAAGAGAACCCGCCGAAGCGGGTTCTCTTACGTTTATCCGGTTTTCGAAAAGGCGGGGCCTACTCGGCAACGTCTTTCTTCTTGCCGCCGAAGATGACGCGCGCGCCCTTCACGGCCAGCACGATGGCCAGCACCGCCAGCAGAATCGCCAGCACAAGCTGCAACCCGTTGGCAAGCGTCAGCGCACCGCCGGCGATAGCCAGGAACTTCGCCTGCATGGTAAGCACGAGCGAGGTCAGCGTAACGATGAGCATGAACACCATGGGCACGTAGAACATCTTGTTGTTGCGACCCGCGTTGCCCAGCCATGCGCACACGGCCAGCAAGCCCAGCGCGGCGAGCAGCTGGTTGGCGGCGCCGAACAGCGGCCATACCAGCTGGTAGCCGGTAAGGCCCAGCGCCACGCCCAGGCCCACCGTGATGATGGTGGCCACGAACGGGTTCGACAGCACCTTGCGCCAGCCGGCAACCTCTTCAGGCGTTTTGCCGGCTGGGATGAACAGCTCTTGGAACATGTAGCGACCCAGGCGCGTCGCGGTGTCGAGCGACGTCAGGCAGAACACCGACACGGCCAGGATCAGCAGCGAGTAGGCGATGTCCTCCACGCCCGTCAGGCCGGGAATGCAGCCAAGCATCTGAGACAGACCGCCCGCGAACACCTGCGTCGGCGAGGCGTAGGTGCCATCCATGTAGCCGTCGAACACGAAGGCCACGGCGCACAGCGAGATGATGGCGACCAGGCACTCCAGCAGCATGCCGCCATAGGCGATGGGCTGCGCTTCGCTTTCGTGGTCGAGCTGCTTGGACGTGGTGCCCGAGGCGACCAGGCTGTGGAAGCCCGAAATGGCACCGCACGCGATGGTGATGAACAGCGCGGGGAACAGGAAGCCCGTGGTCGCGACCTTGCTGTCGCCCTTCACGGCGGTAAAGCCGGTGAACGCCGGAATGTCGAGGTTCGTGGCGGCGCCGGTGACGCCCGCACCCACGATGCCCACCAGGGCAAGCGCGATCATGCCGTACAGCAGGTAGCTCGACAGATAGTCGCGCGGCTGCAGCAGAATCCACACGGGAGCGACCGAGGCAACCAGAATGTAGGCGCCGACGATCCACATCCAGGTGGTGTTGTCGAGCTCGATGACCGGGAAGTTGTAGCCGATGGTCACCACGGCCACGATGACGACAATCGCCAGCACGACGTTGACAACGCCGGGGATGGAGCGGCCGCGCAGCGCGACACCCCAAATAACGGCGGCCACGATGAACAGCAGCGAGATCATGGCGGTGCGGCTGTTCGCCAGGTTCGTGCCCGTCATTTCCACCACGCCGTCGGCGTTGGGAACCACGGCGAACGTGCCGGCAACGATGGACGCGAACGCGGCCACGACCAAGATGAGCGTGAGGTAGGCGAAGATGCAGAACAGCTTTTTCGCCGTGTCGTCGATGTTTTCCTGGATAACGGACGCGAGCGTTTGGCCCTTATGGCGCAGCGACGCGAACAGAGCGCCGAAGTCGTGCATGGCGCCGAAGAAGATGCCACCGATGAGCACCCACAAAAGCACAGGCACCCAGCCGAACACGGCCGCCTGAATGGGGCCGTTGATGGGGCCGGCGCCCGCAATGGACGAGAAATGGTGGCCCAGAACAACGTAGGGCTTGGCGGGCACGTAGTCGACGCCGTCCTCGAATTCGTGGGCGGGCGTTATGCGGTCGCCTTGGACTCCCCACTGCTTGGCAAGCCATCCGCCGTAGAAGATATAGCCCACGACGAGGATAGCCGCGCCGATGAGCAGAACCAGCATGGCATTCATAATATAAGCTCCTCTATATAGCGACGTAGGGCGCATGCGCCCATGATCGGCCGGCATGCCTTGGCAACCTGGCGATGCGGCCTGAAAGCCATATTGAGGTTCTCGGCTTCGCGCGCCTTAGTCGGCGGCGTTGGCCTCGAGCGTTTTGCGCAAGCGCTTAGCGGCGCCATTGCACACCACGCGCGAGCCCGACGGGCGCGACAGGTCGATGGCGGCCAGGCGCACGTCGCTCCACCCACGAATGCCCCACATGAAATTCTTGCGGTGGCTCGTTTTGCGGAACAGCGCGGCCGCCGCGTCGTCGACCAAATCGGCGACCACGACGAGCGTCCGATACGAGGACATATGGTTCGGCACCGGCTTCACAAGCGTAAGCGCTTCGTTTTTCATGAAGTCGATATATGCGCGCGCACGGCTTTCGTCCAGGCGGTCCACCACGTCGAACAGCATGTATTCGTGCTCTTCGGCCTCCCACAACTTCGCCCGCTTCACGAGCACGTATTGCTCGCCGAAGGAATGGAACTCGGCCAGGGCGGCGAATGGCCTGCCCGCGACGGTCGCGCCGCGCGTCACGTCGAACCATGCCCCATGCGCGGCCAGCAAACGGTCGAGGACGATTCCGCTTTTGGCGGATGGTTCGTTCTCGGGCTGCGACCTGTGGGCCGCGAGCTCCTGCTCTTGCGTGTGCTCGTCGTGCATGCGGTATGTGTCTCCTCGCCTCAATAATGGCTTTCGAGATTGTAACGATGTTGTTGCCATTTCGTTTCAACGGCGCACTTTAGCGGCCTAAAGTCGCGGCAAACGGCATATTCACGCGGCGAGCGGCGAGCGAATCCATAAGCGTGGCCGATATATAGCGCGAGCGGCCATAAGGATGCAGCGAGCGGCACGGGCAAAGGAGCTCCTTGGGAACGTCCCAAAGCAATCGCCGCCGCACCCACATCGGAGCAATTGGCTCGCGTACCGAGCAAATGCAATGTCTGTCCCAAATCCCGATTTGTGACTGTAGATTTTGGCCTGGGAAGCGCGCGTCTTCCGTGTCCCCGAAATTTGACCTGGGGTTATGCTGCAGGAAACGCAAGCTTCTCTGGAAATGCGACATTTCGCACAGTCACAAATCGGAATTTGGGACGCAG
>CALBLG010000205.1 GCA_937895975.1 uncultured Slackia sp.
TTCGCCGGTCGGCATCGAGATTGTCTGCGTTCCCTCGTTCGCCGACATCGTGATCGACGGCGAATACCGTACGGCAATCCGCTTCAATGTGGAACCGCGCACGGCTATCAAATAACTCTTAATCCAACTACGCAATTCGAAGAAAGTAGCAGCGGCTTTATGCTCTCACCCATTGCCAATAAAACATTTTTTCTGCAGGTATTCGGCTGCCAGATGAACGAGCACGACTCCGAGCGCATCGCGGGCATGTTGGAATCGCTCGGCGCGGTTCAGGTTCCCGAGCTCGAGGAATCGGAAATCGTCGTGTTCGTGACGTGCTGCGTGCGTGAGGCGTCGGATACGCGTCTCATGGGCCAGGTTGCGTCCATGAAAAATGTGCCATTGCCCGCAGGCAGCAAGCTCGACAAGCGCATCGTATGCATTGGCGGCTGCATCGGGCAGCGTGACGGCGCGAAGCTCATGGAATCGCTGCCGCATGTCGATGTGGTGTTCGGCACGCAGAACATCGACCGTTTGCCGCGCCTTATCGAAAGCGTGCTAGTGGGCAAGGGGCATCAGGCCGAAGTGTACGAGGCCAGCGAGAAATTCGCTACCGACCTCCCCAGCAAACGCGTGCACAAGTGGGCCGCATGGCTGCCCATCACGTCGGGCTGCAACAATTTCTGCACGTATTGCATCGTGCCATATGTGCGCGGCCGCGAAAAATCTCGCACGATTGAAGATGTAGCCGCCGAGGCGCAAGCGCTTGTGGATGATGGCGTGAAAGAAATCACGCTGTTGGGCCAGAATGTGAATTCGTATGGCCGCGACTTGTACGGCGAGCCTCGTTTCGCCGACGTGCTTCGCGCGGTGTCGGCTACGGGGGTCGAGCGCATCCGCTTCGCCACCTCGCATCCGAAAGACCTTACCGACGAGGTCATCGCCCTGTTCGGCGAGTTGCCGAACCTCATGCCCGCGCTGCATCTGCCGGTGCAGTCGGGCAGCGACCGCGTGCTGAAGGCCATGAACCGTCGCTATACTGCCGAACATTACCTTGGCTTGATCGACAAGGTGCGCGCTGAGAACCCCGACGTGGCGCTTTCCACCGACATCATTGTGGGCTTTCCCGGCGAGACCGAGGAAGATTTCCAGGCGACGGCCGAGCTCGTGCGCAAGGTCGGCTATGGCCAGGTGTTCACCTTCATCTATTCCAAGCGCGAGGGCACTCCCGCCGCTAAAATCGTCGACCCCACGCCGCACGAAGTGATTCAGCGACGTTTCGATGAGCTGGTCGATATTGTGCAAGAAGGCGCCCATGAACAGAACCAACGTTTCGAGGACCGTGTGCTCGATGTGCTGGTCGAGGGAACCTCCAAGCGCGATGACGATGTGCTTGCTGGTCGCAGCCCGCACAATGTGACGGTGCACGCGCCCATTCCTGCGGGCAAAACCATCGAGGAGCTCGAGGGGACTATCGTGAAGGTGCGCATCGATGAGTCGCTTACCTGGTATTTGTCGGGCGAGGTCGTCGATGCCTAAGGCATGCGAAAAATCGGGCTTCGAACTGTCGAAGCCCGTTATTGTTATTGTGGGGCCAACGGCTTCGGGCAAGACCGATGTTGCTCAAGAAATTGCCCATCGCGTTCAAGGCGAGGTGGTCTCGGCCGATTCCATGCAGATATACGAAGGCATGGATATTGGCACGGGCAAGCTTGCCGAAGGGGAGCGCGTGGTGCCGCATTGGGGCTTCGACATTCGCAAGCCGGGCGAGGCGTATTCGGCTTCGTTGTTCCAAGAATACGCGCGTTCGTGCTTCGTTGACATCGATGCGCGCGGCAAGCGTTGCGTGCTTGCCGGCGGCACGGGCTTTTATGTGCGCGCTGCAATCGACGACTACGATTTCGCATCGGGCGAGCAGGTCGACAATCCCGTGCGCGAAAAATGGTCGGCGTTTTTGGCCGAGCATGGGGTGCAGGCGCTGTGGGACGAGCTCAGCAATCGCGATGCGCAAAGCGCCGCCATCATCCATCCGAACAATTCCAAGCGGGTGTTGCGGGCGCTTGAGATGCTCGAGCTCGATGGAGTTTCATACGCAGCTCAGCATGCGGGTCTGTCGACGCTCGGGCAGGCGGTGCCGGCGTTGTTCTTCGGGCTCTCGGTCGACCCCGATTTGCTGAAGCGCCGCATTGATGCGCGCGTCGATCGCATGTTTGCGCTTGGTTGGCGAGGTGCGCGGGCTGTGCGAGCGCGGCTTCGCCGATGCGCTTACGGCGCGCGAAGCCATTGGATACAAGGAAGTGGTGGCGGCACTCGAAGGTCGCTGCACGATGGAGGAAGCAAGCGAGCAAATCAAACTCGCAACCAGGCGTTACGCGAAACGGCAGCGCTCGTGGTGGCGCCATGATGAACGCGTGCGTTGGATTGCCGCTGACGATGGCAACGTGGCGCGCATGGCCGATGAAATCGAATCGATGCTGTAGGAGGCTTCGTTTTGTCCTTTGCCGATTCTCTCTCAACGATGGACGAGGGCTGCGAGCGCGCAATTCTCGTGGGCATCCAATTCAAAGGCGAGGAATCGTCGCGCCTCGAGTCGTCGCTCGCCGAATTGTCGCGGCTTGCCGATACCGCGGGCGCCGAAGTGGTTGCGACCACCTTCCAGAAGCTCGATGCTCCGAACCCGCGCACGTTCGTCGGGTCGGGTAAGGCGGAAGAAATCGCCGACATGTGCCGCGCCTACGCTGCTGACGTGGTGATTTTCGACGACGAGCTTACCCCTTCGCAGCAAAGCAATTTGGAGAAGGCCGTGCCGAAAGACGTTAAAGTCATCGACCGCACGGCGCTCATCCTTGATATTTTCGCGCTGCACGCCACCACGAAAGAGGGCCGTCTGCAGGTGCGTTTGGCCCAGAACC
>CALBLG010000206.1 GCA_937895975.1 uncultured Slackia sp.
CGCCCTTCACCGAGCTGGTGGACGAGCCGCCGAAGTTCAGGCTGTCGCACGAAAGACGCTTCTCGGCCAGCTCGAACGACGAGCGAGTGCGCGTGGACGGCTCGTTGAACATGTTCACGACCGTCAGGCCCTTCAGCGTAGGAACCTTCTTGATTTTGCGCTGGTTCACCTCGGACAGCGTTTTGGCCGTCTCGAGAATCGTCATGATGTCGGTATCGGAGTACTCGTTGATGTCGATGAGATGCTTGTGTTCGAAAGCCATCTGATCTATTCACCCCCCAGCGGGGCCGCATGCGCGCGGTCGCCCGGCTTCATTTCCAGAATTTCAACCGCAGACGTTCCGTCGACTTCCTCGAGGAACAGGCGAACGTTCTCTTCGCGCGACGAGGGCACGTTTTTGCCCACGTAGTCGGCGCGGATGGGAAGTTCGCGGTGGCCGCGGTCGACGAGCACCGCGAGTTGGATGGACGACGGGCGGCCCAAATCCATGAGCGCGTCGAGGGCGGCGCGAATGGTGCGGCCGGTGTAGAGCACGTCGTCGACGAGCACGACGGTTTTGCCGTCGAGCGTAAACGGGATGTGCGTGGCGTGCACTTCAGGGGAAAGGTACGTGAGGAAGTCGTCGCGATAGAAGCTGATGTCCAAGCTTCCCAAGGGCGGCTGCTCCCCTTCGATTTCGGCGATCTTGTCGGCCAAGCGCTTGGCCAGAATGTCGCCGCGGGTGACGATGCCCACGAGCACGATTTCCTTCGAGCCGTGGTTCGCCTCCAGAATCTGGTGGGCGATGCGCGTGAGCGATCGCTCGATTTCGGTCGCATCCATAACGACCGATTTCACCTGGTAGGCGTCTTTCATACACACTCTCCTCTCTGGTTGTTTGAGTGCGTACAGCTGACCCATGCCGCCTGCCCCGCCAGGACATAAAAAATGCCTTGGCCAGGGGCTGGCTAAGGCTTCCGTGGGCGCCTATGTATAACGCGGGTGGCGCCAATCGCGTGCCTTGCCGGTCTCTCTGTACCGCCTTAAAGGACGTGGCCAGTATACACGCGCGAACGCGGGCGCGAAACCCCCTTTGGGCAATTCGACAAAATGTTCGGCGGAAGGAAGCGGATCCTTCGGCGAAAGGGATGAAGCGGAATGCGCCGGCAACGCTGCGCCCCAAACATGCCTCGCGGCGCTTCGCCGCCGTTGCAATTCTGGCAATTCGTCGAAGCCCAGGTGTCATGCGCTTGCCACCTCGCGTTTCACGGTATGATTTAGAGTTAACGCATCAATGTACGACGTTTTTGGGAAGGGCATCGAACACATGGGCACACCGACATCGCTTGCGACGCCATCAAAGAAAAAGATTCCGCTGCTTCTGAAAATCTACGCAGCGGCGCTCATCGTGCTCTCGATGATTTCGATTCCCGTCGCGGTAATTCTGGGCTTTAACCTGCCATCCATGACCAGCGAGCTCGGCACCCCCATCGATACAACGACGCTCGTCATCGCCATCGTGCAAATCGTGCTCACCGCCATCGGCGCGGTCGTGTCCATCTTCCTGGGCGTGCGCCTTTTGCGCGATCGCCGCCGCGGCGCGCGCGTCACCGCCGAGACGCTGGTCGTCATCAACATCGCCGTCATGGCGTGCGAAGTGATGCTCTCGGGCCTGCACGGGCCGGGCCTGTACGAAATCGTGCACCTGGTGTTCCTCATCGCCCTGCTGTCGTATGTCGACCCGTCGCTTTCCGAAGAGCGCCGCCTGCAGCGCAAGCTCGCAGACCTCGAGGTGCGCGAACGCGCCGAAGACGGCACGCTGGGCCGCGACGAAACCGGCAAAGGCTACCTGGAACTGAACTTCTTCAACTTGTTCTGGATCTTCGTCGTATGCAGCGTGCTGGGCCTGATTATCGAAGTGATCTACCACGTGCTCGTCGTGGAGCCCGGCGTGTACCAAGACCGAGCTGGGCTTCTGTACGGCCCGTTTTCGCCCATCTACGGCGTGGGCGGCCTGCTTATGACCATCGCGCTGAACCGCTTCCACAAAGCGCCGCTGCCCGTGGTGTTTTTGGTAAGCGCGGTAATCGGCGGTGCGTTCGAATACCTGGCCAGCTGGTTTTTCCAATTCGCGTTCGGCATTATGGCCTGGGATTACACGGGCACGTTCCTATCAATCGACGGTCGCACCAACGGCATGTTCATGGCCATGTGGGGCGTGCTGGGTTGCATGTGGATCAAGCTGCTTTTGCCGCGCATGCTGAAGCTGGTAAACGCCATTCCCTGGAAATGGCGCTACGGCCTTACGTCGGTATGTGCGGCGCTCATGGTCGTCAACATCGTGATGACGCTTCTGGCTTTCGACTGCTGGTACCAGCGCGAAGCGGGCCTGCAGCCGGTGAACGCCATGGAGGAATTCTTTGAAGACCATTACGACAACGAGTTCATGGCGAACCGCTTTCAGAGCATGACCATCGACCCGAGCCGCGCCACGCGCGTGTCGCCCGTCGAACTGGGACAATAGGAGATACCGTTGAATATCGCGATTCTGTGCATTGGCAATCGGCTCATGCTCGACGACGGCGCGGGCCCGGCGGTCTACGACGCGCTGCAGGAAGGCTACCACTTTGGCGACGAAGTTACGCTCTACGACGCAGGCTGCATGACGATGGATTTGCTACCGTATGTATGCAAAGCCGATTTCGTGATTGTGGTGGACGCTGTCGACGGCACAGACGAAGCGCCCGGCACGGTGTTCCGGTTCGCGCCGGGCGACATCGCGGGCCACGGCGTAATGCAGTCGCTGCACGACATGCGCCTGTCCGACCTGTTGGCCTCGGCATCGCTTTTGGGCCACGAGGCCGATGGCGTGTGTTTTGGCGTGCAAGTAGAGAACATGAGCCCGTCGAGCTTCATCGAGGGCCTTACGCCCAAGGTACACGATGCGCTGCCGCTGTTGGTCGATTCGGTACTGGCCGAGCTGGTTCGCTTGGGCGCGGAGTTCGGCAACGCCGACGATACCCCGTTCGTGCCGCCCGCCGCGCAAGAAGCAGGCGCGCCCATCGAGGCCACCGAGCCCGCGAAACCGGCCGATTTTGGATTTGAAACGCGTGAGGAATAGACCGTGACGAAACACGATGCAACCGCAAACGAGCCCGCCATTACCGACGAGCAATACGCCGCCGAGGCGCGCCTGCTCGAAGACGTGCCACGCGTCAACATCGGCGCGCTGTTCATGCCGCCCATTTGGGGGCCGGCGCACGGCATTTGGGCGACCATCGTGTTCTACCCGCTGTGGATTGTGGCCGACACGTGCTTCGTGAACGCGTTCGCCTACCACACCCCGCTCGCCATCGCGCTGGCCGTGCTGGTGTTTGGCATGCTTACGGCGGGCACCGTGGCGTTTTCCATCGTATCGCAGCCGTTCGCGCTGCACCGCGCGCTGTCGATGGGCGTTTCGAAAGAGAAATACCTTAAGCGCCAAAAAATTTGGGCTGTCGTCAGCGTGGTTGTGGGCATTGCGGCAATCGCCGCCGCCACGTATTACAACCTGTTCATGAACCCGACGCTCGCAGGCCTTGTCGGCTAGCATCTCGCCCGGCCAGTTACGCCGCCGTTACCTTGTTGCGATAGAATTGCACGCAGCATGTTTCTAGCGAGCGAAAGACGGCTATGGCTTCTTCCAAAAACATCGGCGATCAAATTGCAGACGCTGTACAAAGCGCAGTGAATTCCCAGAATTTCAGCGGACTGCAGTCGGCCATCGAGAAATCAATCGGGGCCGCCGCGACGGGCATCAGCAACGGGCTCGCCGCCGCATCGGAAAGCATCCAACGCAGACAAGACGCCTATGCGCGCGCCCAGCAGCAGCGCCGCATCGAGGAAGCCATGGCGCTGGTGTACGAATCCCCCACCACGCAGCGCAATACGGGCATCGCCCTGTGCGGCTGGGGCGGCGTGATTGGGGCGCCGTGCCTCATTGGCGCGCTCATCAGCATAAGCTCGGGCACCTTGGCGCCGGCGATCATATGCGTCGCGGGCGTTGCGGGCGGCGCAACACTGCTTTCCCGCGGCCTGAAGCGCCTGAAGCTCGTCGATAAATTCGAGCGCTACCGCGATTTTATCGGGCTGCGCGACTTCTGCTATATCGACGAGCTGGCGGCAAGCACGGCCGACTCATCAGACAATGTGCTGCGCAACGTGAAGGAAATGCTGTCGCGCGGCCTGTTCAAGCAAGCGGCGCTGGGCGATGGCGAGAAATTCCTGGCGCTGACCACCGGCGCCTACCAGCAATACCAAACGGCGCGCCTCGAAGCGAAGAAGAACCAGGAACAGCAGCGTCTCGTGCACGGCGACGGCGCCGACCTTGCGCCCCAAGCAAAAGCCCTGCTCGAACGCGGCGAGGCGTACATCAAAGAAATTCGCGAAAGTAACCAGGCCATTCCCGACGAAGCCATTTCTCGCACGCTCGACCAGATTGAACACGTGGTGCGCACCATCTTCGAGCGCGCAGCCGAACATCCCGAAGTCATCGACGATTTAGGCCACCTGATGGATTACTACTTGCCCACCACGGTGAAGCTGCTCGATGCGTACCGCGACCTGGATTCGCAACCCATCGAAAGCGAGACCATCGCGAATTCCAAGCGAGAAATCGAAGGCGCGCTCAACTCGCTGAGCGTGGCATTCGAGAAGCTGCTCGACTCCGTATTCCATGACATGGCGGTCGATGTGTCCACCGACATATCGGTCTTGCATACTGTGCTGGCACAAGAAGGCCTGGTAGAAGATCCGTTCAGCAAGCAAAGCCAGCACGTGCAGCCATAAGTTCCGCAATTCGACTCCCATTACCGACCACCCTGACGAAAGGCAGCGCCATGACCGAAGCAAACACCACAACCGCCCCTGAGCTCACCCTGACGCCGTCGCTTGCCGATGCGCCCCAACCCACGCTGGCCAAAGCCGAGCCGCTTGAGATGCAGCCCGCCGAACAGGCCGCGCCCGCGCTTGACGACAGCATGCTGACCGACGAGGAAAAACAGATGGTCGACAGCTTCTCGCAGCAGATCAACGTGCGCGATTCAGCCACGATTCTGCAGTATGGCGCAGGCGCGCAGAAAAAGATGGCCGATTTCTCGGAAACCGCGCTCGAAAGCGTGCGCACGAAAGACCTCGGCGAAGTAGGCGGGCTCATCACCGACGTGGTTACCGAGCTGCGCAGCTTCGATGCGACTGAAGAGAAGGGACTGTTCGGCTTTTTCAAAAAGGGCGCAAACAAAATTGAGGCGCTGCGTGCGCGCTACGACAAGGCCGAGGCGAACGTCGATAAAATCGTGAAAGCGCTGCAGGGCCACCAGTTGACGCTCATGAAAGACGCCGCCACGCTCGACAAAATGTATGAGCTGAACCTGACGTATTTCAAAGAGCTCACCATGTATATCCTTGCCGGCAAGAAGAAGCTTGCCGAAGTGCGCGAAACCGAGTTGAAAGAGCTCGTGGCCAGGGCGAACCAAACCGGCCGCGCGGAAGATGCGCAAGCCGCCCAAGACCTCGAGGCCATGTGCACGCGCTTCGAGAAGAAGATCGCCGATTTGGAGCTGACGCGCACCATTGCCATGCAAACCGCGCCGCAAATTCGCCTGGTACAGAACAACGAAATCACATTGGTCGAGAAGATTCAAACCACCATAGTGAACACCATTCCTTTGTGGAAGAGCCAAATGGTGCTCGCGCTTGGCATCGCAAACTCTCAAGAAGCCGTTAAAGCGCAGACGGCCGTCACCAACATGACCAACGAACTGCTGAAGAAAAACGCCGAGATGCTGCACTCCTCCACCGTCGAGGTGGCAAAGGAATCGGAACGCGGCATCGTCGACATCGAAACGCTGAAGCACACCAACGAAACGCTGATCAAGACATTCGACGAGGTGATCCAAATCCAAGCCGAGGGACGCCAGAAGCGCGCCGAGGCCGAGGTAGAAATGGCGAAAATCGAGGCCGAGCTGAAGCAGAAGATGCTAGAGATTCCACGGGTGTAACCCCGTCAAAGATACGTAAAACGGGCAGGTTTCAACCTGCCCGTTTTGTTTTCGGCAGGGGCGCTCCGTCAAGGCCACGTCTCGCTACCGTTCGCTTCGCTCACTATGCGCTCGACTGGCTGCGTTTCATATTAAATAAAGAACAAGAATGAACGCAAACGACCTTGACGGAGCGCCCCTGCCGAAAACGAAACTCCTTGCACCGCAAGGCGGCTAGAACAAGCCGCAGGTGAAGAGGAACTCGAGGCTTTTCAGTTTGCTGCCGACGTGCTCGCGAATCCAGGCTTGGGACAGGTGTAGCACCTCGAACGAGATATGCCTTGGAACCTCTTTCGCGCCGATGTCGTCGAACGTCGACATCATGAGCCAATGGGCCCACGACAGCACGTCGCTGCCCACCTGGATGGTTTCCGAGAACATGAGGCAGTCGCGACACACGGCGCCGCCCTCGGCCGGCGAGAACGACACTTGAATGCGCGAATCGCCCTCGGCAAGCGGCTTGCCGCACATCACGCAGCGGTCGAGGCTAGGACGAAAGCCCGAGAACGCGAACGCCTTCAGCATGAACGCGGCGCACAGCGATAGCGCGCCGTTGGCGTCGGCGCCTTCGGCATGAGAAAGCGCCGACGTGGCCAAATCGTACATGCGAGGAGCCTGCAAATCGGGCTGCGTAAGACGCGTAAGAAGGTCGACTACGGGAGCCGCCGCTGCCGCGTGCTCCATATCGCCGCGCACTCCGATATGCGCGTCAAGCAGCTTCGCCTCTTTCACGATGTCGAGGCTTTTGCCGCACACGAGCAGCAGGTCTACTTCGCTGAAAATCTCGAGCCGTGACGCGAACGACGAGTTCGGCTTGCGCGCGCCTTTGGCAACAGCGCGAACCTGGCGGCCGTCCTTGGCGAGCAGCGTCACGATGAGGTCGGTTTCGCCGAGCTTCGTCTTGCGCAGCACCAACGCCTGAAGCGAATACGTATCGGCCGCCATAAAGCACTCCCCTTCCAAACAAAAAGCCGCCCTTCCGAGCGGCTTTCATTGTATATCAACCATATCCCAACGCAGTGCTGCATGGGCGCACGCACGCTCCATAAGCTGCACAGCTTTCCGCGTTGCGCACACACCCACGCAGCACCGCTGCCAGAAAGAGTCTGAAAGCCCTAATCCGCATGGGATACGCCGACGCCATTTCGACCTGCGAAGCGTCGTGGCGGATGGTGTGCGCGTGGCGGAAGGCTGCGCAGCTTATGGAGCTACGCGTGTGCCATCCGCCACGACGCGAAGGGAATCATCTTAGCTAGGCGCGATCGGCGATTTCTTTCGTGATTTCAGCGATGAAATCTTCAACCGACTTCTGCACCGTCTCGTTAGAGCGGTCGCGCACCGAGATGTTGCCCTCTTCCGCTTCCTTCTCGCCCAGAATCAGCATGTAAGGAACGCGATCGACGCCGCGGGCCTCGCGAATCTTGTAGCCGATCTTCTCGTCGCGATCGTCCACCACCACGCGCACGCCGGCCTCTTCAAGCTTTGACGCAACCTGGTGCGCGTAATCGCGCGACTTCTCGGACACGGGCAGCACTTTCACCTGCATGGGCGCGAGCCACGTGGGGAATTTGCCCGCATAGTGTTCAATGAGGATGCCGATGAAGCGCTCGATAGAGCCGTAGCACACGCGATGCAGCATGATGGGGCGCTTCTTGGAGCCGTCGTGGTCGGTATATTCCAGATCGAAGTTCAGCGGCATCTGGAAGTCGAGCTGCACGGTGCCGCACTGCCAGGTGCGGCCCAGAGAGTCTTCCAGGTGGAAGTCGATCTTCGGGCCGTAGAAGGCGCCGTCGCCCTCGTTCACCTCGTACGGCATGTTCAGCTTCTCGAGCGCGGTCTTCAGGCCGTTCTCGGCTGCTGCCCAGTCTTCATCGGACCCCATGGAGTCGTCGGGGCGCGTGGACAGCTCCACATGGTACTTGAAGCCGAACTTCTGGTACACCGAATCGATCAAGTTCACTACGCCGACGATTTCGTCGGTCAGCTGGTCGGGACGCACGAACAGGTGCGCGTCGTCTTGCGTAAAGCAGCGCACGCGAAACAGGCCGTGCAGCGCGCCGCGCATCTCGTGGCGGTGCACGATGCCCAGCTCGCCTGCGCGAATGGGCAGGTCGCGGTAGCTATGCGGTTTGGAGGCGTACACCAGCACGCCGCCCGGGCAGTTCATGGGCTTCACGCAGTACTCTTCGTCGTCGATCATCGTGGAGTACATGTTGTCTTTGTAGTGGTCCCAGTGGCCCGAGGTCTTCCACAGCTGCTTGTTCATGATG
>CALBLG010000207.1 GCA_937895975.1 uncultured Slackia sp.
AGTGGCCGAGGGATGCGTGATGGCGGCCAGAAGAATCTCGGGGTTCTTGAATTCGTACCCGAGGATTTTCTGCGCCAGCTCTACCTTTGCGCGCTGCTCTTCGGTGTGGTTTTCGGTGTAGCTCATTTCGACACCGCCTCGGAAATAAGGCCGCACACGTTTTCGCGAACGACTTTGCTCGAAGCATGGATGCCATTTTTGATGGCGTCGGCGTTGCTGGAACCGTGTCCCACGATGCACGCGCCCTTCACGCCCAAAAGCGGGGCGCCGCCGAACTTGTCGGGGTTGATGGAGTTGGCCAAATCTTTGAGTTTGCCCTTAATCGCCAGCGCGCCGAGTTTGGTGGCTAAATTGGCGAGCAACACCTGCTTCACCGATTTGAATAGCGTCTTCGACGTGCCCTCGATGGTTTTCAGCACCACATTGCCCGTAAAGCCATCGGTCACGACCACATCGTAGTTCGCGGCGATGATGTCGCGGCCTTCGCAGTTGCCCACGAAATTGGGCACTTTCTCTTTCAACTGCGCAAAAGAAGCCTGCGCGAGCTGGGAACCTTTCGTATCTTCCTCGCCAATGTTGAGCAACGCGCACTTGGGGTTTTTGATGCCGACGATTTTCTCGGCATAGATGGAGGCCATCTGGGCGAATTGGGCAAGGTATTCGGGCTTGCAATCGGCATTCGCTCCGATGTCCGCCATAACGACCGGCGCTACAGGCGACGGGATGACGCTGCACAGGCATGGTCGGGAAACGCCCTTGATGCGGCCGATGCCAAGCGTTGCGCCCGCCAGGCACGCTCCTGTGGAGCCCGCCGAGAAGAAGCCCTGGGCTTCGCCCTCTTTCACGAGTTTGCATCCGACCACGATGGAAGAGTCTTTCTTTTTGCGAACCGCCTCGGCGGGATGCTCGGCCATGCCGATAACCTCGGTGGCCACGCGCGCCGTGCAGCGGTTGTGCGAGCTTGCGAACGGCTCGACGACATCGGCCGGGCCCACGAGCACGACCTGCAGGTTCTCGTCTTCGGCGAGAGCGGCCGCCACGCCATCGAGCACGACGGAAGGCGCGTTGTCGCCGCCCATGGCGTCGACTGCGATGGTGACGGTATCGTTAGAAGGCATCGATGCCCCTTTCGTCATTGTGGTAACAAAAGCGCAATCGCGGCAAGCCTTCCCCCAGAATCGACGTACGATAGACGATTGAGCCGCGATGCGCGCTAGTCCTAAATACACGAATTGCCGACTCACTGAGCCGGCAATGTGATCGTGCAATGCGTTATCGAGCGAGGTTTACTCGGTCTCGACAACCTCGCGACCCTTGTAGTAGCCGCAGTTGCCGCACACGCGGTGGGGCAACTTGACCTCGCCGCACTGCGGGCACACAGAACGGGCGGGCATCGCGCAAACGTCGTTGGCGCTGCGACGAGAGTGGGTACGGGCACGACCGGTTTTTTGCTTAGGCACTGCCATGGTTGTCACTTCTCCTTATCGATCTCGGCCGACTTCCAGCCGAAACGTTTCAAATCCATGAATTCAGACGAAGCTGAATAATAGCAAAGCTTTCAGACCTGCGCAAGCATAAAACCCCATGTTGCATGGAATTTTGATGCGAGCAGACAGCTTGCCGCGAATCGCTTTCGGCACAGCAGTAAAGTATACGTCAGAAACTAAACGCGCAAGAGTGCGCACGAGCATTTCACAGCACGTGCGCAAATAACGAAAGGGTTCGCTATGGCCGACGAACATGCGTCGCAAGAAGTGGCATCGGGGATTTTCCTTATCAAGGTTCCTCTTCCCGACAACCCGCTAAAGCAGCTGAACTCCTATCTCATTATGGACGAGGATCGCCCGGCACTTGTCGATGTCGGCTTCAACCGCATCGAATGCGAAACGGTTTTGCGCGACGCCCTCGACGAATTCGGGCTCGATTTCCAAGATATCGACGTGCTGGCCACGCACAGCCACCCCGACCACGTGGGCAACCTCGACCGCATCTGGCGGCCCAGCATGCGCGTGTATGCCCACATGCATTCTTTTCAAGAGCCGCGCACGCTCATCAATCTGCAAAGCCGCACGTTCCTGCCAATCGTAGATGCGGTGAGCCTGAACGCGGAATCGCAACGCAGACCGAACCGCGCATTCTCGACCGACTTGTCGCCGGTAAAGGGCGACTATCCCGTAACATATTTGAAGGAAGGCGACATCTTCCGTCGCGGCAGCTATCACTTCCAGGTAATCGAGACGCCTGGGCACCATATGACGCACATCTGTCTCTACGACCCCGATGCCAAAATCATGCTCACGGGCGACCACGTGCTCGAGCGCATCACGCCGAATATCTCGTCCTTCATGCTTGAAACCGATGAACTGGGCGATTTCCTGAACAGCCTGCGAAAGGTGCGCGATTGCGACGTGAAGCTGGCGCTTCCAGGCCACGGCGTGCCGTTCGAGGCCCTGGCGCGACGCGTCGACGAGCTGATTGCGCACCACGAGGCGCGCCTTGCCGAAATGGAGGACCTGGTGCGGGCCGGCCATCACGACATCATCGACATCACCAGCAACGCCAGCTGGAAATACCCCAACTGGGAAAGCTGGGCAATCGAACAGAAATTCTTCTCGCTGGGCGAAACATTGGCGCACCTGGTGCACGCGGTGCACTGCGGCGCGCTGCGCATGACGATCGAAGGCGAAGTTGTGGAATTTGATTTGGCGGAGTAGCGTGTCCCTCCGCGGCGGGTCTTCGGCAATAGGCTCGCCAGGGCCACGTCGGGCTACCGTTCGCTTACGCTCACTATGCGCCCGACTGGCTGCGTTTCATATTAAAATAAAAGCATAAGTGAACGCAGACGACCCCGGCGAGCCTATTGCCGAAGACCCGCCGCTGCGAAATACGTAGTGCCGCCTTCGGCGCCGTGCCGTCAAAGACCGTCGGTGTTCAATTATGCCCTAAATTCTAAAGTTAAACACCGCCAAGCGAGCGCATAGCGTAGCCCGTAGGGCGAAGCGGTAGCGAGCTGTGGTCTTCTGACGGCACGGCGCCGAAGGCGGCACGGCGGGCACAAAAATAGGACGCTTTCGCGTCCTATTTCTATTCGAATTTAAAATTTTTCAGGGCCGCGAATTGGCTTGGTTTGCCGGAATTGGTTCGCACCACATCGTCTTCTTCGGCCTTGCAATCGCAGGGGCCTTCGTTGAGGTTGGCGCCGCATTGCGGGCACAGCCCCCTGCAGTCATCGCTGCACAACGGAACGTACGGCAAATCCACCAGCACGGCAGCTCTTAAGATGGGCTCGAAATCCAGCTGATTGCTTTCGGGAAGATAGTCGAATTCGTCTTCGTCCATATCTTCCGGCTCTTCCGATTGGCCGGGAATGATGAGGTAGCCTTCCAACTCGCCCGCCACGTCGTATTCGACATCGTCGAGGCAACGGGAGCATTCGGTTGCCACCACGCCTTCGATGGTGCCGGAAACCAGCAGCGCGCCGCCTACATTAGTGACCAGCGCGTTCCAACGCAATGGCTCGACCGTCTTGTAGTGGTCGGGGCCGAAATCGAATTCGCCCATATCGAAGGTTCCTTCGAAAGAAGAGCTCTCCGCCGGGGCGAAGAGCTCTGCAGGAACGTCGATTACCAGCGGGTTGTTCTCGACAGCCGCCGCCATTATCGGCCGATGCCTTGGTTGTTGAGGCGATCGCGGCAACGGCGAACGCTGGTGATGAGCGTGTCAAGGCTTTGCTCGACGTGGCCGAATACTTCGTCTGCGTAGTCTTCGGCGCCGGCGCGCGTCTGACGCTCGAGTTCGCGCGCATCTGCCATGATGGTATCGGCCTGCTGCTGCGCGATGCGCACGATTTCCTGTTCGCTGGCGATGGTCATAGCCTGGCTGCGAGCATCTTCGATAAGGCGGGAGCTTTCGGCTTCCGCATCGTCGAGGAGGCTTTGGCGTTCACGCACAATCTGACGTGCCTGAGCAAACTCGCCCGGGAACGTATCGCGAATTTCATCCATGATTTCAAAAGCCGCGGTGATGTCGACCTGGCGAAGATTGTTCTTGCCAAACACCGGTTTAGAATCCTCAAGAAGGATGGAGAGTTCCTCAATGAGACCGAGAACTCCTGTTTCGTCCATTGCATCCCTTTCGTGCTTGCTGCGTTTATGCTGCGTTTATAACTCTGCGAAAGTCGCAGGTTGCTGCCATTTCGTTCGATAAGATACTTGGCACCTTATCGCAAGTCAAACTATTTTAGCATGAAAAGCGCGCTCGCAAGGCTTTCTCCACACCAGGCGTAACCAGCTCGGAAATATTGCCGTGGAACGACGCGATTTCGCGCACGATCGAGCTCGACAGGTACATGTATTGCGGCGGCGACATGATGAACACCGTCTCGATGGCGTCGTTCAGGCGGTAGTTCGCGGCGGTCATCTGAAATTCGTACTCGAAATCGGTGATGGCGCGCAGGCCCTTCACCACGAATTTGCAGCCGATCTCGTCGGCGAAATGCACGAGCAGGTCGTTAAAACCCACCACGGTGACGTTGTTCAGGTGCGCAGTCGCCTCTTTGGCAAGCGCGACACGCTCGTCGAGCGTAAACAGCGGGTGCTTCTTGTCGCTTT
>CALBLG010000208.1 GCA_937895975.1 uncultured Slackia sp.
CGCGATTCGCTAAAAACAGCCCACTGGGCTGTTTTCTTAACGCGAATCGACCTCAACGGTTCGAATCCCTTTTATCCTGAAAACAAAACAGGTCAGGCACTCGCCTGACCTGCAAAAATTACGTGGTGGAGATGATGGGATTCTGAATCGCGCTTCGCGCGCTTCACCTCGTCGGCTAAAGCCTCCTCGCGATTCGCTAAAAACAGCCCACTGGGCTGTTTTCTTAACGCGAATCGACCTCAACGGTTCGAATCCCTTTTATCCTGAAAACAAAACAGGTCAGGCACTCGCCTGACCTGCAAAAATTACGTGGTGGAGATGATGGGATTCGAACCCACGACCCCCACGTTGCGAACGTGATGCTCTCCCAGCTGAGCTACATCCCCACGTAGTGGCGCGCTTACGCGCAAGAAAGTATTATGCACGTTTGCACTGCAGCCGTCAATACCCAATTTCTTCCTTATTCGAAATCGAGCATCGCCGCGCGCGCAACGTGCACGAACCGGCCTACAGGTCGTCGTCATCGTCCTCCAAGTCGTCACTCAGAAGAGCCTCGAGCGCAGACGCGGCGGTGTTTTCTTCCGTCTCGTCGTCCATGAACTTGCCGAAAATGGGCTCTTTGGTCTCGGCATCGAACAGCTCAACCATGCCCGTGAGAATGTCCACGTACTGGTACGACTGGCGAGCCTTGCGGCCACGCTTGCGATCGACCTCCAGCACGAACAGCGCGGGATGCGCCTGCAGCAACGTGCCTTCGCATTCGACGATTTTCGAGCGGCCCATATTCGCACGAACCTTTACGCGAGTGTTGATGCGATCCATGAGCTCGGCGCGAATATCGCCGACGAGATTTGCCTGCTTTTCAAGTTCCATTCGGGGGATTCCTTTTCACATATATAGAATGGCGTCGGTGCTCGACGCGCTAGTACACGCAAGGGAATACAATACCACGGAATGTCAAGCTTCATAGAATCTGCAGGTAGATGCCCAATTGCCGTTGCCGTGGCGTTACCCTTCCAGGGCAGACGCCAGCACGCGGCCGAGCTCGACGAATTCGGCAAGCTCGAGCGTCTCGCCACGGCGCTTCGCGTCGATGCCCGCTTCGACCAAAATCTCGGGCAGCCGCGCTGCGATCGCCTTGCCCTCGGGGCCTCGGCTCGAAAAGTAGCCCTTCATCGAATTTGAAATGGTTTTGCGACGCGTGAAAAACGCCGCATCGGCAGCGACGCTTGCATCGTCGATTTCCTGGGCGGAAAGCCCCAGGTCGCTTCTACGATCAAGGCGAATAACCGAACTAGTCACGCGCGGCGGCGGGAAGAAATTGCCCGGCGACACCTGGAATCGACCCGTCGCCTTCGCGATAAGCTGCAGCTTCACCGAATAGGCCGCGTAGTCTTTCGTACCCACCGCGGCCTCCATGCGGTCGGCCACCTCGCTTTGCACCATAACCGTAGCGCTTTGCAGGCTGTCGATGCGCTGGAAATAGTCCAGTACCAAAGTGGCTGCAACGGCATAGGGCAAATTCGATATGAACTTGTTCGGCGCTTCGCCCACCACAACGGCCTGCTTGCCAAACGCCTCGGCCAAATCGTCGTCGGTCAGGCGCAGAGCATCTTTGCCGATAAGCGTGAAATTTTGGAAGTCGTCGCACGTCTCGGCCAGCACCGCCGGCAAATCGGGGTCGCGCTCGACCGACAGCACGTGCTTCGCGCGCGGCAAAAGCGCCACCGTCAGCGTGCCAATGCCTGGGCCGACTTCAAGAACATTGTCGGCTTCGCATACCTCGGAAAGCTTGCAGATGTTCGCAATAACGCTGTCGTTCACCAAAAAATTCTGGCCCAACGAATGCTTCGTAGCCAGCCCGTGGCGAGCCAAAACATCACGTGTAGCCCCCACCGACGCCAAAGGCGATGCAATTGCCATTCAGTTCCCCTATTCGAACGTTTCCTTCTTCGTTTCCGCTTCGGGCTGTCCCCAGCCAATGCGGTCGACCACTTCCGCAATGCGCCAACCGGCCGCGCCAAATGCCGAACGCACGCAGCTTTCCAACGCGCCAAATCCATATGGGTCGCCGCCCGAACCAATTACGTGCAACGTTACGGGGCGCTTTGGCGCATCGGCCGCACCTGGCTGCCTATTCGGCCCGCGCCGTTTCTCCCAGTATGGCTGAAGCCGATCCAAAACAGCCTTGAACTGCGCCGTTGGCCCCGAGAAATACACAGGCGCCACCACATGAACCGCCGCCGCGCCATCGAGCAGCGCATACAAACCGTCCATATCGTCGCGAACCACGCAACGCGTTAAACGCTCGGAGCATTCAACGCGTTGCAGCGCGCGACGACATCCCTCGCAACCGATGCAGCCACCCACGGCATGGTCGGCCACGTTCCAATGCTCGACGGCGACGCCTTTCGCTTCAAGGTCGGCAATCAGCCGCGTCGCATAGCGCGAAGACACGCCATTTTTGCGCGGCGAGCCGCAGAGCACCAGCTCATAGGAGCCCTGCGCAGCGCTCATCGTGCATCCCTCGCCATATTGGCATGCGCACGCTGCCATTCCGTGGGTTCGCGGCCCAAGAACGCCACGCCCGCGTCATGCATCTGCTGCAGCAATACGCGGCGAGCCTCGCCAGGGGCGGCCCCTCGAACCTTGGCTATGCGCTCGGCGGCAAAAATGGTGAATTCAGGCCCACACTCGATGCCGCGGAACGGCACGGGCGCCATATAAGGCGAATCGGTTTCGGTAAACAAGCGATTGGCCGGCACCATGGCCGCCGATGCGCGCAAATCGTCGCTTCGCTGGAAGGTGACCGCACCGCCGAACGCCACGCACGCGCCACGGTCGACCCAGCGGGCAAGCTCCTCGGGCCCCACGCTGCAGCAATGCAACAGCGTGCCCGCCGCCGGCCAGCCCTCTTCCTCGAGAATGCGAAACGCATCTTCATGGGCGTCGCGCACATGAAGCACCAGCGGCAACCCCGTCATGTGCGCCAGCTGCACCTGGCGGCGGAACACGTCCTGCTGCACATCACGGGGCGACAAGTCGTAATGGTAATCCAAGCCAACCTCGCCCAAAGCAACCGTGCGCGGGTCGGCCAAGCGTGCCAGCAAACGCGCCTCCATGTCGGCATCCCATTGGCTTGCCACATGCGGATGCACACCGCATGCGATGCGCACGCGAGGAATGGCCGGTTCAGCGCCCCAGCACAGGTTGCATGCGCGCTCGTCAACCGCGAGCGATTCGAGCAACGCCTCCGCTTCAGCCGCCTGCACGGCATGTTTTTTGCTCGTCGCATGCGCCTGGGCCTCGAGTATCTCGCGCTCCGCCGTCACGTTGCGACGCGTGGCCTCAAACACCTCGGGCAGTATGCGAAGCGCTTCAGCACGCCATGCGTCTATTTCATGATACGTGCGATTGCATTCGTCAGCCTCGGCCGGATCGCACAGCGAGCACACGAAATCGACGCCAACCACCGCACATCGCGCAAGCGAAAGCGCCGGGCGCGAAAGCATGGCCAAATGCGCGTGAGTATCGGCCACGGGAGCCTCGAGCGCAGGCGCCGGCGAGCCCATATAAGCCCACCCGGTTTTGCGATGTCTGCGGAACAACGCATCGCCGAACAGCAAATACCCCGCATCACCATCGGGTTCGATATCGGAATTCTTTTGAGTCATTGCCAACATCCAAACTTCATACGCCGCAGCACCATTGAATAAGCCAGCTGCAGCGTGGTATACTTCAGGTGCACTGGCAAAGCCCGTTCCGGCCAAGGAAGCAACGGGCGGCGCAGGTGTTTACGAATTAGTTGGGTCGGTTAGCTCCGGCCCTTCTTTTTTCTCCCCTTGTCGCCCTCGCGCGCATTTGATTTCATTTCTCGCCAGACCTCAAGAATAAAGCCCGCTATTGTGGCGACCGCAGCTGCAGCAAATAGAATTCTTTCAAACATAAGCGTTGCTCCAATCTACATTGAAGCGCCGCTCCGCGTCGGACTTTGCCAGCACGCGGGCATTGTATCATGCCCATGCGTACAAAAAAGCCCGACCTCGCGCAGACGAAGCCGGGCTTCCATTCATCATTTCGATCGGTTAGTCGTTCTTCTGCAGGCGCGGGAACAAGGCATCGCCCTTCTCGACCGGCGCGCCGCCAGCCAAGCCGCCCCACATGCACGTTTCGGCCAGGTTGTCGCAATCGGCCTCGGCCTCACACGAAAGGCGACGAAGCGCCTCGGCGCTGGTAGAAGGCATGAACGGCTCCAGCAGATGCGCCGAAATGCGAATGGCCTCAAGCAGGTTGTAAATCACGAACGCCAGCTCGTCGGCCTTGGCCTCGTCCTTCGCGAGCGTCCACGGCTCCGAATCCTCAATGTAATGGTTCGCCGCATGGATGAGCTCCATAACGGCATCTTTGCCCGCGCCGTAGTCGAGCATGTCCATAGCCGCCGCATAGCGGTCGACCAGGCCATCGGCGATTTTCGCCAGCGGATTTTCGAAGGCGTCGGCGCTGGCGGGCTTCGCAGGCGCGCAACCGTCGAAGTACTTCGCGCTCATGTTCAGCGAGCGCGAAATCAGGTTGCCCCAGCTATTGGCCAGGTCGGCGTTGTACACCTGCTCCATGCGCTCGAACGAAATGGCGCCGTCGGTGCCGGGCGTCACGTCGGTCATGAAGTAGTAGCGATAGCCTTCAACGCCCAGAAGATCGATGACGTCTTGCGGGGCGATGGCGTTGCCGCGGCTCTTCGACATCTTCTCGGCCTTGCCGGTTTCGGAATTGCGCACCGTGAGGAAGCCATGCGCGAACACATGCTCGGGCAGCGACTCACCGATAGCCATCAGCATGGCCGGCCAAATAACGCAGTGGAAGCGGATGATGTCTTTGCCCACGATATGGAACTGTGCAGGCCAGCGGAACGCGAACTCGGCCTTTGAGGCGTCGTCGTCCAAGCCATAGCCCACAGCCGTCATGTAATTCAGCAGCGCGTCGAACCACACATAGGTCACGTGGCCGTCGTCGAACGGCACGGGAATGCCCCAATCGAAGCTGGTGCGGCTAACGGAAAGGTCGTTCAAGCCGCCTTCGACGAAGCTGCGCACTTCGTTCATGCGGAAGTCGGGCTGCACGAATTCGGGATGCTCGTCGTAGAGCTTCAGCAGCTTGTCTTGGAACGCGGAAAGCTTGAAGAAGTACGACTCTTCCTGCACGCGCTCAAGCGGGCGATGGCAATCGGGGCACAAATGCTGGCCCACCGAGCCGTATTCCTCGTCGCCCTTCTTCACCTGATTGTCGGTATAGTACGTTTCGTCGGGTACGCAATACCAACCGTCGTAGCTGCCCTTATACAGATAGCCCGACTCTTGCATACGCTCCCACAGGTACTGCACCGCGTGGTGCTGGCGCGGCTCGGTAGTGCGAATGAAGTCGTCGTTGGAAATCTCGAGCGTCTTCCACAGGTTCTGGAACAGGGGCGCCTGGCTGTCGCACCATGCCTGCGGCGAATCGAAGCCGTGCTTTTCGGCGGCCTCGGCCACCTTTTCGCCATGCTCGTCCATGCCGGTGAGGAATTTCACGTCGTAGCCCATCGCGCGGCGGTAACGCGCCTGCACGTCGGCAAGAATCGTCGAATATGCGGTGCCCAGGTGGGGCGCGGCGTTTACGTAATAGATAGGCGTGGTAATAAAGAATGACGGCTTGGACATGTACGCTCCTTCTCGCCTGCGCGGCCAATGACGCCGACAAGCATCGGGTTTCTCAAACCTTGTTATTGTAGCGCACTCGCACGCAAGCCCGCAAAACTCGCTAAACAGCCAAAGCGCTACCCGCTGCCATGCCCAGAACGCGTTAAACGCTCCGAGCGTTTAACGCGTCCCAGCATCGGTCGAACACGGCATGCGCACCTGCCCACGGCGCAAAAAAGCCCCGCATGCACTGCGAGGCTGGAAAAGGAAGAGCTCGATTGATGCGCTCGCCTGAAATTCGCCAAACGCTCAAAGCACCGAGCGCATTCCAACGCGACGACGCTCTACAAAACCTCGTAGAAGCGAATGTCGGGGTCAGCAGCCCACGTAGGAGCCAAGCCCGGAGCCACCTTGGTTTTGAACAGGTCGCTTTCGAGATACGCCTTGGCATGCTCCATGGAATCGAAACCATGAATCACCTGCACATCTTCATCTCGGACGAGGCACTCTTTGGTGAGCGCGCCTTCAATTTCGTCGAGGAAGGGCTGGCGATAGTCGGTGTACACCTTCGCCGCGGCGGCACGATTCTCGGGGTCGATAGTCATAATTACCTGCAAATACGCCTTCACGCTCATGATTGTTCCTTTCGACACGCGAATAAAATCGTCGCGGCGGGCCTGCAGGGTTGGTATCACGAGAACCTTGGGGGTAGGCCCGCCACCGACACGCTCAATGTACAAAAGTCACCACGCAACAGAAAGATATGGGGAAAATCATAAGTCGCTTATCTTTTAGATGGTCGCTCATATTTTTATTAGCTACTTGAGGGAATTTTGTCCACTCGCTAGGCTAGAGCGAAAACGAATCAAAGCCCGAGGACCACGCCATGACGCATAAACGCAAGCTTGAAAAAGATATTCGCTGCCCGCTCGAATATGGGCTCGATGTATTCGGCGGTCGCTGGAAATCGCGCATCCTGTGCGTGCTGGCTGCGAAACACACGTTGCGATACGGCGAGCTGCGCAGCGAAATGACGAACATATCCGATGCCGTATTAGCAGCAGCCTTAAAAGAGCTTATATCAGACGACCTGGTAAATCGCAAAAGTTTCGATGAGATACCGCCACGCGTTGAATACTCGCTCACCGAAAAGGGAGCATCGGTCATCCCCATCCTGCAGAGCATTTGCGCATGGTCGGGCATGTTCCACCGCGAAGTGAAATCCGAAGCGCCACGCCAATGCCAGCTGTGCGACTACGGCTCGGGAAGCAATCCAGCACCGCACGCGTAAAACGTGTCAAATGCTCTGAGCGTTTAACGTGTCACCGTCGAATTGCGCCGCAAAGCTTTCGTTCTGCTTCGCGCCAATGCGAAAGATGGGCATCGAGCAGCGCATGGAAACGCGGCCCGTGGTTCGCTTCGATAAGATGGCACAGCTCATGCACCACCACGTATTCCAAGCATTCGGGCGGCTGCGCGGCAAGCTGCACGTTGATGCAGATGCGGCCCGTTTTCACATTGCAACTTCCCCAGCGGCTCACCATGTTACGATATGCGAGCTTGCCAGGCCTCACGCCCAAAATGGGCGCCCATTTTTCGATGAGCGCCGGCGTGAATGCAGCCACCACCGCACGCCATTGGGCAAGTTCTTCCTCGGTCGGCGCGCCCGCCGTACCTTGCGATTCGCGACGCCGCTCGCCCGCCTGGATTTTCGCCGCATGCTGGCGAACCCATGACAAGCGATCCTCGACAAACCGAGCAATACGCGCATCGGTGTACCGCAACGGCGCGCTTACGCACACGCGAAAGCCCGCACCGCGCGATTCGGCCTCGCTCGCGGGCTTCAGCCGCAAATACATATGTTTCTGCTGTTTGCGCGTGACTTCTACATCGAAGCCCGCAACCGTCAACACGGATTTCCGAATAGAAGGCTGAGCCAATCGTTTCCCCGAAACCTCAAACATGGTATTATGCAGGTACGGTGCCCCGCGAAGCCGGGCGACATCGTTGGAGTTCTAAGCCGGGTTACTTGTGGAGAGCACCCGGCTTATTGCTTTCTGATGAAGATCACTTGTCGCGGGTGGCCAGGTCGACGATTCCGATAACAACTGTCATTACCGCACAAATGGCGATAATCGTTTGTGTATCCATCGGGACCACCTCCTTTCAGAGGTGTCGCCCGGCAAGTGAAGCACCGCTCGCTTATTGTACTGTATAGGCGAGCGGTTACGAACTTCTGTACGGTTATTTATTTCCTAAAACGCCGACAGATAAATTGCTTTGGCGTCTTCCATCGTGAGCTTCTTGAAGCCGCCGAACACCTCGCCTTTATTGGCCTTCAGCGTAGGCAGAAGCCTATCCACGTCTTCGGGTTTCATTCCGAATTCGCCCAGCGTACGCGGCATGCCCATGTCGACGAAAAACGCCTGCAGCTCATCGATCGCCGCAGTCACGGCGTCTTCGATGGCCTCGTCGGTGTCGTCGATAGACTCGATATCGAACACCTGCAGCGCGAATTTCAGGAAACGCGCGGGGTTCTCGCGCCATACATAGCGCATCCACGCGGGCATAATCACGGCCAAGCCGGCGCCGTGCGTGATAGACGTGTCGAACGCCGAAAGCTCATGCTCGAGCGCGTGGCTCTCCCAACCGCCCGCGCGGCCCGTAGGCATCGCCGACAAACCGCACCCGGCGATATCGTTATGGGCGAGCGTACCCGCCCACATGATATTCGCGCGCGCCTCGTAGTTTTCGGGCTCGGCAAGCGCCACCGGCGCCTCGTCGATGAGCGAGCGAATAATGCCCGTGGCAATGTTGTCGGTCAGGCTCGAAGAACCTGTGCCGCTGAAATATCGCTCGCATACATGCGCGATCATGTCGGTCACGCCTGCCGCTGTTTGGTATGCCGGCAGCGTGAACGTAAGCTCTGGGTCCATGAAGGCAATTTGCGGGCGGAACAAATTCGAGTTCGTGCCACTCTTCATGCCCAATTCGTCATTGGAAATCACGCACGAGTTCGACCCTTCGGAGCCAGCAGCCGGAATGGTAAGCACGCACGCGACAGGCAGGCATTCCGAAATGGTGGCCTTCTTGCTGAAGAAATCCCACACGTCGCCATCGTAGGGCGCGCCAAACGCGATGGCTTTCGCGCAATCGATCGCGCTTCCGCCGCCCACGGGAAAGATGAGGTCGACCTGCTCGGCGCGAGCGAGTTCGATGCCCTCGCGCACCAGGCCCACTTCGGGGTTCGGGCGCACGCCCGCAAGCTCGACGCTTTCCACGCCCGCCGCCGCAAGCGATTTCTTCACGCGGTCGAGCGTGCCCGTGCGCACCACCGACCCTTTGCCGTACACGAGCAGCGCGCGTTTGAACCCGCGCTTGGCGATATGCTCGCCCACCTGGTCGGTTACACCGCGGCCGAAGATGAACTCCGTCGGCGAATAGAACACGAAATCGTTCATGGAAAGTCCTTTCGAAAAATGCCCGCGAGTTTGTCGCGACCGAAGCTGTGGCTGGGACGCCTTCCTCAGAGGCAACTGTCCCTGGGACAGTTGCCTCTGAGGAAGGCGTCCCACAGGAAGGCGTCCCAGCGCAATCAGCGCTCGTGCACGAGCGCGTACGCTTCATTGCGCGAAATGCCGAACTCTTTTCGCAACACGGAAACGATATCTTTATGGGACAGGTCGCCGGCCGCAATAAGCTCGCCTGCGCGGTCGGCGGCAGAAGCGACCTGGGCAGCGGCAGCGCCCTTGAGCTCGGCTTCGGTCGGTGGGCAAATAACCAGCGCTATTTCGCCTTTCACGCCGCCTTCGGCGTCGCGACGCGCGAATTCGGCCGCCGCATCGGGCGCGCACGCCCTAAAAATTTCCTCATGGCGTTTCGTGAGCTCGCGGCACACCGCAACCTCGCGCGTGGGAAACACCTCGGCCACCACGGCGAGAGAATCGGCGATGCGACGCGGACTCTCATAGAACACAAGCGAAGCCCGCAGCGAAGCAAGCGCAGAAAGCACAGCCTTACGTTCGCCGTCTTTGCGGGGAAGAAAGCCGCCGAAATAATACTGCGGGTCGGCAAAACCGCTGGCCACATACGCCGTCGCCGCCGCCGACGCACCTGGCAGCACCTCGTACGGCGCGCCTACCGCCTGCGCCGCGGCAATCAGCCGCGAGCCGGGGTCGGAAACGCCCGGCATGCCGGCGTCGCTGCAAAACGCAATGCGCTCGCCAGCCAAGACGCGCGCAATAATGCGATCGGCTTGTTTCGAGATAGTGGCTTCGTCCAAACGTTCGAGCCGCTTTTCGATATCGAAATGCGCGAGCAACTTTCCCGTGACGCGCGTATCTTCCGCGCACACCACATCGGCTGCGCGCAGCTCGTCGAGCGTGCGCAACGTGATATCGCCCAAATTGCCGATAGGCGTGGGGCACAGAACAAGTTTTCCAGCTGAAGTATTCATGGCCGGAATTATACCGCGCCCCGCCCCGTCGCGCGCCCAAGCCAAAAAAGAAGCGGCCCCGAAGGACCGCTTCTTTACCGCCACGCGACGGAGGCTCAACCCCGCGCGGAGGATTTCGTTTGTTGCCGCCGGAGTACACACGACTCGCTTTCGCACACCGGTCAGTGAGCAGGCATTCTGGCGAGCCAAGGTGGCTTGAAGGAGGAGCGAAGCGTACTCCGGTACGCGAGCGACGAGTGAAAGCCAGATTGGCCGCCCGAATGCCGCGCAACGTCGAAGGAATTCGCTGGCCGTTAGGCCAGCGAAACCTCACCTAAAGAATCATCATCGCGACAGTGCAAATCACCAAGCAGATGATTGCCAGGATGACGAGCAGTTTGCCAACCCACTTAAGCCAGGTGCCATACTGCACATGGGCCACAGCCAAGCCGCCCATGATGGCGCCGCACGTCGGGGTGAACAGGTTCACAAAGCCGTTGGCCGAGCTGAAAATCATGACCATGGTCTCGACCGAGAACCCGAGGTTCGCAGCCAAGGGGCCCATGATGGGCATAGACACGGTGGCCATGCCAGAGCTCGACGGAATGAGGAACGAGAGCACCACGTACAGCAGCCACGATGCCGGCGCGAAGATGAACGCGGAAACACCCTGCAGCGCATTGGACGCATTCAGCAGAATCCAGTCGGACATGCCGGTTTCGGCCATCAGGATGGAGATGCCGCGGGCAAGCGCGATAATCATGACGACGCTCATCATATCGGCGCAGCCGTCGATGAATGCCTTCACGGTTTCAGCCTCGGTCAGGCCGCCAACAACGGCGATGACCAGGGCCAGGATGAAGAACCAGCACGCAGCCTCGACGAAGTACCATTCGCCAAGCGGCAGGCCGGTGAGCACGGCAGACCAGCCGAGGAAGATTTCGACGCCGAAGTCTTCCCAAGGAATGAAGCTGACAACCATCACGATGAAGGCGATGGCGAACACGATCAGGGCGCCCTTCTGACGACCGGTAAGCTTGATGTCGTCGAAGTTGGCATCTTTGCCGAAGTTCTCTTCCTGAGCCTGCTGTTCTTGCAGCGACAAGATGGTGGAACCTTTGTCCTTCTTCACCTTGGCCGCATATTTCATCACGTAAAGGATGGAAACAATCAAAGTGGTGATCCACAGAATGGCGCCGATGGCGATGATAATGCCCTGGTTCACTTCGATGCCCGCGTCAACGAGCGAGGAAACCGCAGCGCCCACGGCAAACGGGTTCACGGTGGAGCCCAACACGCCGCAGCCAGCGCCCAGCAGAACAACCGCCGAGCCGACCATTACATCGAAGCCTGCGGCATACATGGTTGCCGCGAGCAGCACGTAGAACGGGACGGTCTCTTCGCACATGCCGTACGTGGTGCCGCCGATAGAGAACAAAATCATAAGGATGGGAATGAGCACGAGCTCGTTGCCCTTGAGTTTCTTCACCAACACGCCGATGCCATTGTCCAAAGCACCGGTTTTCGTCATAACGCCCAAGAAGCCGCCCAGAATCATAACGAAGAAGCAAACTTCAAGCGCGCCGCCCGGGAAGGTGTCGGGGTTGGCCGCCGCATCGACGATGTCGCTCGGGGCGCCCGTGAAACCATAGATGGGCGAAGTGACGATGTTGGCGAGGGATGCGGCCGTAACCGTGCCGCCCGTGGCCGCCGCAGCAATCCACGAGATAACGGCCAGCACGACCAGCAGAATAAGCAAAATGCTAAAGGAGCTGATGGGCTCTTTCTTTTTCTTGGTCTTCTCAGCCATGGGATTCCCCTTTCATGGGAGAGCTCCCGCGCAACCAAGTAAGGTTTCCCCTGCGCGAGAGCTCCCTCCCCCGAGCGCAGGGGCCCGGAGGAGGGGGATGGAACGGCTAGGCGACAATCACGGTGCCGGTCTTGCCGTTAATGGCGTCCTTGGCTTTCTCCAAGGAGGTGATGAGGGCGCGGCCCTCAGGGAATTCTTCGACGTACTCGATGCACGCCTCGACCTTCGGCAGCATGGAGCCGGGGGCGAACTGCCCCTGCTCGATGTACTCACGAGCCTGAGCGATATCCATGGTGTCGATGTCTTTCTGGTCGGGCTTGTTGAAGTTGACGGCCACCTTCTCGACAGCGGTGAGAATCACCAGCATGTCGGCCTTGAACGTGGCGGCCATCATAGCGGCCGAACGGTCCTTGTCGATGACAGCGGGCACGCCCGTATAGGCATCGTTGGCCTCGAACACCGGCACTCCGCCGCCGCCTGTGCACACGACGATGTAGCCGTTGTCGAACAAGTCTTGAATCGCGTCAGACTCAACGATGCGGCGAGGCTTCGGCGATGCGACCACCTGGCGCCAACCGCGGCCAGCGTCTTCCTTGTACGTCCAGCCGGTCTCGGCCGCCTTGGCCTTGGCCTCTTCCTCGGTGAGGAACGCGCCGACGGGCTTGGTGGGGTTCTGGAAGGCGGGGTCGTCGGGATACACGACGGTCTGCGTAACCACATTGGCCGTGGAGCGCATGATGCCGCGAATCTTCATCTCGTTCAGGATGGCCTGCGAGAGCTGATAGCCGATGTAGCCTTGGCTCATGGCGCCGGCTTCGGGGAAGGGCATCTCGGGCGTCTTGCCGTCATTGGCGGCGGCGAAGGCGAACGCGTTGTTGATCATGCCGACCTGGGGGCCGTTACCGTGGGTCACAATGACGTTGATGCCCTCGGAAATCATGTCGACGATGCACGAAGCGGTGTGCTTCACCAGCTCGAGCTGCTCTTGGGGCGTATTGCCCAGAGCGTTGCCGCCCAATGCGACGACGACGCGCTTGCCGGTTCCTTTCTGATAAGGCATATCACTTCACCCGCTTACTTACTTCAACGTGGCGTACATGACGGCCTTGATGGTGTGCATGCGGTTCTCGGCCTCGTCGAACACCTTGGACTGCTTGGACTCGAACACCTCGTCGGTGACTTCCATCTCGGTGATGCCGAACTGCTCGGCCTTCTGGGCGCCAATCGTGGTATTGGTGTCGTGGAAGGCAGGCAGGCAGTGCAGGAAGATGGCCTCGGGCTTGGCCAGTGCCATGACGTCGGCAGTGACGCGGTACGGCTCGAGCTCCTTGATGCGCTCGGCCCAAACCTCGTCGGGCTCGCCCATGGACACCCACACGTCGGTGTAAATGACGTCGGCGTTGGTGCAGGCTTCTTTCACGTCATCGGTCAGCAGAATAGTGCAGCCGTTCTCGGCGGCGATGGGTTTGCAGGCCTCCAGCACGTCGTCGGCAGGCATGCAGTGCTTGGGCCCGCAGGCCACGAAGTTCATGCCCAGCTTGGCGCACACGACCATCAGCGAGCGAGCGACGTTGTTCTTGCAGTCGCCCATGAACACCAGGGTGCGGCCCTTGATGTCGTAGTTGAAGTTCTCTTGCACGGTGAGGATATCGGCCAGCATCTGGGTGGGATGCCACTCGGTGGTAAGGCCGTTCCACACAGGCACGCCGGCATTTTCGGCGAGGCACTCAACGTCGGCCTGCGCAAAGCCGCGGAACTCGATGCCATCGAACATGCGGCCCAGAACGCGGGCGGTGTCTTCGATGGATTCTTTCTTGCCCATCTGGGAGCTGTTGGGATCGAGGTAGGTCACGCCCATGCCCAAATCCATGGCGCCAACCTCGAAGGCGCAACGGGTGCGGGTCGAGGTCTTCTGGAACAGCAAAACGATGTTTTTGCCCTCGAGATAACGATGCGGCACGCCGGCGCGCTTCATATCTTTGAAGTTTTTGGAAAGCTTCAGCAGGTACTCGATTTCCTCGGTAGAGAAGTCGAGCAGACGCAGGAAATGACGACCGGAAAGACTGACACCCATGTTGATTCCTTTCTTCGGAGGAGCACTTGCCGCCCCTCGCTGGGTCTTTCTATTGCGCCCCGCCGCTGATCAGGCGGCGGGGCTACTAAGCGGTGTGGCGACACCGCCAAGCTCACTAAAGGTCTTCACGCTGGAAGGGCATGCTCATGCAGCGCGGGCCACCACGACCACGGGACAACTCTGCCGAAGGCACGACCAACAGGTTGAGCCCTTCTTTGTAGAGCACCTCGTTGGTGACGTTGTTGCGCTGATACACGCAAATAGTGCCCGGCTCGACGCACAACGTGTTGGAACCGTCGTTCCACTGCTCGCGGGCCGCTGCAATGGGGTCGCCGCCGCCGCAGGGAATGAGCTTGATGCCATCGACGCCCGTGGCGTATTCGAGAATCTTCTCGAGGGAGTCGGTATGTTCTTTGATATCGACTTCGCCTTCAGTGGCGCCCTTGGTCATCTCGTAGACGCGCAGGGTGCCCATGATGGCCGGGTGGATGGTGAACTTATCGACATCTATTTGCGTGAACACGGTGTCGAGATGCATGAATGCACGAGAATTGGGGATATCGAACGCGAAAATCTTCTCGATTTCGCAGCCCTCGGTCTTCCAGAAGATGTTCTGGGCCATGAGGTCGATAGCGGCGGCCTGGGTGCGCTGGGAAATGCCAACGGCCAAGGCGGTGCGAGACAGGTTCAGCACGTCGCCGCCCTCGGTGTGGAACGCCGCATCGCGGCGGAACCACAACGGGGTTCCCTTGTAATCGGGGTGATACTTGAAGATGTACTTGCCGTACAGCGTCTCGCGATTGCGGGTGACCGAATACATGCGGTTCAAGTTCACGCCATTGCCGACGCACGCGAACGGATCGCGGGTGAAGTACAAGTTCGGCATCGGGTCGATGATCAGGTCGCTTTGCTTGTCGCTGTGGTCGCTGACCAGATCGTCGAGCGTGACAGACGAGGTGAGCGGCATATCGATTTCGCTCTTGGCAACGCCGGCCATCGTCTTTTTCACAAACTCGAGGTTGTCGGTGAACGAGTTCAGATACTCGCGCACGATGCACGGCATCTTCTGGCCGCGAATGCCAGCCTCGGCCAAATACTGGTCGAGGAACTCATCGCGAACACCCGGATTCGCATCGAAAGCCTCGGCGACGAGCTTTTCGAGATACAGAACCTCGACGCCCTGTCCGCGAAGGATTTCGGCGAATCGATCGTGCTCCTGCTGTGCGACTTCCAGGTACGGAACGTCGTCGAACAGCAGGCGCTCGAGCTCATCGGGAGGAAGGTTGAGCAGCTCATCGCCCGGACGATGCAAACACACCTTCTTCAGCTTACCGATTTCGCTCGTTACATGAATACCTTTCATGCGAGCCTCCTTTTCCTCTCTCTTGCCGGTCTTCCCAAATCCGACACCGCCATAATGACAGGCCGATTCAAAAAGCGCAAGCGAGATTTTCAGGCCGTTGACCTGCGATAACTCAAATTCTTGTATTGTTACGTATTTTTATCCATTTCGTTATTTTTCCCTACGTGACTTTTGGATAAAAACGCGGGTTTTTGAATAACTTTTTTCAAAATTTATCTTCCAGAGCTTATCTATTCGAGCTTTTTCATCAGCAAAAGTCGAAGCAATTCTGCATACTATGCAAAACTGGTGCATATATGCATGAATCAGACCGCTCTAAAAAAGATGGTTATGCATAATAGTTCGTCCAATACGCATCGCAATGCATAAGGCGCATATTTACGCCCGAATGGCACAAAGGGATGGGAAAGGGAGCAACGAATCGCCCGAACCGGGCGCAGCGCCGACGGCTTCCGCCGCTCGTCAGAACTGCGAAACAAAAAAAGAAAAGAGCCGGTCTCCCCAGAACGGCTCTTTTCAAAAAATGGAGGCCCCGCTTCCCCTCCTATAAGCGGGAACCTGTAGTTACCGAAGCTTCAATAGCCTCTGTACTATAGGTGCATTTTACACCGATTGATAAGCAGCGTCGATAAGATGGCGGAAAAGTTTAGTCGAAATCGCCCACCAATTTCCCCTGAGTGTAGAAAAACACTCGCGCCATACGGACGCTTTCGCAAAGTTGAGTGAAATCCATAAGCCAAAAGCTGTTAAACGCTCTAGGCTTTAACACGTGTAACACATGAAAAAGCGGCGCGAAGAGGGGCCTGTCCAGATTTCTGAACGCCTGGAACGTTGTGAAGAAATCTGGACAGGCCCCTCTTCGCGCGGACGGGTCAATACCAGCCTATAAAGCGCGACGGCTTTCGATAGCCCGCCCAAGGGTAACCTCGTCGGCGAATTCCAGATCACCGCCAACAGGCAGGCCGCTGGCAAGCCGCGTAACCTTGATGCCCAAGGGCTTGATGAGCCGAGCGAGGTACGCCGCCGTGGTTTCGCCCTCCACGTTGGGGTTGGTAGCCAAAACCACTTCGCTCACGTTTTCGCCAGAAAGTCGCGCCATAAGCTCGGTGACGCGCAAATCGTCGGGGCCAATGCCATCCATCGGCGAGAGCGCCCCGCCCAAAACATGGTACAAGCCCGAATAGGCACCCGTGCGCTCGATGGCCGACACGTCGCGAGGTTCGCTCACCACGCAAATGACATGCGTGTCACGGCTTGGCGAGGCGCATACCTCGCACAAGTCGCCCTCGGCGTAGTTGAAGCACTTCGAACAGAAATGCACCGCGTCCTTCACCTCGATGATGGCATCGGCTAATCGAAGCGCAGAATCGCGCGGAGAATTCAACAGCCAATACGCGATGCGTTGGGCGCTTTTCGGGCCCACGCCCGGCATGCGCTCGAGTTCGTCGAGCAATTTTTGGATGGCCGGAGCCGATTCCACGAAGCCGCGCCCCTCTACATCAAGCCGGGGATGTTCATGCCGCCGGTCGCCTGGCCGATGCGCGCAGAGCCCTGGGCCGAAACGGCGCGCAAGGCCTCGTTCACGGCGGCGCACACCATGTCTTGCAGCATTTCAACGTCGTCGGGGTCGACGGCAGCCGGGTCGATGGTGATGGACTGCACGGTCATATCGCCCTGGGCAACGACCTTCACCATGCCGCCGCCCGCAGTGGCCTCGGCCGTCATGGTTTTGATTTCTTCCTGGGCCTTGGCAAGCTCGGCCTGCATTTTCTGCGCCTGGCGCATCATTTTCTTCATATCCATGGTGTGTCTCCTTACTTATGTATGCCGCATTGGCGGCCGATTCACGCGTTGGGTCGAAAGCCTACCATATCAGGTGCCGCGCCATAGGGCGCGACGCACTTTTCCGCCAGGTCATCGCTCTTCAACCACGTTGTCCATGCTCACGCCAAACGCGCCGAATATCTCTTCGATCGACATCTCGCCATTGGCAGCGCCCGATGCCGCGGGCGCCGTCGGCTGCGGTTGCGTCCCTCCGCCCCCGATGCCCTTGGGCATGGCCCTGTTCGCAAACGGATTGGGGCGTGCGGGCTGCACCGGGATAGGCGCAGGCGGTTCGGGTGGAAGCTCTGGCTCGGCAGGTTTCGCCTGCTCGGGTCGAGAAGCGGAAGCCACGGCAACGACGTGCGGTTCCGTCTGGGCAGATGCGGCATCGTCGCCTACTTGGCCAGCCGTAGTATCCACATCTTTGCCCTCGAGCATTTTCGTGTCGGAAGGCATGGGCCAGCCCTTGGGCTTCGCAAGGCTCTTCGACTTCAACTTC
>CALBLG010000209.1 GCA_937895975.1 uncultured Slackia sp.
GTGCCCAAGAGCTTTGCTCGCCCGGCGCCGACGTGAAGTCGTAGATGTCGCCGCACAACGCACCCGTGTCGCAACCGCCGACGTACAGGCCCTCGATGGGATTACCGTCTTCATCAATTGCCTGGATATTTTCGTCGATGGCAACGCCGCCGATAGTCGTGAAGAAGCCGTCGTAGCAATCGAAGGCGTAATACGGACCCTCTTCCATGGACGACAGGTATTTCGCGTTTTTCTGGAAGTCCTCATCAACGCCCGATTTCGCGATTTCGGAGTAACGTTTCATGGTTTCGGTCAGGTTCTGCTCGGGCAGACCGGTTTTCTGGGCAAGCTCGGAAATGCTGTCTGCAACGAAGATATTGTCGTTGCCGCGCTCGATTTCCTTCTGCAGAAGCTCTTTGTAGACGTCTTTCGGCGATTGGCTGCCGCCCTGGCCGCTGTAGCCGTTCAAGCCGTCTTCTTCCGTGATTCGGTCGATGTCGGCCTCGGTCTGGATGACGATGAGACGCTTGATGTCGCGAATGGCGGAGCCGACTTCGGCGAAATTGTTGATGCCCTCATTCATGAAGCGATGGCCGTTTTGATCGACCCACAGCGTGGGCTGATATACGCCGTTGCTCACGGCTTCGCCCCACGTGGGTCCCGGCAGATGCGGGCCATAGAACATGATGGTGCCATTGCCGCGCGCCCATGCGGCGCCCGCCTTGCGCGCCATGTACACGCCGTCGCCATCGCGGCCGTCGTAGCCCGGCGAAATAACGCGGTCGGGATTCACGCCGCCAAGCTCGCGCAGCATATCCTCATTGTTGGCCCAGCCGCCCGTGCTGATGAGCACGGCGGGAGCCTCGAATTTAATGACTTTGCCCGACTTGTCGGTTGCCAGCACGCCCGTCACCTTGCCCGACTCGTCTTGCACGAGTTCTTTGGCTTCGGTGTTCACGCGCATGTCGAGGCCGCGGCTTTCCGCTTCTTCGATCATGCGGGCGATAAGGGCTTTGCCGCCGCCCGTGCCGCCTTCGTTGTCGCCGCCCACGTAATGACAGCAGGTTCCCAGCGAGAACGGGCCCGGCTGGCCTTCGCCCGGGATAAGCGCCGCAAATTCGCAGCCCATGGCCTCGAGCCAGTCGAACGTTTCGGGAATCTCGTTCATGTAGTTCTTCAGCAAGCGATACGACGGAATGTAATGGTTGTACGTCATAATCGTCTTGATAAGGTCGTTGTAGTCGACCTTCTTGCCGGCGTCGAGCGCGTAGTGGTTGTTCGGGTAGAAGCCGACCGCCGCGAAGGCGAACGTGCCGCCGCACTGGGATTTCTTTTCGAGGAGAATGGCGTTCAATCCCAAATCGTTGGCCTCAAGCAGGGCGGCCATGCCGGAGCCGCCGCCGCCCACGATGATGAAATCGGCTTGCACGGTTTCCTCGGGCTCGCCTACGGCGTCGCGCTTCATGAAGCTGTAGTTGAGCCATTTGTCGGCCCCCTTCGCGGCGCTATTCGCGTCCGTCGAAGACGCGGCGGCAGACGACTTTCCGCTCGAGGGTGCGCAACCGGCCAGTCCGGCGGCCGCAACGGAGCCAGCGCCCAGCACGCCGATGCCCTTCAAAAAGGAACGGCGATCGATGTCGAAAGTGGTGTTCCCCATGGTGTGTCCTCCCATGCAATCTAATGAACTATCAGGCGCGCCCTGTGGCTCATATAATTGCATATGGAAGATGACCTGGGAATTTACAGAGATATTCGGAATGTCAGGAAATCTGACACCTTGATGACGACTGTCAGATTTTATTAAGCTTTAAGCGACATCGAGACCGCAAGCGATGAGCCCTTGTCAAACGTCGAGCGCTTCGCGAAGCTCTTTGGGGATAAGCGTGATGAAATAGTCGATGAACTCATCTGCCGGAGGGTTGCAGCCGTCATCGATCCATTGGGCGGGAACGTCGGTCGCGAAACGCGAGAACCAATACATCTGGAACGCAACAAGCCCCGTGGGTTTCGCTCCATAGCGGGCAATGTAGCACTGCTCGAAATCGCGCAGTGAATTGCGTTCGGCGGTCGGCATGATGGCATTTACATCGCGAGAAGCCTGCATCGTCGTCATGGACAATCGGTATTTTTCCATTTGGCGAAAAGTATTCAGATAAGCCTCGCGCCACCCGATTGTCTTGCCGAGCTCCCTGAAATTGTTGCCCAAGATTTCCTCTTGTATCGCAATCGATACTTCGTATTTATCGCGATAGTACTGGTAGAACGTCTGTCTCGAGATGCCAGCCCGCTCGCAAATCATCTTGACGCTGACTTTTTCGAACGAAGTGGTTTCGCACAAATCGGTCAACGCTTGCCTTATATCGCGTTTCGTTCGGTCAGATGCCGCCATGGTCCCTCCCCCACGACACAATATCGGCTTCATCCTGTTCCCCCAGCGAACGAAGCCGACACGTACAACCCAAGAATTACTGCGTTTGGCGCTCGTCGAATTCGCCGACGAGGGCTCGCGCGAAGTCGTGCGCATCGAAATCTTTCAAATCGCCCAGGCCCTCGCCCACGCCGATTTTGTAGATAGGAAGGCCCAGCTCGTGGCTCACGGCCAGCGCGATGCCGCCTTTGGCGGTGCCATCGAGCTTTGTGACGATGACGCCGTCCAAATCCAACGCCTTGTCGAATACTCGCGCCTGCGACAGCCCGTTTTGGCCGGTGGTTGCATCAATGACCAGCACCGTGTATACGGGCATCGTGGAGCGTTTGCGCACCACGTTCACGACCTTTTGCAGCTCACGCATCAAATCGTCGGAAGTATGCAGGCGGCCGGCCGTATCGATGAGCACCAAATCGCAATCGTCAGCCTCGGCGCGTTCGATCGTGTCGTAGCACACGCTGGCCGGGTCGCTTCCGCGTTCGCGCTCCACGATGGGCACATTCGCGCGGCGCGACCATTCCTCCAGCTGCTCGATGGCGGCCGCGCGGAATGTATCGGCCGAACCCAGGATCACTTTGCGACCCGCGTCGGCGCCTTCCTTGGCGAGTTTGCCCACCGTGGTGGTTTTGCCCGCGCCGTTGATGCCCACGAACAGCACGCACGCGGGCTCGCCGCCGAACGGATCGGCTTCAGCGGTGGCAAACGTGGCTGCCAGTTCGTCATTCAGGCGATCGAGCACGGCGTATGCGTCGGGCAATGCCTTGCGCGTGGCCTCGTCGCGCAGATTTTCGACCACCTGCGACGCGGCGGAACCGCCCATGTCGGCCAAGATGAGCGTTTCTTCCAAATCGTCCCAGAAGTCGTCATCCAAATCGGGCCCGCGGTCGAGCAGCACGTTCATCTGCTCGGTGAATTTTTGGCGAGAGCGCGAAAGCCCTTCGCTGATTCGCTCGAAGAATCCCATGAAATGCCCTTTCACGTGAAGAAATGTCACAAATATCAACCGTGTAAGACTACCACAGCAAAAAGCCCGCCAACCTGAGCAGTTGGCGGGCTTTATCTATTCCGCATTCGGAAGCGCATCCTTCAGACGCTGCGACACGACTTTCGTCACGCCGTCGGCCTGCATCGACACGCCGTAGAGCACGTCTGACATCTCCATAGTGCGGCGCTGGTGCGTAATCATGATGAGCTGCGTCTCGTTGCGCAGCGTGGCGAGATACGCAATAAGACGGCGCAGGTTGCTGTCGTCGAGCGCTGCTTCTACCTCGTCTAGGATATAGAACGGCGCGTGGCGGATGCGATACACCGCAAACAGCAGCGCGATGGCGGTAAGCGATTTCTCGCCGCCCGACATCAGCGTCATTTTCGCGATCTTTTTGCCTCGCGGCTGCGCGTGGACCTCTACGCCCAACGAAGCCGGGTCGCTCTCGTCGCCGACGAGCGAAAGCGAAGCCGAACCGCCCGGGAACAGCTGCTCGAAAATTTCTTGGAAGTTGCTGTTTACCTGTGTAAACGTCGCGTCGAACTGCTGTTTCATGCGCTCGTCGATAGCCGCTACGATGCGCTTGAGCGAACGGCGCGCCGCTTCCATGTCTTCCACCTGCGCGGCCATGAAATCGTAGCGCTCCTTCATGGCTTCATATTCATCGGCCGCCGATGAATCGATGGTGCCCATGGAATTCAAGCGACGGCGCATCTTGAACGCTTCGCTTTCGGTGGCGGCGCGGTCTTCCGGCGCAGGAATCTCCAACGCGGTTTCGAGCGGCGTGCCGCAATCGTCGACGATGGTCGAAATGGCGGCCTCCACCTGCACTTCGAGCTTGCCTTTTTCGATGCGTATATCGTTGAGGCGCGTCTGCGTGGCATCGAGGGCATCGTGGGCGGCCCGCGATACGGCGCGCGCCTCATTGATGGACGCGTTCAACTCGGCCGAATTGCTCTGTTCAAGCGCCGCCTTGCCGGCAAGATCGTCTACCCAGACGCTTGCCGATTCCTTCAAGTTGGCGAGCAGCGCATGCAGCGGCTCGATGCGGCGCACGGCCACATCGAGCACGCGCAAGTCGCGCTCGGCGCGCTCTTTGGCATGCCGGGCTCGCTCAAGGTCTCTCACGCGTTCGCGATGTTCCCTGGTCAAAGAAAGGGCGCGCTCTTTGGCCGTAGCGTATTCGAGTTTGCTCTCGGAAAGCTTGTTCGAAAGCTCTTGCTCGCGCTCGTATGCGACCGCTCGGGCGCCAACCGCCTCGTTCATGCGTTCTTCGACGGAGATGCGAGACGTGCGCAGTCCTTCGATGGCTTGGGATAGCTCATCTACCTCGGGCTGCGTTTTATCGAGTTCCGCGACCACGCGAGCCAAATCGTCCGCGATGCTTTTCTGCGATGCCTGCAGCGATCCGACCCGTTTCGCCAAGCGTTCGCGTTCGGCCTGGGCACTCGCCTGCTCTCCGGCGCGCCGGGCATGCGTGCGCGACAGCTCGAGGCTCATGGCCCGCTTGCGTTCAAGCTCTTCGGCAAGGCGCTTTGCCTCGGCTTGGGCCTGCTCGTGGGCCGTTCGAGCCTGGGCCAGCTGCTCACGCAAGTCGTCTAGCTCACGTTCTCGCGCAAGCATGCCCTCTTCGCCGGCCCCGCCGCGACGCACCGTGATTTTTGCGTTGGGCCATGCCACCATGCCATCTTTGGTGGCGAAGCGCGCGCCTGTCGCGTCGGTGCGCGACAAGGTTGCCTCGTCCACAGAATCGATGAGATACACGTCACCGATCAGTCGTTCAACAACGCCGGAAAGATGTTGCGGATATTCAAGGAAATCGACCACGCGCGGCGCATTGATGACGGGCTTGGTAGCGAAATTTCCGGCGATGAG
>CALBLG010000210.1 GCA_937895975.1 uncultured Slackia sp.
ATCAGGCCCCTTCGGCGCAAACCTTTTATGACTGCGCCGCTTGGCGCGTTATCCCGATTTCTGAACGCTTGGAACGTTGTAAAGAAATCGGGATAACGCGCCAAGCGGCGCCCGCGAGAGCCGTGGCGCTACCCGCGAAGCGTGACGAGCTGCGGGTGGATCGACATCGTTTCGAAACGCGTTTGCATAAACGAGTCGCCGTAATGCGCTGCGAAAAACTCCTGGTAAAACCCGTGCGGTTGCTCGCCAGCGATGCGGGCCATCCAGCAATCCAGCGCCCCTATGGTTACCGCGGCATCGGCCAGGAAAAACGCCAGCGCGGCCCATGCGATGGGCTGGCGCCATTTCGCGGGCACTGCGTTCGACGCATGCCGCAAAACCGGCGCCGCGAATTTCACCCAAGCAAGGCCCGCAAAGCCCCACACCAGGGCAATTCCCAAGCATGTTTTGCCGCCGACGTTGAACGGTTGATCGATGTAGCTCCAGGCCACAATGCCGAACGCGCTTTCCCAAAACCACGCGGCGAAGTATTCGAACGCACCGCCTATCACGGCCGACTCGGCATACACCACGATAAGCGGCGCACGCTCGAAACGGTGCAAGGCCAGCGTCACCAGCACCGCCCCAACGCCGTAAATCGGCGAAAACGGGCCCCATACGAAGCCCGCGCGGCTCTCCCATCGCCCATCGGCGAAATAGCTCACCACCGTTTCGGCGATAAGGCCCAATAAGCTGCATACGGCGAATACGAACACCAGATAATACAGGGTAAGGGGCTCAACAGCCCCGTCTTTGCGAGCGGGCGCGGCAACGTCGTTCGCCCGCGCGTCCATTGTCAATTCACACGATTTCATGCGCCTATTATGGCACGCCTCGCCCTTGCGGTTCCGCGCCAATGCGCGCCGTTACCGTGCGGCAACTCTTGCACGATGCCACGCCCAACTATGCGTCAAGCAGGTAGAATGAACCCATAAACCCCGAACAAGAGAGAGGAAAGGGGATTGAAATGACCGAGGTGCACGACAAAGCGTTTCTCGCCGAGGCCGACAGCTGGATCGACGCCCATTGGGAAGAAATCGTCGCCGAGATTGGCAAGCTTGTGGCTGTGCCCAGCGTGGTTGATTGGGATGCCGCCACGCCCGAACACCCAAGCGGCCCCGATGCGCACGCCGGCATGACCGCCGCGCTTGATCTGGCGAACCGCCTGGGGTTCGAGCCGCACGACGAGGCCGGCGAAATCGGCTGGGCCGACCTGCCGGGCGAAAGCGATACGCAGCTGGGCATGATTTGCCACGCCGACGTGGTGGTGCCAGGCGTGGGTTGGACCAGCGACCCGTGGACTATGCAGCGACGCGACGGGTTCCTGATTGGCCGCGGCGTGCTCGACGACAAAGGTCCGCTGGTGCTGTCGCTGTACGCAATGAAATTCTTCGCCGAACGCTGCGAAGCCGAAGACGCCAAGCTTCCCTACACCATTCGAATGCTCGTGGGCACGAATGAGGAAACCGGCACCATGCGCGACGTCGGCTACTACTTGGCCCATCATAAGGCGCCCGCATTCTTGTTCACCGCCGATGCCGAGTTCTCGGTATGCTACGGCGAAAAGGGACAATTCGACGGCATCATCACCTCGAAGCAGCTCGAAGGCGGCTCTATCGTCGATTTCACCACCGGCGACGCGGCCACCAACGCCGTTCCCAGCCAGGCAACGCTTGTCGTGCGCGCGAATGCCGCCGACCTTCCCGCGGCGCCTTCAATCGAGATTATCGACGAGGGCAACGGCACGGCGAGAATCGTCGCGACCGGAAAAGGCGGCCATGCGTCGCTTCCCGAAGGAACCGTCAACGCCATCGCGTTGGCCGCTCGCTACGCGCTCGACAACAGCCTGTGCAGCGAAGACGAGGCAGCATTCTTGCGCATGGCGTGCCAAATCATGGATTCGACAGACGGCAGCAGCATCGGCATAGATTCGGTCGACGAGTACTTTGGCCACCTCACATGCATAGCGGGAACAATCCATCTGCATGAAGGGCACCTGAAGCTTACCGTCGACGTTCGCTGGCCCACAACCACGAGCCGCGCCGATTTGCTCGAGAAATTCCAAGCAGTCGCCAAGCCCTGCGACGCAACCGTGGAAAACCCGCTTGGCATGGAGCCGTTCCTGGTAGACCCCCAGAGCCCGGCCATCCAGATGCTCGCGTCGTCGTACCACGACGCCACCGGCCTTGATGGCGACCCGTTCACCATCGGCGGCGGCACGTATGCGCGCGAGTTCCCATGCGCGGCAAGCTTCGGCCCCGAAGACGCACACGACGTCTATCCCGACTGGGTTGGTCCCATGCATGGCGCTGACGAAGGCGTTTCCGAGGAATCGCTGCGTCGAGCCCTGCGCACGTACATCCTGGCCATCAAGCGGCTTATGGAAATCGACCTGAATTCCCTGTCGAAATAGCGCCTGCCCGAGCCATCGCAAAACTGTCTATCGGACGCAACGCCCCAGCCTCGGTTGGGGCGTTTTACTTGGCGGTTTCTTGAAGAACCCACATGAAAATGTTGCGCAACGTGCCTCATTCGTGGGATTTTCCCGTTCGACCTGCGATTGCGATACAATATCGAATACTTTTGTGCCCCCTCATGCATTTTAGGAGGAACCGTGAACAACGGACTTCTTCACCAAAACGCGCGTCGCAGCGCTTCGCGCCTGATGGCCATCGCGTTCTCGCTCGCGCTTATGACAAGCGCCGGCGTTCTGCTCTCTTCGTGCGGACACGAGCCCGAAAAAGCAACGCCGCCAAGCAACACCGAAACCACCGCGTCGAATAATTCCTCGAACACGACGAGCGACGAAAAATCCAGCGACGACGCCAAGGCTGACGCCGAAAAAGAAGCGGCCGACAAAGCCGCGGCCGAAGCGAAGGCCAAGGAAGAGGAAGCTGCCAAGGCCAAGCATCAGGGCGCATACGTCACGGCCATCCGCAACGGCGGCGGCGCCGACGGCCTTGCTGCCGCAGCGCAGACCAAGCTCGTGGGCGCGGGGCTTGCCGCAGACACGCACACCTACAGCCTCGATTCCTACGCCGGCGGCCTTGCCCCCGCAACCGTCGTGTACGTGAAAGGCACGGGCGACGATGCCGCCGACGTGAAGGCCGAGGCCGAGAAGATGGTCGCTGCCTTGGGAGTGGGCAGCGTGCAGACGTTCGACCAAGCAGCAGCCGGCGGAGAAACCATGGACGGCACCGACATCCTGGTGGTTATCGGCCAAGATGCCGTAGGCGCGCTGTAGAAAACAGCCCCAAATACGGAAACGAGCCGCAGTTCATTCTGCGGCTCGTTTTTTATATGCCAGCGAAAACCAAATGGGACGGGGCTGTTCCCTATCCCATTTCCACTGGGAGCTGCGTCCCCCAACCAAAAAAGAAAGCGCCTGAAGGCGCTTTCCAATCAACGCACGTTGGCCCTTATTTCGCGGCCAATTCGCTCGCTTCTTTTGAATTTGGCGAAACGAACGCGGGCTCGTCACAAGGCTCCGCGGCCTCTTCGGCATGTTCGATTTCGCCTTCCATCTCGGCACCGTCGATTACGATGTCTTTCGGCAGCACCAAATTCGCGATAATGGCCACCAAGAACACCACCGCAACGCAGTTATCGGCGAACACGTTCTGCAGCATTTCGGGCAACAGCACAAAAATCTCGGACACTTGGGTAAACCCAATGCCGATGGAAAGCGACAGCGCCGCAATAAGAATGTTCCGCTGCGTAAAGCCCGCACGGGCAATCATCTGAAAACCGCTCACGATGATGTTGCCGAACATCATGATGGTGCAGCCGCCCAATACCGCCTCTGGCAGCGACGAGAACAACACGCTGACGATAGGCAGAAACGCCGCGAGAATCATGATGACGGCGCCCGTGGCGATAGCGCGACGGTTCACGACCTTCGTCATGGCAACCAGGCCAACGTTCTGCGAGAACGACGTGATGGGCAAGCAGCCAAAGCAGGCAGAAAGCGAGCTGACGAAGCCGTCGCAAGCAATGGAGCCGGAAAGTTCCTTCTCGCGCACATCGCGCCCCAAGCCCACCATGGCAAGCGCCGATGTGTCGCCGATGGTCTCGGTCGCCGACACCAGGAAAATGAGCGTAACCGCGAGGATGGCCGAGGGCTCGAATTCCGGCGTGAAGGGCATAATTTCGGGCACGGCAACCGGTTTGGTCGTCGCGAACGCAGAGAAGTCGACCGCCCCCATGAGCAACGCCGCAATATAGCCAACGACCAGGCCAAACAGCACCGAAAGTTGCTTGGTTTTACCCTTTGCCAAAACCTGGAACACCAGGCACGCGATAAGCGCGATGCTGCCCAACGCGATATTTTGCGGCGAACCGAAATCGGGCGAGCCAGAGCCGCCGCCAAACGACGTAGCACCCACCGAAAGCAGCGAAAAACCGATGGACGTTACCACCACGGCCGCAACGATGGGCGAAATAAGCCAACGCCAGTACTTGGCAAAAAGGCCCAGCACGCCTTCAATAATGCCACCCACCATAATGGCGCCGATCACAGCGTTGAACCCATACGTTGCCGCGATACCGCACAGCACGGTGACGAACGTGAAGCTGATGCCCATGACAATCGGCAGCCCCGAACCGATGCGGCCTGCAATGGGAAACAGCTGGATAAGCGTGCCGATGCCCGCGATAAGCATGGCGCCCTGCACAAGCGAGCCCGTGGTAACGTCGTCGAGCCCAGCCGCGCTCGCCACGATAAGAATGGGCGCCAAATTCGACACGAACATGGCCAAGATATGCTGCACGCCGTAGGGAATGGCATGCAGCCAGGGAATCTTCCCATCGAGGCGATACAAATCGGTATGGTTGAAGCCAGTTTTCTTGGCCGAATCGTTAGACATTGCTGGCAGTTCTTTCTAGTCGGTTCTCTTGCATGAAAAAAGCTCGCAACCGCACAATGCGGCTGCGAGCCTTCTATTTCCTGCGTTTACGCTTCGCAAGTCTCCACAGTTACCGCGCGGCTGGGCGCGGGAGCCCCCGACTCGCGGAACGTGATGTCGCCCGTAGTGGGGTCCATCGCATCAACGATGGCCAGCGACTCCAAATGGTAGCCGCGCTTGCGCAGGCTTTCGCCACCAGGCTGAAAGCCCTTCTCGACCGCGATGCCAATGCCCTCGACCGTAGCACCCGCCGCCTCAACGATTTCGAGCAGACCGTTCAGCGCGCAACCATTGGCCAAGAAATCGTCAATGATGAGCACATGGTCTTCGGGGCCGATGAACTTCTTCGACACGATGACGTCGAACACCTTGCCGTGCGTGAAGCTCTGGATACGCGTGCGGTACATTTCGCCATCGAGGTTGATGGACTGGGCCTTTTTCGCGAACACGACCGGTGCGTTGTCGAAATGACGTGCGGCCATGCAGGCAATGCCGATGCCCGACGCTTCGATGGTAAGGATCTTATTGATGGGACGGTCGGCAAACAGGCGCTTGAACTCTGCGCCCATCGCGTCAAGCAGCTCGATATCGATTCGATGGTTCAAAAAGCCGTCGACCTTCAACACGCCTTCCGCCTTCACCACGCCATCGCGCCTAATGCGATCCTCGAGAAGCTTCACGCCCGATCCTTTCTCCTGCGACGGCCAGCGCGCCGCCCACCGAATTAGCTATAACTCGGTAGTGTACCAGCCTAAAGGCCACACGGCGTCGGCGAATCGCCTCGCACAGAAAAAGGGTTGGGCAGAAAAATGCGCAAATGTTCAGCCTATGCGAGAGCAAGCGACGAGACGCTGCAGCGAAGCCACAAATTCCCAGGTCGCATTATCGCAAAACCACTCTTATGGCAATGCGGCCTATATAGGTTGAACATTTGGCGCTTTTTTGTTTATGCGCCCATGCGCTTGCTCGCCAGGCGCCCGAAAAAGCGCGCAAGCAGGTTGAATGCCAGGATGCACACCATAAGCACCGCCGCCGTGCCGTTCGACACGGCCTCAAGGTCGGGCACCACACCCTCGCTGTTGATTTTCCAAATGTGCACCGCCAGCGTTTCGGCGGGTCGGAACACATTCCAGGGGCACGATGCGCTCGAGAAGTCGAAGCAGGTGAAATCAAGCATAGGGGCCGATTGTCCCGCCGTGTAGATGAGCGCCGCCGCCTCGCCGAACACGCGCCCGGCAGAAAGGATGATGCCCGTGATAATCGCCGGCAATGCAGCTGGCAGAAGCACGTGGATGGTCGTTTCCCAGCGGCTTGCGCCCAGCGCAAGACCGCCCTCGCGTTGGTCGTCGGGAATAGCTTCGAACGCCTGCTGAATCACGCGCACCAAAATAGGCAGGTTGAACATCGTCAGCGCAAACGCGCCCGACAGAATAGAGAAGCTCCAACCCATCTGCAACACGAAAAACAGGAAGCCAAACAGCCCCACCACGATCGACGGCAGTGACGAGAGCGCCTCTATGGCGGTTTTCACGAAATGCGTAAGCTTGTTTTTCGGCGCATATTCCGTAAGGTAAATCGCCCCGCCAAGCGCCACCGGCACCGAGATGGCCAGCGTCAGCACCAGCAAATAGAACGAATTGAACAGTTCGGGGCCAATGCCGCCGCCCTCCTTGAACTGTTCGGGCTTGCCCGCAAGGAAACTCGCATCGAACAGCTTGCCGGCGCCGTTTACCAATATATAGGCGATGAGCGAGAACAGCAGCGCGCAAATGGCCACCACTATCGCGCCCAACACGCCCGTGGCCGCTTTGTCGACCATGACCGTCCGCCGGGCGCGGGCGATTGCAGCCGCAGACAAGGCCGAAGCGCTCTGCGCCGCCGCAGCAGAAGAGGTTTCGTTAGCCATTGACCCTAAGCCCGCCTTTACGCTCGATGAAATGGATAACAGAAATGAACACGAACGACATCACCAGCAGCAACAATGCGAGCGACCACAGCACATCGCTGTACACGGTGCCCATCATCTCGTTGCCGATGCCCATGGTAAGCACGCTGGTAAGCGTCGATGCGGGCGTGAACAGGCCGTCAGGCAGCTGCGCCGCGTTGCCGATGACCATCTGCACGGCAAGGGCCTCGCCAAAAGCGCGCGTCATGCCCAACACCACGGCCGTGCACAGCGACGGCATGGCGGCACGCAGCACCACGTGCCAAATGGTTTGCCAGCGCGATGCACCCACGCCATACGCGCCCTCGCGATACGCCTTCGGCACAGCGGTAAGCGCATCGATGGAAAGCGACGTGATAGTGGGCAAAATCATCACGGCCAGCACCAACGAGCCCGCAAAGATGCCGAAGCCCGTCGAGTTCGACCATCCGCGACACCACGCCACCACCACGGTAAGGCCGATAAGGCCGTACACGACAGAAGGAATTCCCACGAGCAGCTCGACGACCGGCTGAAACACCGTGCGCCCAAAACGAGGGGAAATCTCTACCACGAAAATAGCCGAGCCGATGGCGAACGGCAGCGAGATAAGCGTCGACAGCAGCGTAACCGAGAACGAGCCCACAATCATGGGCAGCGCGCCAACCGTTGGATTGCCGTTCGCGTCGGCCTGATGCGGGTTCCATGTGGTGCCGCAGAAGAAGTCGAGCGGCGAGATGCCGTCGACGAAGAACGTGGCCAAACCATGCTGGGCCACCATAAACACGAGCGTTATCACCAGCAGCACGATGGCGGTCACGCACAGCCCCGAAACCGATCTGCCGATAAGCTCGATGCGCTTTTTCGGCATAGGCCTTCTTGCCACAGGCGCGCCTCCTTTCCATTGGACGACCTTCGCGTCGGCGGCAAACAACCGCCGCGCAACGCAAACAAGCCCGGCCGCCGCCGCAAGGCGACAACCGGGCACGCAAATGAGAGCGCTAGAGCTTGGTCACATTGCCGTCGGCATCGCGCTCGACCTTCATTCCGGAAACCGAGATGTAGCCGTTGTCGGCAACCAGGCTGCCTTGGACCTCGTCGCTCATCATGAAGTCGATGAACGCCTGGGTGGCCTCGTCGGGCTGCGCGGCGGTGTACATGTGCTCGTAGGCCCAAATCTTCCAATCGTTCGTCTCGACCGTAGACGTCTCGGGCTTCACGCCATCGACGCTCAGGGCCTTGATGCTGTCGTCATAGTAGGAAAACGCCAGGTAAGAAATGGCGCCCGGGGTGTCTTTCACCATTTTGGCGGCAGTGCCCGAAGAATCCTGTTCTTGGGGCTTGAAGCTATCGGGCACCTTGGTGCCGGCAAGCACGGCCTTCTCGAACACCGCACGCGTGCCCGATCCCGATGCGCGGTTGATGACGGTGATGGCCAAATCGTCGCCGCCGACTTCTTTCCAATTGGTGATTTCGCCCGTGAAGATCTTCTTCAAGTCGTCCATCTTGATGTCATCGATGGAAACGCCCTTGTTCACAACCGGGCCCATGCCAACGACGCACACCTTGTTGTCGGCAAGCTTGTCGGCATCGGATTTGTTGTCGAGCTTTTCCTCGGCGAACACGTCGGAATCGCCGATTTGCACAGCGCCCTGGACGATTTGCGTAATGCCTTGGCCAGAACCGCCGCCCTGGACGGTGATGGTGACGCCGGAATTTTCTGCCTGGAATTTCTCGGCAGCGGCCTCGACGAGCGGCTGCAGAGCCGTGGAACCAACAGCAGTGATGGAGCCCGTAATGCCCTTGGCCTCGGGCTTTGCGGCATCGGCGCTGGAATTGGAGGCCGAACCAGAGTTGCTCGAGCAACCCACCAGGCCGCCCAGACCGGCAAGAATAACGGTGCTGCCCGCAACCGTGAGAAAGCGGCGGCGGCTCATGGAGCAGTTTTGCATAGTAATGCGTTCCTTTCGGATAAGTTTCCCTTCAATGAAAACCATCCTAAAAAGGCCGCGTCACGTTCCCGTCAGGCGAACGTCAAGTGCGGGTAAAGCCATCCCGCCGTTCCCGCTTTCGCGGCGAGGGGCCATCTGGGGCCACGATTCGCTACCGCTACGCCTTCGGCTCCGCTATGCGCTCATCTGGCCGCGCTTAACGAAAAACTGAAAAACAGGTTTGAGCGCGGACGACCCCATATGGTCCCTCGCCGCGAAAGCGGGAACTTCAAAAGTCCCCACCGCAATGCCACTAGCGATCGGCGCGTGCGCCGGGGGATGCCAAGGTCGTCTGAGTTCAAACTTGTTCTTCATTCCAAAGTTAAACGAGGCCAGGTGAGCGCATAGCGGAGCCCGCAGGGCGGAGCGGTAGCGAGCCGTGGCCTTGGCATGCCCCGGCGCACGCGCCGATCGCCTAGCGAGCTGGGAACGCTACTTCGATGATTGTGCCTTGGGGCTTGTTGTCGCGCACCGTGATCGCCGCGCCATGCACCTGGGCGGCGTGCTTCACGATTGCCAGGCCCAAGCCACTGCCGCCGGTTTCTTTCGAACGGCTTTCATCCACGCGGAAGAATCGCTCGAAAACGCGTTCGCGCAGTTCTTTCGGAATGCCAATTCCCGTGTCGCTAACGCGCACGCACGCCGAACCGTCGGCGCAGCCTTCCACCTCAATGGTTGCCGCGCCGCCCTCGACGTTATAGCGAATGGCATTTTCTGCCAAGTTGCGCACGAGCTCGCCCACGATGCGCGCATTGCCACGCACTTGAACGGGCTCATTGTCGTGACGCGAGATAGCCACGGAAAGGTCAACGCCCAAATCGGACGCATACGGTCGCAGGCGCACGCATACGTCGTTCGCAACGGATTCGAGCGACACGTCCTGTGCCATGTCAACGCCCAGATCGCTACCGGCTTGCACCCCCACGGCACCGCCTTCGACGGCAACCGTGCCCATGTCGTCGAGCTTCGACAGCGAAATGATGTCGTCCACCATGCCCTTCATACGCTGCGATTCGTCGTGAATGGTGCGCGCGAAACTCTTGATGTCCTCGGGCTTGGCGATGCCCGCCGCGATGATTTCCGCATAGCCCGATATAACCGTGAGCGGCGTTTTCAGCTCGTGCGAGACATTCGCCGTGTATTGGCGGCGCTCGCTGGCCTGGGCATCGAGACGTTTGCGTTGCGCATCCAGGCGCGCAAGCAGCGGCTCAAGCTCTTCGGGCGCATCGGACTCGAGCGGCTTGTCGAGGTTCACGCGCATCAAATCGCCGCTGATCACATTCGCCAAGAAGCGCGACGCAACCGCAGCGGCGATAAGCGCGAGCACCACCACGATGGCGCATGGACCCAACATGCTGAGCACCACGCCCCATACGCTCGACTGAGTGGTGGCGAAACGCAGCACGTCGCCATTTTGCAGGCGAATCGAATGGTACAGCGTCACTTCCTGCAGCGTTTCGGAATAGCGGCCGGCACTGCTTTCGCCCGTTTGCTCCGCTTCGATGAATTCGGGACGCGCCGCGTGGTTTTCAAGTACCGAGACATCGCTTACGTCGTTGTCGAAAATCACCGTTCCGTCAGACGAGATAAGCGTGATGCGTTTGTCGGATCCCACCAATTGGGCCTGATCTTCAAGAAAATCAACCAACTCGTCGCCGTCGAGCGACTCGGCCTCGATGTGCGAGGCGTAACGTTGGGCCTCCTGGGCGATATCGTTCGAAGCCCGCGCGTCAAGCGCAGCGTACGAAGCAGCCGCGAACGAAATCACGCACACCAGGGCAACCACCACTGTGGCGACCATGATGGCCGCAGCCGCGTTGCGCGAAAGCGAGTGGTGCGAGAATGCGCGACGCGAACGCGCCCTCGAATTCGGCACGCCTGCAGCAGATTCAGATTGGCCTTCCGATGCGACGTGAATAACCATGCGCCTAAGCCTTCAAGCGATAGCCGACGCCACGCACGGTTTCGACGTATGCCGACGCGTCGGGACACGCCTCCGAGAGCTTCTTGCGCAGGGTTTGCACATGCGCGTCGACCGTACGCGTTTCGCCAGCCACGCTGTAGCCCCACACGCGCTCGAGCAAACGATCGCGCGACACCACGATGCCCCGATTTTCCATCAGGTAATGCAGCATCTCGAATTCTTTATGCGTCAGCTGCACTTCATTGCCGCCGGCGGTCACGCGGTAGCGCGCCGAATCCAAGCAGATGGGACCGGCCTCAAGCACGTCGCCTTCGGCTGCGTCCCCCGCGGCCTCCTTCACGTCGCGCGCACGGCGACGCAGAAGCGCGTTCACGCGCGAAATGAGCTCCATCATGCCGAACGGCTTGGCCAGGTAATCGTCGGCGCCGGCATCGAGCCCACACACCGTGTCGAACTCGGTCGACTTTGCCGTGAGCATCATGATGGGCACGTTCGCCGTGCGCGCATCGGCGCGCAAACGCTTCAATACCGAAATGCCATCCTCGTCGGGCAGCATCACATCGAGGAGAAACAAATCGGGCACTTCGCTCGCCAATGCGGCATCCATCTCGGTCGCACGCGAAAAGCCGCGGGTTGCATGACCCGTTTGCTCAAGCGTGTACAGCGCCAAATTGCGAATTTGTTCATCGTCCTCGAGGTAATAAATCATCCGAGAACCTCTCCCTTGTAGCGGCCGGTTAGTGCGTATTCTACCCATTCGGCGATGTTTTGGGCATGATCGCCCACACGCTCGAGGTATTTGGCCAGCATCAACGCCTCGACCAGGTTCGCGGCGGGGTCGGTTTCCTGTTGAATGCCGGCAACCACGTCGACCTTCACGCGTTCGAACAGCGCATTGATAACCGCATCTTCTTCGATGGCCGCGCGGGCGGCGTCGGCATCGCGGCGCACAAACGCGTCCACGGCGTCGTGCACCATGCCGCACGCGCGCTCGCCCATAGCTCGCAGATGCCCCGAAAGCTCTGGGTCGAGCGAGCCGTCGAGCGTCAACGAAATCTCGGCGATGTCGGCCGCTTGGTCGCCGATGCGCTCCATGTCGCCCACCATTTTCAGCGCCGCCGACACGCGATGCAGGTCGGTCGCCACGGGCTGCTGGGTAAGCAGCAACTTCAGGCACAGCCCTTCAATATCGCGTTCTTGGCGATCGATTTCATCGTCGCCGTCGATAACCGCATGCGCCACCTTCGCATCGCGCGACTTAAGCGCCTCGATCGACGAACGCAGCGCCTCTTCCATCGAGGCCGCCATCACCAAAAGCTGGGCGTCGAGCAACTGCAGCTGGGAATCGAATACCGAGCGAGCCATGGCTTAACCAAACCTTCCCGTGATGTAGTCTTCCGTGCGTTTGTCGTTGGGGTGGCCGAACAGCGTGCCCGTGTCATCGAATTCCACCAAATCGCCCAGCAGGAAGAACGCGCATTTGTCGCTGACGCGTGCGGCCTGCTGCATGTTGTGGGTAACCATGACCACCGTGTAGTCTTTTTTCAATTCGATGGCGAGCTCTTCAATTCTGCCTGTTGAAATGGGGTCAAGCGCACTGGTAGCTTCGTCCATCAGCAGTACTTCAGGCTCTACGGCAAGCGCGCGCGCAATGCACAAACGCTGCTGCTGGCCGCCCGAAAGCGCCAGTGCGCTCTTCTTCAAGCGGTCTTTCACTTCATCGAAAATCGCAGCCTTGCGCAGCGCGCCTTCGACGATTTCATCGAGCTCGGCCTTGCTTTTAATGCCATGGGTTCGTGGGCCGAACGCCACATTGTCGTACACGCTCATGGGAAACGGGTTCGCCTTTTGAAACACCATTCCCACACGCTTGCGCAGCAGGTTCACATCGGTTTCTTTGGAATACAGCTCCTGGCCATCAAGCTTTACTGAGCCTTCAATGCGACAGCCCTCGATGGTGTCGTTCATGCGGTTCAGCGTGCGCAAAAACGTCGATTTGCCGCACCCCGAGGGGCCAATAAACGCCGTGATTTGATTCTTCGGCATGTCCATACCAATGCCGTGCAGCGCATGGAACGCGCCATAGTACAAATCGAGATTTTTCACCGCGATTTTCGTTTGACTTGAAGCTTCGGCCACGAGCGCCCTTTCTTTCCCAATTCGAAAAACGGGAATTCACTCTAAGGGCGTCCGAACAAGCCAACGTTATGCAATTGCAAAAATAAGGTAAAGAAAGAGGCCATCCCGCCTCGGCTGCGTCTCTTCAGTTGAACCGCTTCGTCGCAGATCGCGCCAATGTCAGCGAGCAGGGCTCTGGTGAGTGCAGTTTGGGCGAAACCAAGGCGACGCGTACTTCGGTACGCGAGCCGCAGGTTGAACCCAAAATGCGCCACCAGAGCCCTGCGCAGCGGCGGGAGCTTACGCCGTTCGACAGAACGGCGTAGCTTTTTCGGCCGCTTCCACAACATGCTTCATCAGCATGCTGGTGGTTACGCCGCCAATGCCGCGCGGAACGGGAGTTATGGCGTCGACGAGCGGCTCGATGGCATCGAAGTCGGCATCACCGCACAGGTTGCCCTCTTCATCGACGTTAATGCCCACGTCGAGCACCGTTTGGCCGGGATGGAAGAAATCGCGCCCGTAAGCCTTCGCACGGCCCGTGGCCAAAATCACCACATCGCCTTTGCGCACCATGGCAGGCAGGTTGTCGGTATGGGAATGGCACGTAGTGACGGTGGCGTGGCGATCGAGCAAAAGCACGCTGACGGGCTTGCCCACAACAAGGCTGCGGCCAACAACCACCACGCGCTTACCCGCGATGGGAATATTGTAGGCATCGAGCATTTCAATGCATGCGGCAGCCGTGCATGGCGCGAAGCCCGGGCCACGCCCCGTGAACACCGCAGCCATCGAGCCGCGACCGATGCCATCGACGTCTTTGGCGGGGTCGAGAGCATCGCAAACGGCCTCTTCATCGAACTGTTTCGGCAGCGGGCGGAACATCAGGCAGCCATGAATGGACGGGTCGGCGTTCACCCAGGCAATCACATCCATCAGCTCTTCTTGCGAGGCGTTTTCGGGCAGCGTGATGGTGCGCGCACGAATGCCCAGGTTGGCGGCTCGTTTCAAAGCCGTGCGCTCGTATGCCAAATCGTCGGGACGCGCGCCAACGCGCACAATGGCAAGGCCCGGTTTCACGCCTTTTTCCTCAAGCGCCGCAATGCGGCCTTTCAGTTCTTCACGCAATGTATCGATAACCGGCTTGCCCAGCAGCAACTTCGCCATAATGGTTCTTTCTTCTTGAAAAGCGGCGCGGGGAGCGGGACGGGGGACAGTCCCCTGTCACAAGAACTTGTGGGGCAGGGGACTGTCCCCCGTCCCGCTCCCCGCGCCGCCAACTCTGGATTATTTGATAGCAGCAGCCACTGTATCGTAAATCGCCTGCGCAGCATCGCAGGGCGCGCCCAAAAGTTTTTCGCACTGTTCATTCAACGAAGCAGTACGAGCCGCATCATCCATGAGGTTCGTGTTGATATGCACGTTGAGAGCCGCAGCCTGCAAGGCGGCCTTCGCCAAGATGGCGGAAGCGCCCACGTCGGAAAGCACCAGCTTGCTGGCGTTATTCGCCAAAAAATCGTCGGCGGCAATCACATCGGCGCACACCTGCATAATGCGCAGGGGCACATCGCATGCGTCAACAAGCGCCGCCTGCTCGGCAGCATGGCGCACGGCCTTTTCGTCCTCGGTCGCACGAGGAAGCTTCCATGTAGCCGCGAGCTGCGAAAACGCCTGCGCATCAGCATCGATAAGCTCGAACAGCTGCACGCGTGCCGCATCGAGCGCCGCAACCGAAGCGCGCATGTCATCGGCAACATCGGCGAATTTCGGCTTGCCCGCCGTAATGTTGCCCACCATGGCGCCCAAAGCGGCCGCAAGCGCGCCAGCATACGCCGCGCCCCCGCCGCCCCCGGGCACCGGAGCCGCCGAAGCTAGTTCGTCAACAAATTCAGTGTTCACCATAGTTATATCCCATACGGGTCGGGGAACCGCTCCGGCTCTTTACCGGCGAGTTCCTAGCATATGCAAGAATGGGCCAAGGGGGCTGCCCCTTGGCCCATCGAAAGTTATCAACAGGGCCGGGCATGGGCGACGCCCTGTTGGCGGCTTTCCGCACGAGCCGAAAGCGCCAGTGGCGCTTTCGTGCGAGCCAGGACTTCCGCAAACAGGGCGTCGCCCACGCCCGGCCCGCAAAGGTAACCTATTTAGAAGAGCCCCGTGATGCGTCCGGTTTCGTCCACATCGATATTCTCGGCCGCAGGATGCTTCGGCAAACCAGGCATCGTCATGATGTTGCCCGTAAGCGCCACCACGAAGCCAGCGCCCGCCGACACCTTCACCTCGCGCACGGTGATGCGGAAGCCGCGCGGCGCGCCGAGCTTCTTCTGGTCGTCGCTGAAGCTGTACTGCGTTTTCGCCATGCATACCGGGAAGCTGCCGAAGCCCATGCTCTCGAGGTGCGCGATTTGCTTTTTCGCGGCGGGCGTGAAGTCGACGCCATCGGCACGGTAGATTTTCTGCGCAATGGCCTCGATCTTGCCGGCGATGCCCTCTTCATCACCATATGCGAACTCAAACGTAGAAGCGCTGCGACCTTCGGCGTCGCCGTTCTCGCACAGGCGCACAACCTCGCGCGCCAGCTCCTCGCCGCCTTCGCCGCCCTTGGCCCACACTTCAGAAAGCGCCACGTTCACACCGAGTTCCTTGCACTTGGCTTCCACAAGGTCGAGCTCGGCCTTCGTATCGGTCGGGAAGGCGTTGATGGCCACCACGCATGGCAGCTTGAACACCTTCGTGATGTTTTCCACATGCTGCAGCAGGTTGGGCAGGCCGGCCTCCAGCGCCTCGAGGTTTTCCTCGTTCAAATCGGCCTTGGCCACGCCGCCATGGTTCTTCAGCGCGCGCACCGTGGCGACAACCACCACGGCATCGGGCTTCAAACCAGCCAGACGGCACTTGATGTCGAGGAATTTCTCGGCACCAAGGTCGGCGCCGAAACCGGCCTCGGTAATGGCGTAATCGCCGAGCGCCATGGCCATGCGCGTGGCGATGATGGAATTGCATCCATGGGCAATATTCGCGAACGGTCCGCCATGGATGAACGCCGGCGTACCTTCAAGCGTCTGCACCAAATTCGGCTTCAAAGCATCTTTCAAAAGCGCGCACATGGCACCCTGAGCATGCAGCTGGCCTGCGGTAATAGGCTCATCGTCGCGCGTATAGCCCACCACGATGCGCGCCAGGCGCTCCTTCAAATCGGCAACGCTGGTCGCCAGGCAGAAGATGGCCATAATTTCAGAGGCCACAGTAATATCGAAACCGTCTTCGCGCGGTACGCCCGATGCCTTGCCGCCCATGCCACACACGATGTGGCGCAGCTGGCGGTCGTTCATATCAACCACGCGCTTCCAAGTAATGCGGCGCACGTCGAAGCCAAGCGCGTTGCCCTGGTGGATGTGGTTGTCGATCATCGCGGCAAGCAAGTTGTTCGCGGCACCGATGGCATGGAAGTCGCCCGTGAAGTGCAAGTTGATATCTTCCATGGGAACCACCTGGGCGTATCCGCCGCCGGCGGCGCCGCCCTTAATGCCGAACACCGGGCCCAGCGACGGCTCGCGCAGCGCGACCATGGCGTTTTTGCCAATGCGGCGCATGGCATCGGCCAGGCCGACCGTCGTGGTGGTTTTGCCCTCGCCCGCCGGCGTGGGGTTGATGGCCGTCACCAACACCAGCTTGCCCGGCGTATGCTCCTCGTCGGAAAGCAGGTTGTAATCGACCTTCGCCTTGTAGTTGCCGTATTGCTCGAGGTATTGCTCGGGCACGCCGGCGCGCTCGGCGATGGCGGTAATTTTCTCGGGGGTTGCAGCTTGGGCAATTTCGATGTCGGTCAGCACGTTGGGCCCTTTCTTTCTGCGGCTTGCTTGCAATTGATGCATGTTTTATCCCATTCTAGCGACCGCGTGACGCCGCATGTGTCGCGTTCGTTAAACGCGGCCATATTCACAGGGAAACGGCAGCGAAACGCGAATCTTACGCCCCGTCAACCAAATCACGCCCAGAAACGTGCAGGCCCCGCGCGTGCTATGATTCTCTCAACCACGCGGGCGCTGCGGCGCCCCACCACGCACCAAGCACGAAAGGAGCGGCGCCATGACCGAAGAGGCCGCCTCGATCCTCGTTGTCGACGATGAGCAATCGATTACCGATTTCGTTTCATACTCCCTGATGAAAGAAGGCTTCAAGGTCGACGTCGCCAACAATGGCGAAGATGCGCTCGAAGCCGCCCTGCACAAGCGCTACGACCTGTTCGTGCTCGACATCATGCTGCCTGGCATGGACGGCTACGAGCTGTGCCGACGCCTGCGCAGCCGCACCACCGCCCCCGTGCTGTTCCTTTCGGCGCGCGACACCGAGCTCGACAAGGTCGTGGGCTTGGAGATTGGCGGCGACGACTACCTGGCCAAGCCGTTTGGCGTGCGCGAGCTTATCGCCCGCGTGCGCGCCCTGCTGCGCCGCGGCACCATGGAGGCGCCCGAGAGCAGCGCGCTGAACGCCGCCGGCATCACGCTCGACGAAGACCGCCACACCGCCGTGGGCCCCAGCGGCCCCATCGATCTCACCCCGCGCGAGTTCGAGTTGCTTGCCGCCCTCATGAAAGACGCCGGCAAGGTGGTAACGCGCGAAGACCTGCTGCGCGAGGCCTGGGGCTGGGAATACATCACCGAAACCAAGACGGTAGACACGCACATCAAGCGCTTGCGCGACAAGATTTCCGCCGCTGGTTTCGATCCGGGCATCATCGAAACCGTGCGCGGCTACGGCTACCGCCTGAAGGCGTAACGAGGTTCGCGTGCACGTTTTACCTGGTGAAATATCCTTCTTGAAAGGCGCTTCGCTATGAGGCGCCTTCAGTCGTTTTACGCGCTGCTCGCCACTATTTTCGCGGTGGCGGCTGCCGTGCTCACGTTTTTCGTCGTGGGCATCTTCGGCGTGCCCGATATCGCCACATCGATATGGCTGTTGTTCGTGGGCGCTTCCTTCGTCTTCATTCTGAGCCTGGTCATCGGCCATTATTTGGCCGAGCCCCTCACCGACCTGCACACGAAAGCCCAGGCGTTCATGCAAGGCGATGCGCGCGTCGACATCAAACCCGACGGAAAGCTGTACGAGGCCGACGAGCTTGCGGAAGATTTCGCGGCGCTCAGCTCGCAAACCAAATCGAAAATGAGCGATTTGTCGGTGCAGCAAAACCGCCAAACGCGCTTCATCAGCGACGTAGCCCACGAGCTGCGCACGCCGCTCACCGCCATTCGCGGCAATGCCGAAACGCTGATGGACCCCGACATGCCGCCCGCGCTGCGCGAACGATTCTGCCAAACCATCATCAACGAATCGGAACGCCTGACGCGCCTTTCCAACGACCTGCTTACTTTGCAGCACATCGAAGAAGGCACCGACCAGATGGTGATGAAGCGCGTGAACCTGCACGACATCGCCGAGCGCGTGGTCGACGCCCTTGGCCCCATGATTGAAGAAAACGGCGCCCATGTGCGCATCGAAGGCGAGGCGCCCGACGTGCTGGGCAATCCCGACCGCCTGCAGCAAGTGGTGTATAACCTCGTGGCCAACGCCAGCCGCTTCGTAGGCGAAAACGGGCATGTGATCATTCGCCTTGAAGGGCTGGGCGACAAATCGGTCGTCAGCGTGATTGACGACGGGCCCGGCTTCGGCGATATCGACCCCAAACTGCTATTCACCCGCTTCTATCGCGGCGATAATTCCCGCGCGCGCAACACCGGCGGCTCGGGTCTGGGGCTTTCCATCGTGAAAGGCATCGTCGAGGGCCACGACGGCACCATCGAAGCGTTCAACGCGGCCGGCGGCGGCGCATGTTTCGTGGTATCGCTGCCCAGTGTGCACGACCACATTCGCTAATTCGCTGTCCCGGTTCGTCCGAGGGCTGTCGGCCCGAGGAACCCCGCCGGGGTCGTCTGCGCTCAAACTTGCCCTTCATTCAAAAGCTAAGCGCAGCCAGTCGAGCGCATAGTGAGCAGAGCGAACGGTAGCGAGACGTGGCCCCGGCGGGGTCCCTCGGGCCGACAGCCCTCGGACGAACCAAGCGTCAGGAAAGTCTGAGTCAAAGCGACAAAATACGAAATACTCCCGTTCTTGCGATACCCCTTCCCCAGCTCGATACGTACAATTCCGTTCTGCATAAAGCACTACGGAGGTTTTCATGGCTGCGAGCAACACAGAATCGGGGTATAGGGCGCTGTTCAAAACGCGCTACGTTCCATCGATTGCCGTCTCTATGGCATTCGCCCGCCTTCCCACAGGAGTAACCACCATTGTTTTGGTGCTGTTCGTAAGCCAGTTCTACGGCGCTGCGGTCTCGGGCATCGCTACGGCGGCCTTCACGGCAGGCATGGCAGTGTTCGGCCCGCTGTTTGGCCGCGTGGTTGACAGGGGGCATGGGCCAGCCGTGCTCCGTATTTTGGCCCTTTCGCAAATGGCGGCCATGTTTGCGCTTGTCGGAGGCGTTGTCGGAGGGCTTTCTTCCGCGCTTGCCATTGCCGCATCGTTTCTGTGCGGCGCGCTTATGCCGCCAATCGCCGGCGTCACGCGATCGTTGTGGCCAACCATGCTCGATGCGCGGCTTGTCCCTACAGCATACAATTTCGAAGTGCTTATCGTTGATGCGCTCTATGTGACCGGCCCCCTGCTCGCAAGCATCTTCGTTGCGTTCAACGTGCCCGAATGGGGGCTCTTGTTCACCACGGCCGGATCGATGGCCGGCTCGCTTGCCCTGGCCGGTCTGAAACCCGTCAACGAACACGCCAAGTTGAATCGCGAGCGCATCGGACGCGAGGGCCTGCACGCGGAAAAGGCTGCCGTTGCCGACGACGAAGGCAACGCCCCCGTCGCAAAAGCCGCCTTGCTTACGCTGCCTGTTGCGCTGCTTCTGGCCGCCCCACTGACAAAATTCTGCTATAGCGGTTGGGTTGAAACGCTGTACCCCCTGTATTACTCAGACATGGGCAACGCGGCGCTTTCGAGCATCGCGATTTCCGTCTGGTCGATTGGGTCGTGCGTGGGCGTGCTGCTCTTCGCGCGGCTGCAACCGCCTGCGCGACGCATATCGCGGCCACGCCAGCTGGCCATCTTCACGGCTGGATTCGTGGCAACCACGCTGCTCACGTCAATCGGGTTGGACAATATCGTGGTGATGTGCGTGGCGATTTTCATCATCGGCGCGGCAGCCGCGCCTGGCGACAACCTGTATTACCAGCTTGCAGGAGAGCTCGCACCGCAGGAACGCCAAGCCGAAATGTTTTCGTGGCTCAACACCTGCACGAGCATCGGCTTTGCCGCAGGCGCATTTTTCGCCGGCGTTTCGGCCGAAACGTGCGGATGGCTCGCCGCCTTCATGCTGCCGAGCCTGTGCGCATTCGCGTCGTTTTGCGTTTGCTTCGCCCTAGCGATTGCCTGCAGAAAGCGCACAAACGCGCCGCATAACGCCTGACCAATAGTTTCTAGATGTTCCTATTGTCAGCAATCAGGCGATTACCGTACGCGGCGCCAGCGAGTAAAGCGTCGTTCGGCGATATCGAACAGCTCGTACAGAATAACACCGAGCACAGCCATGGCTATGATGCCCGCGAACATCTTCGGATAGGCGAGCAGCGCCCACGCGTTCACGATGAAATAGCCCAGGCCTGTGGAGCCCGCAATGCCCTCGGCGAAAAACAGGATGGCCACCGCCGTGCCGCTGGAAATTCGCAGAGCCGTGAACAGCTCGGGCAGCGTTGCGGGAATGATGGCATGGCGATAGATATCCAAGCGGTTCGCACCGAGCGAGCGCATGGACAGAATGCTTTCCTCGGGCACGCTTTTCGCCGCATCGCGTACCGTAACCAATACCTGGAAGAATACGGTAATGGCTATAAGCACGATTTTCGGCGCATCCGCCAAGCCGAGCAGCACGATAAGCACCGGCAGCAGCACGACCTTCGGCAGCGGATAGAGGAAGTACAAGATGGGGGCGAATACCGCATCGGCGCGCGGCGAGCGCCCGCAAGCCAAGCCGAGAGGAATGGCGAGCACGGTGCCGATGGCCATAGCCACAACCACTCGATACAGGCTTACGAGGAACGCCGGCCACAACTCGCCGAAATACTGCGCAACCATGGGAAACGCGTCGAACGGGCCCGGCAAAACGGAATTGCTCACGGCCATGGCGGTGAGCTGCCACCCAGCGAGTATCACCACGATGGCGAACACGTAGCCGAGAACGCGGCGGGCAACGATATTCTTAGGCATGGCGCGCCTCCCCACGTTCGCTTTGGCCCGAAGCAACGCAGCGAAGCATCTCGCGCAAAGCGCGGCACCGATCGAAGAACAACGCATCGTCGCGCCAATCCTCGCGGAGCATTTCGAAGTTATCCACGACATGCGTCACGCGGCCGGGACGCGGCGACATAACCACGATACGCTGGCCAAGATACACGGCCTCTTCAATGGAATGCGTCACCAGCACTTGCGCATAGCCTTGCTCGCGCCACGTGCGCTTCAGCATGTCTTGCATTTCTTCGCGCAGCAGCGCATCGAGCGCCGAAAGGGGTTCGTCCATCAACAGCAAATCGGCATCGCACGTCAACGCGCGAGCCATGGCGAGCCGCTGGCGCATGCCGCCCGAAAGCTCGGCGGGATACGCATTCGCAAAATCGGCCAGACCAACCTTCGCCAGCGCGTCGGCAACGCGGGCAACGCGATCGCGTTTCGGGACGCGTCGCACCTGCAGGCCCAACCCCGCGTTTTCGGCTGCGGTTTTCCATGGCAGCAGGCCGAAATCCTGCAAAATGAGCGCAGTGTTCAATCGCGGGCCCTCCACGGGTTGGCCATCGACAAAGGCAGCGCCGCTCGTAGGCATGCGCAAACCCGCCGCAACAAGCAGGCTGGTCGACTTGCCGCAGCCCGATGGGCCCAAAATGGCAATGGCCTCACCCGAGGCCACGTCAATATTCATATTCTCAAGCGCGCACGTTTCGCCGCGCGCGCCTTCATAGACCTGCGAAACCCCCTGCAGGCGCAGTTTCGGCTCCCCCATGAATGACCCCTATTCTTGCGAGCCCTTGATTCGGCGATTCAGCTTGCGAAGCTCCACAAGCACAAACGCGCCAACAGTGAAAATGGCCAGGAAGTCGGCGAACGGCACGGCCATGTACACCGCATCGAGGCCGTCGATGCTCGTGATGATGTTCGGCAGCACTTCGGGCAGAATCAGCGTCAACGGAACTAGGAACAGAATCTGGCGCGTCATGGACAGGATAATGCTCTTCGTGGGCTGGCCCGTAGCCTGGAAGTAGTTCGATCCGACGATTTGGAAACCGATGATCGGCAGGAAGATGAGGTTCACGCGCAAGGCGAAAGCCGCCAAATCGACCAAAGCCGGATCGGTAATGCCGAAAAAGCCAATAATCTGGCGCGCGAACAGCATAACCACGACCCACAGCACCGTGCCGACAATCGTGGCGCCGGCCATGCCCGTGGCCAGCGTGGTTTTCACGCGCTTCCACAGCTTAGCGCCGTAGTTGAAGCCCAGAAGCGGCTGCACCGCAATCGACATGCCGATAAGCGGCAGAATCGTGAACATGGCAACACGGCCAACAACGCCCACGGCGGCCAAAGCGTTATCGGCGCCAATCGGGTCCATCGCGCCGTATTTCACCAGCGCGTAGTTCGTCACGACCTGCGACACGGCAGCGCCAATCTGCAGCACGAACGACGCCGTGCCCAACGCGAGAATCTTCGTGACCAGCTTGCCGGCCAGTCGCAGATACTTGCCGCGCAAACGCAGCGGCACACCCGGGGTCTTCGTGAAATACCACACCACGGTAATGCAGCTGATGAGCTGGCCGCACACCGTCGCCCACGCGCTGCCGGCAACGCCCATGCCCAAGCCCATAACGAAAATAGCATTGAAAATCGTGCAGCCCACCGCGCCGATGAGCATGGTAAGGAACGCGCGATTCGGCGCGCCGCACGTACGAATGAAATTATTGATGCCCATGCCGACGATTTGGAATACGCAGCCCAAGCTGATGATTTGGATGAATTCACGCGCATACGGGCGGACGGTGTCTGTCGCAGACGAAATCGACAGCAACGGCTCGATGAAAGCGGGAATGTGCGCAAGCACCGCCAGCAGCAGCGAAACCAGCACGCCCAGCGTGAACGTGTTACCCAGCACATGCTCGGCCTCGTCGTGCTCGCCTTCGCCCAAACGCAACGCGCACAGCGCGTTGCCGCCCGCACCGATGAGCATGGAAAGAGCCATGAACACCGTCATGATGGGCGTGGCCACGCTCACGGCCGACAGGCCGATTTCTCCCGCGCCATGGCCCAAGAACACCGAGTCGATGATATTGTACGCACCATTCACCACCATGCCCAAAATGGCCGGAATGGCGAACTCCACCACAAGCTTCGGAATATTGCCCGAACCCATGCGCGTTACGCGCGCGCTTTCGGCCTTCTGCTTTTGCGGCTGATGCTCGACCGACTCGGAAATCGTCTTGTTTTCAGTCATCCATATCCTTCTTACATATGTTCGCATTCAATTGCGGAAAGTTCCAAATCGATGGCGCCCAGCAAGCCCTGCATAACGGCGTCGATGTACTGCACGCGCAGAAGCGAATTTGCCAGCGCATGCTTCAACGGCAACGAGCGCGATTCATCATCGCCAAGCTCGCTTACGTAGGCGGCCACGTTGCGGCCGTCGGTCGTGATGCCGCCTTCGGGGCGAAACACGTTCAGCCCAACGCCCAGCACCACTTTGCCGTCCTTCGCATCGAGCGACATGCCGCACAGCTTGCCTGCCTCGCACACCACATCGTTGGGCGCCTTCACCCATACCGCGTCTTGGTCCACGCCAGCCATCTGGCGCACGATGCGTGCCACGGCCTCGGCCAGGCGCGGGCTCATCGATGGAAATTCCTCTTCGGGAATGCGCGGCTGCAGCAAAATCGAGAAATACAGGCCGCCCTCGGGGCTTACCCACACGCGCGTCTTCCACTGGCCATAGCCAGCCTCTTGGCGCAGCGCGCGCACGACGACTCCCGCATGCGCGCCATGGTTCGCCAACTCCCACACGTCATCGTTGGTGGAGCCCGTCACGTCTTTATAGATAATGTCGAAGTTCATGTGATTCCTCTAGCGTCAATCGTCATCGGTGTAGGCCAGCAACCCGCAAATTCGCATCTTGCCAGCGGAAATGCCCCTTGAAGCCTAGCAAACGAGCATGGGCTTCCGGTGAAGTCTCCGCGCCAATCAGCTGGTTGTGGGCATCGCCGATAAATGACGCCTGTCCAAAGGCCTAGAGCCTATAGTTTCGTCGCCTTGCCGTACGTCGCGCCCTCGGCAGTGACGATCGTGCCATCGGCCAGAATATGATGGGGCAGCAATTCCAGAAGCGGCTTCACCACGAAATCGCGCTCGCACACACGAGGGTGGGGCAGCGTGAGCTCGTCGGTTTCGCCAACATACATCTGATAATCCAGAATGTCCAAGTCGAGTGTACGCGGCCCGTTCTCGATTTCGCGCACGCGACCGAGGCTGTTTTCAATGGCGTGCAAGTACTTCAGCAGCTCTTTCGGCGGCACGCCCGTGCGCAGCAGCACCACGGCGTTCACGAACGTATCCTGGTCCTCGTAATAGGCGGGCTCGCTTTCGTAATAGCTGGAAATATCGACGATCTGCGTGTCGGGAATAGAGCACAGGCCGGTAATAGCCTGCTGGAGGTTCGCGATTTTGCCTTCGGTCTCTTCGCCGGGATTTGCCACCAGGGCCACATTCGAACCCAAGCCCAAAAGCACGTAAGGACGCAGATTTTTCAGCGCCTTCATAGTTTCAGGCACATTGTGCGCGCGCACGATCGACGCGCCCAACTCGCACGCCATAAGCGCCTCTTGCGCCGACGCCTCGTCGCGATCAGCCGGAACGTCGATGCCATACGCCGAACCAATGTAGCTTTTGCGCGACACAGCGACCATGGTGGGGTAACCCAGGCGATTGAACTCGTGGAAGTTGCGCATGAGTTCCATGGTTTGGCTAGCGGTTTTGCCAAAACCCGGGCCCGGGTCTACGCAGATGCGCTCGCGCGCGACGCCGACCGCCTCGAGCATTGCAGCCTGCTTGCCCAGATAGTCTTTCACTTCAGAAACTACGTCGACATACTGAGGGTCGTTTTGCATGGTGGCAGGTTCGCCCAGCATGTGCATCACGACAACGCCCGCATCGCAGTTCGCGACCACTTCGACCATCGCAGGGTCGCGGAATCCCGTCACGTCGTTGATGATGGCGGCGCCCGCCTCGACGCACGCACGCGCCACCTCAGCATGGCGGGTGTCGATGCTCACGCACATGCCCAAATCGGCAAGTTGACGCACCACGTCGAGTGTGCGCGAAAGCTCTTCTTCGACCGATACCTCGGCCGAACCGGGGCGGGTAGACTCGCCGCCCACGTCGATAATTTGCGCGCCGTCTTCGGCCATCTGACGGGCGAACGCCACCGCATCGGCGAATTCGTTATGCTGGCCGCCATCGCTGAACGAATCGGGCGTCACATTCAGAATGCCCATCACAACCGGGCGAGTGGAATCGAATTCGAACTTCCCGCACTTCCACATCATGCTCGATCACTTCCCTCTTTTCGAAGGCGGCGCAACAAAAAAGCCACACCGCCGCTTTGTCCGAAACACACAGGAACGCGTCCCCCGGCTTGTGCGCGGAAGACGCGTTCCCCTTGATATTGCAATCGCCCCTTGCGGGTTGCGACTATTCCCCAGCAGGCTCCTGCTTGCCGACAGGCTCCACGAGCGTGAACTCGTCGGTTTCGACGATTTCTCCCGCGGCCTCTTTCGCGGCATACTCGGCCCACGTGTCGTTCAACAGCGCTTCGCATGCAGCGCCGTCAACCGTCTCGCGCTCAAGCAGAACCTCGGCCATGGTGTTCATCTGACTGGCGCGCTCGGAAAGGATCTTGTACGCGGTGTCGTGCGCCTGCTTCATAAGGCGAGCGACTTCCTCGTCGATGCGCTGAGCGGTTTCCGGCGAGTAGTCTTGCGTGTTGCCATAATCGCGGCCCAAGAACACCTCGTGGTTCGGCTGGCCGAACGTCTGTTGTCCAAGCGCATCGGACATGCCGTAGTTCACGACCATCTGGCGAGCCATCTTCGTGGCGCGCTCCAAGTCGTTGCTGGCGCCGGTGGTGATGTCGCCGCAGAAGATTTCCTCGGCAACGCGGCCGCCCAAGAACACGGCCAGCTCGTCGTACATCTCGTTGCGGCTCACCAGGAACTTGTCCTCGTCGGGAATGGACATGGTGTAGCCCAGAGCCCTGCCGCGCGGCACGATGGTGATCTTGTGCACCGGGTCGGCGTTCGGCAGCAAATGACCGACGAGCGCATGGCCCGACTCGTGGAACGCGATGGTGCGACGGGTTTTCTCGTTCATCACGCGGTTCTTGCGCTCGGGGCCCGCCATCAGGCGTTCCATGGATTCGTTGACCTCGGCCATGGAAATCTGCTTCTTGTTGCGGCGTGCGGTAAGCAGGGCGGCCTCGTTCATGAGATTCATCAAATCGGCGCCCGTCATGCCGCTCGTGAGCTTGGCGATGCGGGGCAGGTCGACGTCGGGACCAACCGGCTTGTTCTTCGCATGCACGGCAAGAATCTTCTCGCGGCCGCGAACGTCGGGCGCGTCAACCACGATCTGGCGATCGAAACGGCCCGGACGAAGCAACGCCGGGTCAAGCACATCGACGCGGTTGGTCGCGGCGATAAGCACCACGGCCTCGTTCTTCTCGAAGCCGTCCATCTCGACGAGCAGCTGGTTCAGCGTTTGCTCGCGCTCGTCGTGGCCGCCGCCCAAGCCGGCACCGCGCTGACGGCCCACGGCGTCGATCTCGTCGATGAAGATGATCGACGGAGCCGCTTCCTTGGCGTGCTTGAACAGGTCGCGCACGCGGCTCGCGCCCACGCCCACGAACATCTCGACGAATTCGGAGCCCGAGATGCTGAAGAACGGCACCTGCGCCTCGCCGGCAACCGCGCGGGCGAGCAGCGTTTTGCCCGTGCCCGGAGGGCCAACCAACAGGCAGCCGCGCGGAATCTTCGCGCCCAGGTCTTGGTACTTCTTCGGATTGGTAAGGAAGTCTTTGATTTCCTGCAGCTCTTCAACGGCCTCGTCTTCGCCGGCAACGTCATCGAACTTCACATCGGGGTGTTCCTCGACGTATTCCTTCGCCTTGGCCTTGCCGAACGACATCTGCGAATTGTTCGCCTTGTTCATCTGGCTGAAGAAGAAGATCATCACCACGGTAATGATGATGACCGGCAGCAGGCTCACCAAAATATCGCTGAAGCCATCGGGCAATTTCACCTGGTACTGCACGTCGGGGTGGCTCTTCAAGAGTTGCATGAGCGAATCTTGGCCGACGTAGGTGGAGGTGTAGTTGCGCGGCGTGCCGACCGTCTGCTCGGAAAGCTCGGTGGTCTCGACCGTGGGGGCATCGGTGCCAAGCGCCGACTGCACCTGGGCATTCAGGGCCTCGAATGCGGAATTGTATGCATCGGAGGCCGTGGAGCCCGCTGTCGCGGCCGGGTAGTACGTGCCCGTTACGGTATAGCTGCCAGCATCGTAGACCACGTTCTGCACGCGGTCTTGCTCGACGGCCTGCACGAATTCAGACGTGATGAGCGTGTCGGTTTCGCTGGAGTTCATCATCGACATCATCTGGCTGCCGATGAACAGCGCCACCACGAAGAACAGGATGGCCGAAATGATGCTCACGCGCTGCGGCGGGCGAGACATCATCTGCTTGGCGTCTTTCGGGTCGATGTTGAACATCGAAGAATTGCGCTGGCCCTGGCTGCCGCCGTTTTGTTGCGGCTGCTGGCCTTGCTGTTGCGGAACCTGGCCATAGGGGTTCGGCTGCTGGCCGGGCTGCTGCTGCGGCTGCTGGCCATACGGGGCCGGCTGCTGCGGCTGGCCTTGCTGCTGCGGCTGCGGAGCCGGCGGCACAGGCTGCTGGTTCTGGTTGTCGTTTTGGTTGGGTGTTTCGCTCATTATTTTCCTTGATACACTTCCGGCTTCAAAATGCCGATGTAGGGCAGGTTGCGATAGCGCTCGGCGTAATCCAAGCCATAGCCCACGATGAATGCGTCGGGGCATTCGAAGCCCACGTATTTGCAGTCGATTTCAGCTTGCTCGGGGTTCTTCTTCTTCAGAAGCGCCGCGATGGAAATCGAAGCGGGGTTGCGCGATTCCAGCACGCGAAGCAGGTACTTCAGCGTAAGGCCCGAATCCAAGATATCTTCCGCGATAATGACATGGCGACCTTCGATGTTAGACGTGAGGTCTTTCAGGATGCGCACGACGCCCGAGCTTTTCGTGCCCGTGCCGTACGAGGACACGGCCATGTAGTCCATCTCGAACGGCAAATCGATCTGGCGCGCAAGGTCGGACATGTAGATTGCCGCGCCGCGCAGCACGCTGACCATTAGGATCGACGGATCGCCATGGGGCGTTTCGTCGAACGCGACATTGCGATAGTCTTCGGTAATTTGACGGCCGATTTCCGCAACGCGCTCGTGAATCATTTCCTCGCTATAGAGAACTTCCTCGACATCTGCGTCACCAAACGTGACGCTTGATTTTGAAGCGGCTGAAGCCATTCGGCCACCACACCCTCTCGCTCGATTAAGACCTAAAGCTGCAGTTTAGCATCAGGGGCCGCGCCGCCAGCAACGATAAGGCAACGCCACAGTGAAAAACACGATTTCACGATGTCATGAACCGAAAGAGCAGCCGGATGGGCCAAAGGGATAAGCGCCTTGACCAACCGAGAACCCACCGCAAAGGGGCCCGCAGCAGCGAGCCCCTTGTCGAACGCTTAGTAATATGAGTAGTACGAATGCGAGTACGTGGTTGCGGCGCATGCTGCCGCGCCAAACAGTATCGTGAACAGAACGATCGCCACGATTTCGGCCAAAAAGCCAAACAGCGCGAACGTCACGGCCTCGCTTTTCGCCTGCGGGAAATTGCTCTGGTTCGTGAGCCACGCCAGCAGAATGGCGATGGGCCCCATGAAAAAGCCGCATACGGCCCAGCCGAATTTCATGCCGCCCGTAAGGTAGAGCAGCGGCATGCCGGGCATGTTCTGCGGACGCTGGGGCTGTTGCGGCGCACCGTAATACGGCGGCTGCTGCGGAGGCACGTGCTGGCCCGCCGCCTGCTGATGAGGAATTTGGGTACCTGCGGGCGGTACGGGCGCGCCTTGGGGCTGGGCGCCTGCGGCGCGATTGGCGGGTTGCGAAGCCGCGGCGTACGGAGACGCGGGCGGCTGCGGCGCAGCGCCGGGCGTTGCCTGCGGGGAAGTTTTCTCGGGTTCGGTCATAGCATCCTCGATTCTTGAGAGACTGGCCTTTCCGCCATTATACGCACGAATGCCGCCCAGACGCACCCAGGCGGCATTCGATTCGAATTCAAAAGAGGATGGTTACCTAAACGTTGCCCGCAGACCAACTTGGACCAGGGGAACGGCCCCCTTGGCCCAAACGCCTCCCTAGCTTTTCGCCTTGTAATCTTTGCCGATGATCACCAGATAGGCGCCGTCGTAGGTATAGCTGCCATCGTTGACCGTGGGGGTGCCCACGCCCAATACGTTGGCTATGCTTTGCGCCACGCTGGCATCGGTGCCCTTGTCGTAGATGACGAGCGTCTTGCTGTAGTCGTACGAATCGGCGTCGCCCGTGGTGGTAATGTCGTAACCCCTGTTGGTAAGCGAGCTCGACGCCGATGCGGCCGCGCCCGACGTGCCGCTGCCGTTGCGCACTTCCACCTGCTCGCCGCTGCCGTTGTCCGACAGGCTCGACTCTTCGCCGTACAGCACCGACTGCGCAATGTATTCGCCGCTGATGGTGCCATCGGTCACGCCGCCGTTATTCTGCGAATCGGATTCGTCGGGCGTCGGCGACAACCCTTGGTCGATGCGCTTCATCATGGCCGCCCAGGCTTCATTGTTGCTGTACTCATACCAGCCGCCGTCCTCGTACGACGATGTGGTGGGATTCATCGTGGAATAGATGTCGGTCGACGTATCCATGCCGCACATCGACATGGCCACCGACGCTATGTCGGACACTTTCATATCGGTGGTCACGTAATCGCACAGCGACGTTACGGTGTTGGCCATGGTCGCGGGATCGGTTTCCAGAAGCTTCTTCGCGATGGCGCCAAGCACCATGCGCTGGTTTGCCGCGCGGTAGTAGTCGCCCGAGCCGTAGTCGTCGTAGGCATGGCGGCTGCGGCACAGGATGAGCGCCTGATCGCCATTCAGGGTTTGCAGGCCCGCATCCACGTGGCCGCCGGCCAGGTCGTCGTCAATGGTGATGGGCACATCAACCTCCACGCCGCCCAACGCGTCGACGACCGCCTTGAAGCCGTCGAAATTGATTTCCGCGTAATGGGAAATGGGCACGCCCGCGAACTTCGACACGGTTTTCACCGCAAGCGCGGGGCCGCCGAACGTGTACGCGGCGTTGATCTTATTAACGCCGTAACCTTCGATGTCGACCAGCGTGTCGCGCTCGATCGAAACGAGCGTGACCTTCTTCTGGACGGGATCGATGCGCGCGAGCATCATCGAATCGCTGCGGTAGGTGTCGTCGGTTTCGCCGCTTTGTTCGCGCGCAGCCGATTTGTCGGTGCCCATGATTAGCATGTAGAACGGCTCTGAAAGCGATTTATCGGAAAGCACCGCACGCGTTTCGTCATCGACGCCGGCGCCCAATTTGCCGTTGAGCACACCCATGTACGCCAAAGCCGCCCCGCCGCCGACAAGCAGCACCGCCAGCAGCGCGCCCACCACGCCACCGATGATTTTGCGACGACGCTTCTTCGCGCGAATGCGCGAGTATTCCGCCTGCGTTGATTGGCGCGAATACGACGAAGACGGCGCACGGTTGCCCGTGTCGCCATACGCAGCGCGGGAATAGGAGCGCGCAACCGGCTGCTGGCGACGATCGGAACCGTCGCGCCGGCGAGGGGTATTCGAGCGCCGGGGCGGTTCTCCCGTTGGAAATGAGTCGAACGAGCTGCGTTTTCGAGAAGCCATATCTGCTCCTAGTTCTTTATGCGCCCAAGGGCGCCGCGCACGAAGGCGCACGTAAGCGAGACTTTATCGTATCAGGCGAGCCGCCCGCCCCACCGCGCAATTCGGCAAATTACACAGCGCTGAAAGGCGCCTGAAAGAAAATGGGACACCCGCCTCAGGGGCAAATGTCCCATTTCCAGCGAAAGCCTCTCCCCCATTATCGGGTATATTCGCTTAAAACCCCAGGTACATGGCGAATATACCCAACTGTGGGCGATGAATGCGCAGCAGGCAGCTGTTTGAATGAGCGGTGTCGCGCCAAGCGAGGGACTTGGCCGCATACCAACTTATCAGGAGGGACATCATGGAGAAGAACCTTTCCCGTCGCGGATTTTTGACGGGCAGTGCCGCCGCGGGCGCCCTGGCCGCGCTGGGACTTGCGGGCTGCTCGCCCGCGAAGACGGACACAAGCGCGTCTAACTCGTCCAAAAATGCAAAGCAGGCAACCAGCTGGCGCGATAAGCCCGAAATGCCCAGCATCGATGAGACCGTCGACGTCGACATCGTCGTCGTGGGCGGCGGCAACGGCGGCATTGTCGCCGCGACCACGGCGGCGCAAAACGGCGCGAAAACCGTCGTTTTGGAGAAAGCCGGCCAGGTGGCCATGGCCCGCGAGGCTATCGGCGCGTTGAACGCCGAAGCCGACCATCAGGAAGACGTGCCCACGCTCTTGAACCACGCAAATCAAGTCGAGAGCGGCGACGCCAACATGCTTATGTACAAAACCTGGGCTGAAAAATCGGGCGAGATGATCACCTGGATGAAGGAAACCCTGGAGCCCAAGGGCATGTGCTTCCCGTTCGAATGGCACGCCCCCAGCGACCCGCACGCATACTACCCCGCCATGTGCTACAACCCCATCATGGGCGAATACAACCCCGACGGCCCGAACTATGGCGCTTACGCCCATCTTGAAGTGCTGGCCGACGTATTCACGAACGATTTGGGCGGAGAGATTCGCTTCAATACCACCGCGCAGCAGCTGATTCAAGACGAATCGGGCAAGGTGACAGGCGTTGTGGCGCTCGACCAAGACGGAAAGGCGATCCAGTTCAATGCCGCCAAGGGCGTTATCGTGTGCACCGGCGGCTACGGCGCCAACACCGAGATGCTCGACGAGCTTGCGCCCGGCAACACCAAATGGTGCGGCCTGACAAGCGCCACCACCGAAACCGGCGACGGAATCAAAATGGCGCTGTGGGCCGGCGCGCAACTCGAGGCGGGCGGCGCGGCCATGATTTGGAATCGCGCAATTCTGCCCGACGGGTTCGAGTTCAACGACGATCGCATGGGCGGCGACATCTTCCTGCCCGGAAGCCAGCCGTTCCTGCATGTGAACATCAATGGCGAGCGATTCATGAACGAAGACCAGTGCTACCCGATGAGCTATGCCGCCGGCGCAAACCAGCCGGGCCACTATTCCTGGATCGTGTGGGATGGCGACTATTGGGAAGATATCCAGAAGTTCGACACCGGCGGATGCTCGCGCCTCGTTCCCGCGCCTTCGGGCACGGCGTTCAATGCCGACGTGTATGACTGCGAGCAAATCACCAAAGAGCACCTCGATAGCTTCTGGCTGCAGCCACGCCTGGAAAACGGCTCCTTGAAGAAGGCCGACACCCTTGACGAGCTGGCAAAGGCCATGGGCTTCGACGCCGACCAAACCGCCACGTTCAAGCAGACTATCGCTCACTACAACGAGCTCGCCGATGCAGGGGTCGACACCGATTTTGGCAAACCGGCGTACCGTTTGTCCGACGTGAAAACCGCGCCTTTCTATGCAGCGCGCATCGCTGGCGCACTGCTGGTGACGATTCACGGCGTGATTACCGACGTAAACAGCCAGCCGCTTCGCGAAGACGGAACGGTTATCGACGGCCTGTACGTGTGCGGCAACGATCAAGGCGGCTTCTATCCGCATAACTACCCCAGCAACTTCACCGGCATCAACGCGGGCCGCACGGCGACCTTCGCCCGCATCGCCGCCAAACATGCGCTGGGCGTAAAGTAAGCACCAATTCCCCTTCCGGCCAACCCCTCCCTACGGCCTGGCATAAGAAAGGCTCTCGCGACCGATAAAGCGCGAGAGCCTTTTTTCATGAACGATTTCAAAATCGCCAAAGCGAGCCCGTCGAGTGTCAAGCCGCAATCGAGCGCACAGCCTATCGCACCAAATCGATGAGCTCTTGACGGCTGTGCACGCCGAGCTTGCTATAAATATGCTTCGTATGCGTCGCAGCAGTTTCGCGCGAGATCACCAGTTCGTCGCGAATATACGGAACCGAGCGGCCGCGAGCGAGCAAGCCAAACACTTCCACCTCGCGCGGCGTAAGCCTCGCTTCCCCGGCAAGTTGGGCAATGCGGGCATCGAGGGCCGCTTCAGGGTCAATTGCCGCGCTTTGCGCGATGTCGAGGGTTTCATCGCATGCGGCATTATCGGCACCGCGCTCTTCAACGCGACTCGCGCGTTGGTCTCCCTCGCTTTGCTGCGATCGAAAGCTGTGGCCATCGTTGAGCACGAACATGACCGACACCACAAGCGCAGCCATGGCGCACGCGGATACTTGGTCGAGAGAAAACGCGCCCGCCGCCACGCCAGACCGCGCGAACGCAACGATGAATACGCCCACCATGTCGCCCAAATGCACCGATATCCAGCCCAAGCCATACGCCTGCACGGGCGACGCAAGCCCGCGCACCGCGAAACGCGCGAAATGCATCTGGGTAATAAGGCAGAATGCGAAGCGGGCGGCAATCGCAACCATATAGGCCACGAAGAGCCCGCATTCGGGACCAAGAACGATGATGCACGCATACCCAATAACAAGAATGGGGCACATCCACCGATACAGGAAAGCGAGAGACACGCGGCGCGGCCCAGAAATGGCCGTGAAACCGACCAGCACCATGAACACGAGCGAGGCCACGAACGAGATTTGCACATTTTCGGCGGCATCGGCCCCGTCGAACAAGGCGCCTTCAACGCAAATAATCGCGCACGCCACAAAAATGCCGAAGCAAGGACGCGCCATAACGCCGAATGCGCTGCGCAAAGGCGGCTTCGCGCAATTCGACGACGCAGAAAGCTCATCCCCGGGCTTGCCGAATTCCGAAGAAATCTGACCATTTTCGGCATCGCGCCATGCAAAGAACAGGCATGCGCCCGATGCGGCGGGCAGAAGCGACACGGCGACGATGGGAACCACGCCCGACATGGATGCAACCACCAGCCCAATAAGCGCCGCGACAAACGCCGAGGCCGGCGCAAGGAATTCGGCGTCTTCTTGCGAAACGCGCGCGTAGTATTCTCCCCACATTATCCAAAGGAGCCCGCTGCCGAAGCCCGTCGCAAACGCCCCAAGAATATACAACACGGCCGACAAAGCGCCATCCGCAGGGTTCGCAAGCAAAAGCGGCGTAGAAAGACTGGCAGCGATTGATGCAGCGGCAAACATCCCCCGGCAATGAATTGGCGAGCCAAAACGCCGCTCAAGCGCCACGACGGCCACCAACGTAACAACCGAAGCCGCAACGGGGCATGTGGAATACAGCATGCCTTGGGCATCAGACGGCGTAAACGACGACGCGCCAGTGCCGCCAAGCGCGCTGGTGTAGAAGACGCAAAACACCCAGGCTAGTAAAAATGCCCAGCCCAAACGGCTTAGCGACACGGCGCGAAGCCCCTCAGCTAGAAAATCAGAAATATGGCTCATCGATGCATTCATACCACTCATTATGCCTGAACATTGAGCCGATTGCGACCGGCCCAATGTCGCCCGTGCCCGAAATGGGACAATCGCCCCTGAGGCAATTGTCCCATTTCACGTTAATATGCATATGAAGAGTTCGATGCGCCCGAGGCCGATTCGCTATAGCCCGTCGACCCTGCGGAATATCCCTGGTCGTAGCTGTTCGAATATCCGGACGAACCTCCGCTGTACGCCGAGCTGTCGCCGTACGTCGAGCCGGCGCTTGAGGTGGAACCGTAGCCCGAATCGTAGCCTGCGCTTGAGCCACCCGATGCCGTGCCGTTTCCATAACCCGAATGCGTGGAATATGCGCTGGAATCGTCGTATGAGTTGTACGAGTTGCTATACGCCTCGTACGAGCCGCTCGACCCACTCGAACCCGATAGCAGGCCGCCCGTTTCTTGGTTGCCCGTCACAGTGCCATCGAGCGTGCCGCCCGTGTTCGCGTTGCGACTTTCATCCTCGTACGGCGGCAAGCCGGCATCGACGCGCTCCATCATTTTGCGCCACGCGTCATTGTCGCTGTACTCATACCAAATATCGTTCTCGTACGACGAATACGTGGGGTTCATCGCTGACCAAATATCGTTTTCGGTATCGATGCCGCGCATATCGGTGGCGACCGATATGATGTCGGACACTTCCATATCGGTGGTGATGTAGTCGGCCATGGCGTTCAACGTGTTCGTCATGGTAACCACATCGGACGACATGATCTTCTTGGCGATAGCGCCCAGCACCAGGCGCTGATTGGCCATGCGGTAGTAGTCGCCCGAGCCGTAGTCGTCGTAGGCGTGACGGCTGCGGCACAGGATGAGCGCCTGGTCGCCGTTGAGCGTTTGCAGGCCCGCGTCCACGTGACCGCCGGCCAGGTCGTCGTCGATGGTCATGGGCACATCCACCTCGATGCCGCCCAAACCGTCAACAGCGGCCTTGAAGCCGTCAAAGTCGACCGACACGTAATGCGAGATGGGCACGCCCGCGAATTTCGAAATGGTGCTCACGACCAGCGGAGCACCGCCCAGAGCCGCCGACGCATTCAGCTTGTTGGGGCCGTAGCCCTCGATATCGACATAAGTGTCGCGTTCGATGGACACAAGCGCCACGGTTTTGTTCGTGGGGTCGATACGCGCGAGGATCATTGAGTCGCTTCGGAAGTTGTCGCCCGCGAATTCTGCGCTTTCGGCGCGTTCCTCGGAACGGTCGGTACCCATGATCAGGCAATAGAACGGCTCGCCCGGCTGCACCGCCTCGCTCGACAGGGATGCCTTCAATTCGTCAGTCACATCTTCGTGCAGCTTGTCGCCGATGGAATTCATGTACACGACGCCCGCGAAAGCGGCACCACCAACCAGCAGCACCAGCACGATTGCGACAATGAGCGCGATAATCGGACCCTTGCGGCGCTTTTTCGGCGGCTGATACGAGTTACGGGAGTAAGGGTTTGCCGCGCCCGAAGGGCTCGCGCCCGCCGATGTATGCACCTGATGCGTAGCCTGGTGGGCAGACCGAGCGTAATTGGAATGAGTAATGGTAACGGGAACCATTCCCTGCTGAGGAGCGGCGTTACCTTGGTTTTTGTGTCTGTTATTTTTCATGCGGAGCATTATCCCCTGTTTACGGCCGCAAATCGAAAACAACATGCAAGCATTCGAAACCTTAACACAAGATGACAACGCGTTTCGCGCTTGACGCAAGGGCGGAACGCCCCCGAATAGCGCAACGCGGTTGTCCTCGCATTGGTCGGTGCGCTAGACTGAACCCACGCAATCACACCACCGAACAATCCGCGCTCAAAGGACCCGATGTGCCACAGCAGGGCTTGCACAATACCAAAAGCGGCCAGCCGCAGCGGCCATCGGTGCGGCAGCAAGGCCATTTTCGCATGGCGAACCCCTCTGGTTCAGAGAGGCATGACGCGCGCCATGGCGTTACTCCGCAACAAGCACGCGCGCAAGAGCACGCGCCCCGGCCGCGTACAGCATCGAACACCCCGCGCATGTCTCGCGCTGCTGCGCAGGCCCTGCGCAGCAAACACAAGCGTCGCTCGGCAAAGCTTCCCCTTGCGCTTGGCCTGGGGATTATCGTTGTGGCCGCAGCCGCATTCGGCCTTATGCAATGGCAAACCGCCACGCCCATTTCCGCAACCGTCAACGGGCAAAGCATCGAACTCACACGAAACGCCACAGTGCACAATGCATTCGAGGCGTCAGGGTCGCCCGCGACGCCCGGGAACCTGCTCGACATCAACGGCGATGTGCTCCAAGAAGGCGGGGGAACCGCTTACACCGCGACGCTCAACGGCACCGTACTCGACGCCGCAAGCGCGGACGAAACAAAAATCGATGGCGGAGCCACGCTTGAGTTCGCAAACGGCTCCGACGTTGAAGAGCCTTCGACGACCGCCGAAGGCCAGCCCATCCCCCACCCCGTAAACGACCAAGGCAACGGATCGTTCCATATCATGGAACAGGCGGGGCAAGACGGCATCGGCACCATACGCACAGGCAGCATATCTGGAAAGCAGCAGGTTATAAGCGTTGAGCAAGAACCGGTAGCTGCCGTGTATTCCCGATGCTACGCCGATGTGGCGGGCGAAAAGGTAGTCGCGCTCACTTTCGACGACGGGCCCTGGGAGCATACCAACGAGGTGCTCGATATTTTGCGCGACAACGGCGTCAAAGCCACGTTTTTCGTCGTGGGCAACCGCATATCGGGCGACGGCGTCGCAATCGTGAAGCGCGAAGCCGAAGAAGGCCATCAGGTAGCGACGCACACGTTCGACCACGCAGCCGGCAACGGGCAAAGCGTGAACTTGTCGTATATGACGCGCGACGAGCAACGCGACGAAATTTCGAAGGGCCTCCAGGCCATCGAAGACGCGACCGGCATCGTGCCGAGCCGCGTGATGCGCGCGCCTGGCGGAAATTTTCCCACCGAAGTGTGGCGCAATGTCGAAGATCTGATAGATGCCGATATTCGATGGGACGTCGACACGCTCGACTGGGAAAAGCCCGGCGCCGGCGCCATTGAAGGCAAGCTGCTCAGCGTAACGCCCGGCGACATTGTGCTTATGCACGACGGCGGCGGCGACCGCAGCCAAACCGTCGCGGCCTTGAAAAGCGCACTGCCCAAACTTAAGGCCGCCGGCTGGAAGTTTGTAACCATCGACGAGCTGCTGAAATACCCCAAGAAAGCGTCGTAGAGCAAACTGTCCAAATTTCTTGCGCGGCACGAAAAAGGGAGCCCGAAGGCTCCCTTTCGATACCAGGTTGCGAGCGTAATTTACTCGGCGTCCTCGGACTTGACCCACGAGAACATGTCGCGAATCTTCGCGCCGGTCTTCTCGATTTCGTGGTTGTTGATGGCCTCGCGCTGCTCGAGCAGCCACTTGTGGTTGTTCTTGCAGTCGGCAACGAACTCGCGAGCAAAGTCGCCGTTCTGGATGCGATGCAGGATTTCCTTCATCGCCTCGCGGGACTGCTCGTTGATGACCTTCGGGCCAGCATAGTACTCGCCGTACTCAGCAGTGTTGGAGATGGAGTAGTTCATGAAGTGGATGCCCGATTCGTACATCAGGTCGACAATCATCTTCATCTCGTGGTAGCACTCGAAGTACGCGAGCTCGGGCGGATAGCCAGCCTCGGTCAGGGTCTCGAAACCAGCCTTCACCAGCTCGACAAGGCCGCCGCAGAGCACTGCCTGCTCGCCGAAGAGGTCTTCCTCGGTCTCCTGGGCGAAGGTCGCCTTGATGATGCCGGAGCGGGCACCGCCGACGCCCCAGCAGTAGGACATGGCGATATCCCACGCATCGCCCGTGGCGTCCTGAGCGACGCACGCGAGGTCGGGCACGCCAGAGCCCTCGGTGAACTGACGGCGAACGATGTGGCCCGGGCCCTTAGGAGCGCACATGATGACGTTGACGTCCTCGGGGGCCTTGATGTAGCCGTAGTGGATGTTGAAACCATGGGCGAACGCGAGGGTGTCGCCAGCATGCAGATGCGGAGCGATGTGCTGCTCGTAAACCTCGGGCTGCAGCTCATCGGGGATCAGGATCATGATGACGTCGGCCTCTTCGGCAGCCTCGTCCTCGAGCATAACTTTCAGACCAGCCTCTTCGGCCTTCGCCCAGCTCTTGGAACCTTCGCGCAGACCAACGCGAACATCAACGCCCGAATCCATGAGGTTGAGCGCATGAGCATGGCCCTGCGAGCCATAGCCGATGATGGCGACCTTCTTGCCCTTGATGACCTCGGGGTTCACATCGTTCTCGTAATAGATAGTAACAGCCATGGTTTCTCCTTTTCTTTGACTGTATGCAACGAATGAATGTATCTGCTAGTCCTTGGAATTCCTGGACATCGCGATTTTGCCGGTGCGGACGAGTTGCTTCAGGCCGTAGGCGCGGAAGAGGTCTTCCATCGCTTCGAGCTTGCTCTCGTCGCCCGTCGCCTCGATCGTGAGCGAGTTGCGGCCCACATCGACAATGTTGGCACGGAACACGTTCGCAATTTCGATAATCTCGTGGCGTCGCTCGGCCGGGGCGCTCACCTTGAACAGCGCCAACTCGCGCTCGATCGCGTCCTCGTCGGTGAGGTCGGTGATCTTGTACACGCTTACCAGCTTGTGCAACTGCTTGGTGATTTGCTCGTAGCCAACTTCGTCAGCGTTCACGATGGCGGTAAGGCGGCTCATCGTGGGGTCCTCGGTGGGAGCAACGGTGAGCGATTCGATATTGAAACCGCGGCGAGAAATCATACCGGTGACGCGCGAAAGCACGCCCGACTTGTTCTCGACCAGCACGGAAAGGATGTGCTTCATTATTGTTCAGCCCCTTCCTTGTCGGCCTTCTTGCCAGCGCCTGCTCCGTTCACGCGCACAGCGCCCAGCGTGACGTCGATCGCGCCGATGACGTTGTCAAGCGCCGCGCCCGGCGCGACCATCGGGTATACGTTCTGATCGGCCGAAATCGCCACATCAAGCAGGTACGGCTTGTCGCTGGCAAGCATGCGCTCGATGGCGGCGGGCACGTCTTCAGGCTTTTCCACCCGCTCGGCTTCCCACGAATACGCGTCGGCGAGCTTCACGAAATCGGGGTTCGCGTCGAGCACCGTGGACGAGTAGCGCTCGTGGTAGAACAGCTTCTGCCACTGGTGCACCATGCCCAGCGCGCGGTTATCGAGCAGGAACACTTTCACGGCCGCGCCGTTGATGGCGGCGGTGGCCATTTCCTGGCTGTTCATCTGGAACGAGCCGTCACCGGCCACGCACACGACCTGCTTGTCGGGACAGCCGATTTTAGCGCCAATGGCCGCAGGGAAGCCGAAGCCCATGGTGCCAAGGCCGCCACTGGAAAGGAACGTGCGGGCGTGCTCGCGGGCGATGTGCTGATGAGCCCACATTTGGTGCTGTCCCACTTCGGTGGTGACGACGGAATTGTCGGGGTCGAGCTGCTTCGACAGCTCGTCAAGCGCGACCTCGGGGACAATCTGGTTCGGGTAGTCGCTGAACTGGTCGTCGTAGTACGGCCAGCGCTCGCGCCACTCGTTCACCATTTCGACCCACGCGTCATCGTTGGGCGTGGCGCCCGATTTCTCGAGCTGGGCCACGATGCCGCCCAAAATGCCCTGAGCGTCGCCGACGATGGGTACGTTCGCCTCGCGGATCTTGCCGATTTCGGCGGGGTCGATGTCAATATGGATGACCTTGGCGTTCGGCGCGAACTCATCAAGCTTGCCGGTAACGCGGTCGCTGAATCGCGCGCCCGCGGCAATGATGAGGTCGCATTCCGTCATGGCCATGTTGGCGTACTTGGAGCCATGCATGCCCACGGGGCCCAAGCTCAACGGGTGCGAACTGGGGAAACAGCCCTTGCCGATAAGCGTGGTAACCACGGGAATCTGCATGGCCTCGGCCAATGCCTTGAGCTCGGCGCAGGCATGCGAACTCACGATGCCGCCGCCAGCGTAGAGCAGCGGGCGCTTCGACTGCTGGATAAGAGCCGTGGCCTGCTTGATCTGTTTCGCGTTGCCTTTGTAGGTGGGGCGATAGCTGGGGATGTTCACGCTGTCGGGGTAGTGGAACACCATCTCGGCGCCCTGCAAATCGCTGGGAATGTCGATGAGCACCGGGCCCGGACGACCGGTGGAGGCGATATAGAACGCCTCGCGGAACGTTTGGGTAAGCTCGTCGGTGGACTGCAGCAGGAAGCTGTGCTTCACGATGGGCATGGTGATGCCCACGATGTCAGATTCCTGGAACGCGTCGGTGCCGATGACGCCGCGCGTCACCTGGCCCGAAATAACCACCATGGGGATGGAGTCCATATAGGCCGTGGCGATGCCGGTGACGGTATTGGTGGCACCCGGGCCGCTGGTTACCAGCACAACGCCCACTTTCCCCGTGGCGCGCGCATAGCCATCGGCCATGTGCGTGGCGCCCTGCTCGTGGCGAGCCAGCACATGGTGCAGCTGCTTGCTATCGTAGAGCGCGTCATAGATTTTAATGGCTTGGCCGCCGGGGTAGCCGAACACGGTGTCGACGCCCTCGGCTTCGAGCGATGCGATAATCGCCTGGGCGCCGGTAAGCGTTTTGCCCTCGTGCTCGGTGTGGCTGCCGGGGCCAAGCGGCTTGCCTTCAATGGCCAGCTGCTTTTGGGCCAGCTTGTCGTTTAAGGTATTCGTCATGACAGGTATGCTCCCTTGTCGGCGCTAGAGACGAGCTTCGCGTACTTCGCGAGCACGCCATGATTGTGCTTGGGCGCGGGTGCCACGAACGCGGCGCGACGAGCCTCCAGCTCTTCGTCGGAAACATGCAACTCGAGCTTGCCGCCTTCGATGTCGACGGTAATCTGGTCGCCGTCTTCGATGAGAGCGATGGGGCCGCCAGCTGCGGCTTCGGGGCTCACGTGTCCAACGCAGGGGCCCTTGGAGGCGCCAGAGAAGCGACCGTCGGTCAGCAGCGCGACGCTCTTGGACAGGCCCATGCCCACGATGGCGCTGGTGGGCGTCAGCATTTCGCGCATGCCCGGGCCGCCCTTCGGGCCCTCGTAGCGGATGACCACCACGTCGCCGGGCTTAATCTCGCCGGCGAAGATGGCGTCGCACGCTTCTTCCTCGCTGTTGAAGCAGCGGGCCGGGCCGGTATGCGTCAGCATGCTCGGGTCGACGGCGCTCTTCTTCACGATGCCGCCATCAGGCGCAATGTTGCCATGCAGCACGCGCAGGGCGCCAACCTTGCTGAACGGGTTGTCGTGCGTGCGGCACACCTCGCCGTCGGCCGGCTTGGTACAATTGGCGATGTATTCGTCCATGGAGCCCATGCAGGTGGTGGCGCTCATGTCCAGCAGGCCAAGCTCGGCGAGCTCGTGCATGACCACCGGCACGCCGCCCACGGCGTACAGGTCGATGAGCGGGCGCGGGCCGGAAGGCTGCAGCTTCACCAGGTGCGGGGTGCGGGCGCTTGCCGCATCCCAATCGTCCATGGTGATGGGATGGCCCGCCTCCATGGCGATGGCGGTAAGGTGCAGCACCGTGTTGGTGGAGCCGCCGAATGCCATGTCGCACTCCATGGCGTTGTGGATGGCCGCCTCGGAAATGATGTCTTTGATGCAGATGTTCTTTTCCAGCAGCTCCATAACCTTCATGCCAGCATGTTTGGCCAGACGCAGGCGCTCGGAGTACACGGCGGGAATGGTGCCGTTGCCCGGAAGCGCGATGCCCAAGGCCTCGCACAGGCAGTTCATGGAATTAGCAGTGAACATGCCCGAGCAGCTGCCGCACGTGGGGCACGCGGTGTTCTCGTAGAACTTCAGCTGTTCGTCGGTCATGGTACCGGCTTTCACCTGGCCAGCACCGTCGAACAGGGTGTTCAAGTCGGTGGTGGGGCCATCGGTGCAGCCGGGCTGGTGACCGGGAAGCATGGGGCCGCCGGACACGAACACCGTGGGGATGTTAACGCGCAGGGCGCCCAGGATCATGCCGGGGACGATTTTGTCGCAGTTCGGAATGCACACGGCCGCGTCGAACGCGTGGCCCTGAACGGCGCATTCGAAGCTGTCGGCGATGGCTTCGCGCGAAACCAGCGAGTAATGCATGCCGTCGTGGTTCATGGCAATGCCGTCGCACACGCCGATGGTGGAAATCTCGAACGGCACGCCGCCGGCCATGTAAATGCCAGCCTTCACGGCTTCGCAAATCTTATCGAGGTTGTTGTGACCAGGAATAATGTCGTTACGCGAGTTGAACACCGCAACAAGCGGGCGTTCCATCTCTTCATCGGTAAGGCCGTCAGCCTTCAGAAGGCTGCGGTGAGGGGCACGCGCCACGCCTTTCTTGACGGCATCGCTACGAAGCTGCATCGTTTCTTCCTCTTTCCTTCAAGCGTTTCGCTTACCTCAAGGAAATGCGGGCGAGGGAGAGGCTCCGTGCTCGATGCCTATAACGGAAGGCGCCGGCGTTGCATACTGGAAGGTGGCGCGCGGTGGTGTTCCGCGTTGGCCAGCTGCGTTCAGCTTCGCTGCTCGAGGGAGTTTTCGGAGCCGTCCACCGCAGGTTCTGAGGCTTCCTGCTTGCTGTGGGATGGATTCGTTCCTACTCGCCCTGTCTTCGCATTTGTTGAGTGACGTTGATTATACGGAGCGCGCCGCCGAGCGCAAGGGGTGCGCGCACTTTATTTCGATAAAGTGAACGAACTTCACAAAACGGCGACCCATGTTGCGAACGGTCAACTTTTCGGCGTCAACGGAAGCGAGCAGACCGCTCGCGGGAAGCAGTGCGCCGCTTGCCTGCGGCGCACTGCGATGGCCGCCAGGAGCATGATCGACGGCCCCTTCCCCGAAAGTCCTCGCTGCTAGGCGTTGCGCGCCCGCAGCAGCGGCCGCGCGCGGCGGATTGCCTTGCGTTCAGGTGCCTTGCCGGCGCATGAACGCAAGGCATCGGGTTGGTAACGACGGCGCAACGGTGGCGTTTCCGCGGCGTTGCGCCCGTACTATGGTGCGTGCGCGGAAAGGAAGCTTATATGCAGCCAACGAGCACAATTCAGCATGCCAACGAACAACTCGCTTCACCCCAAATAGCACCGACATGCCCCACATCGCCAACGAACGCGCTCGGCGCTCACGAGCGCGAGGAGCAGGCCCTTCCTTCTATCGAATTGCCACCCGATGCCGATTTTTATGGCGATTACTTACAGAAACTAAAGGAAATTACCTGGCGTTTTGAGATTTCACTTGAAACCTATCTCATGGAACGCGGCATAAATCGCGAACGCAAGCCCATCTCATCGTGGAAAACACGCATCAAATCGCCCGACAGCATGAAAGAGAAGCTCGCCAAGCGCGGATTCGAGCCCACCGCCGAAAACGCCGTGTATGCCGTGCACGACGCGGCGGGCGTGCGCGTGATTTGCCCCCTGGTCGACGACGTGGCGTCGGTAGCGCAATTCATTCGCGAACTGCCGTGCTTCGAAGTGGTACAGGAAAAAGATTATATTTTGCACCCAAAGCCCAATGGGTACCGCAGCTACCACATGATTCTCGCACGCACGAGCGATTCAAAGCTCGACCCCGAAGCTACGCGTTTGGCAGCAACCAAGGCGGCCATCGAAGCGCGGGAAGTATCGCTCTCCCAGCTCATCGACCACGTGAACACGACGGGTGCATTGGGCGGTATCGAGCCGGAAAGCGCCGAGGGGCAGAACTCCGCAAACGAGTCGTTCGAATTCGGGCGCCGCATGTGCCTCGAGGTGCAGCTGCGCACCATTGCCATGGACAGCTGGGCCAGCATCGAGCACGAGCTGAAATACAAGAAAGACGTGCCGAACCAAGACTTCCTGCAGGCCGAGCTGAAGCGCTGCGCCGACGAAATGGCCGCAACCGATCTATCGTTGCAGACCATCGCCGACCTGATTAGCGAAAAGTAATTTTCATTTTCTGGCAATTTTTCGAGTTTCCGGGGCACTTGACGAGGCCACGGAGGCGTCTTACCCCATTGGTCATGCGATTTATGTCAAAATGACCGGTATATCTTGCATTTTGGAGCACTCACGAACAATCTACCGAGCAAAAAGCCCCGGAAACTCGATTTTCCGCCAAAAATAAGCGACTTGCTTACACAGAGGCCCTTCGAGCCTTAACGGCGGCCTCGAGGCGATCGCACGCCTCTTGCACCATAGGCGTGGGGCTTGCGATGTTCATGCGAATGAAGCCGGAGCCCTGGGGGCCGAACATCGTACCCATATCGAGCCACAACTTCGCGTCGTTCGAGATAAACGCTGCAAGTTCGTCGTCGTCCATGTCAAGCGCCGAGCAATCGATCCACGGCAAATACGTGCTTTCGAGCGGCGTCAGTTCAAGGCCCGGCGTGCGTGCAATCATTGCCTCAAGCACAGCGTAGTTTTCCTCGAGCTTCGCCTTCAACTGGGCAAACCACTCGTCGCCATGCTCGTAGCACGCCTGCGCCGCGCACATGCCCAGGCAATTCGGCTCATCGTAGCCCGTACGACCCAGCATGCGCTTGAACGCTGCACGCAAGTCGGCATTCGGAATGAAGATGTTACAAATCTGCAGGCCAGCCAGGTTGAACGTCTTCGACGGCGATGTGCACAGCACTACGTTCTGCGCGAACTTTTCGCCCAAACTCGCAAACGGCACATGCGTCACGCCCGGGCGCGCGAAATCGGCATGAATTTCGTCGGAGACGACCGTCACGCCATGCGCCAGGCAAATCTCGCCCACGCGTCGCAGTTCGTCGGCCGACCATTCTCGCCCCACGGGGTTGTGAGGGCTGCACAGAATGAACAGTTTCGCGCCGCTTTGCTCAAGCGTGCGCTCGAAGCCTTCGAAATCCATGGCATAGCGCCCGGTTTCGGCATCGCGCACAAGCGGGCTTTCGGCCACGCGACGGCCGTTGTTTTCGATCATCAGGCGAAACGGGTAATATACCGGCGGCTGAATGAGCACGCAATCGCCCGGTTGCGTGTAGGCGCGAATGGCCGTGGCCAGCGCGAACACCACGCCCGGCGCGTGCACGGTCCACTCGCGACGGGGGCGCCAGCCGTGATGGCGCTCGAACCAGCTCTGCACCGCCGCGTGATAGGCATCGGTGGTCATGGTGTAGCCGAACACGCCATGCGCCACGCGCACCTGCAGCGCCTCGATGACCTCGGGCATAGCGCGGAAATCCATATCGGCGACCCATAACGGCAGCTCATCGGCCGAATGGCCCCGGCGCGCGTACGCGTCCCACTTCAAGCTGCCCGTGCCGCGACGCTCGAGCGGCGTTTCAAAATCGTATTTCATGCAAGTCTCCTTTGCGTCATTGTCGCCAGCGCGGCACGCTCATCGCCAGCGCGGCGCATGCCCATGCGTTAGCAAGACTGCGGCGCGACGCGAACCCGCCAGCATGCCGGCCCGCAAGCGCGCAGCCTGTCCCGCGAAGCAGTCCGCAGGGCGCTAGGCGAGTGCCTGCTCCAAATCGGCAAGCAAATCTTCCACGTCTTCGATGCCCACCGACAAACGCAGCAGACGTTCGTCGATGCCAAGGGCATCGCGCATTTCGGCCGGAATGGAGCCGTGCGTTTGCACGAGCGGGTACGTCATCAGCGACTCCGCGCCGCCCAGGCTTTCCGCAAACAGAACGAGTTTCGTGCGCTCCAAGGCGTCCACCGCGCGCTGTTTCGTGTCGGTCTTGAACGAAATCATGGCGCCGAAGCCCGTCGTTTGGCGCAGCGAGCGCTGGTAATTCGGATGGTCGGGGCTGCCCACGTAGTGCACCTCGGTCACATGCGGGTTGCTCTTCAAAAACTCGGCGATGCGCAGCGCGTTCTTCTCTTGCTGGCGCAGACGCACGCCGAGCGTTTTCAAGCTGCGAATCATCAGCCAGCTGTCAAACGGCGCCAGCTGGTTGCCTTCGCTCATCGCCGCGTTGAACAGAGGTTCAATAAGCTCTTCGTCGCGCACCACCAAAAAGCCCGACAGCACATCGTTGTGGCCGCACAAATATTTCGTGCCACTGTACACCACGATATCGGCGCCGAAATCGAATGGGCGCTGGAAATACATGGTCAGAAACGTGTTGTCCACGGCAAGCAGCGCGCCATGGACATGCGCCGCGTCGGCCACGGCGGCGATGTCGGCAACTTTCATCATGGGGTTCGTGGGCGTTTCCAAAAACACGAGGCGCGTATTGGGGCGAAACGCCGCTTCAAGTGCGGCCTCGTCGGTGAGGTCGGCATAGGTGAATTCCAGACCGTATTGCGAAAAAACCTGCGAGAACAGGCGGTACGTGCCGCCATATAAATCATCGCTGACCACGGCGTGGTCACCCGATTTCATGAGCTTTATCAGGCACGATATGGCTGCCATACCGCTGGAAAATGCCATGGCTTTCTTGCCGCCTTCAAGCGCCGCAATGGTGTTTTCGAGCTCGAGGCGCGTGGGATTGCCGCAACGTGAATAGCAATAACCGGTCGATTGGCCGAACGCCGGGTGTGCAAACGTGGCCGACTGATAAATAGGGAAGCTGATGGAGCCGGTGTCTTTATCGACACCGCGATAGCCGCGCACCGCAACAGAGTCGGTACGCAGACCACTACATCGAGCCTCATCGATGCCCAGCAATCCGTCGATTTCTGCCGCCATTGCTTTGAAGCTCGAGTCGTCCATGCGCCGCCCTTTCGTCCCATGATTTCACGTAACGCATCATGGTAGCCGAAGCGAGACGAATCGTTGCCTAAATCCCTACCAGATATATAGGTTTTGCATATGGGAAACGTCAAATAGCATGCCGATGCATGACAGTCGCCAATTACTGGCAGGAAATCGCGTTTCTGGGGCATATATCCGTTTGTTTGACGAACACGGAGGCCATCTTCCATCTCTAGAGGCAGGGATTGCAATATATTTCTTACATTTTTTGTAACAGGTAACAAGAAACGGATGGTCAAAGCCCCACAAACTCAATTTTCTGCCAGAAAGCAGGGTTCCCCTTACTTCACCACCACGCCCAGACCATCGGGGATCACAGCGACTTTCGCATCGTTGCCCTTGAGCGCGAATGCAATTTCGAGCGCTTCGTCAACGGTGCTGGCAGGCGTCATATGCATGTCACGAATCATTTGATGGTCGCACAAATCGGTCACCATGATGACCGGGTGGTGCGTCAGAATGCGCGAAAGAATTTGGCTTTCCCACTGGTCGGCGAGCGTGTCTTCCTTGGGCGTTTGCGCGCACTGTCGCTCAAACGCAGCGGGGTCGTTTTGCGAGATGCTTTTGTAGAAACCCTCTCCGCCATGGCCGTCAGCACAACCCGCCACCTCGATGATCACGCCGCCTTCGGGCAGCGTCGCCTCGGCGGCACACATGCCCTTCACCGACTGATAAATATTTTGGTCCAGCGGATAACCGCCATTGGTCGTGATAGCAATATCGCAGTTCACGGGCGAAACCGCGCTCAACTTGCCCACGAATTCGCAACCAGCTGCATGCGCGGCTTTCCTATCGCCGGCAAATGCCGCGATTACGTTATGGTCGCCGTCGATCACGACGTTCAAGATAAACGCGAGGTTCGCCATTTCGGCCGCCGCGAGCATGTCTTCATGCATGCGGTTGTTGCGCAAGTTGCCCGCACGGCTTGCGCCATCGTTGATGAACTGGCCGTTGTGGTTGTACATGATGGTCTTGTACGATGCGATGCCCGGCAACACCGATTTACGCCCGCCCGAAAAACCGGCGAAAAAGTGCGGCTCGATGAAGCCCTCGGAAATCAGCAGGTCGGCTTCGGCCGCCACCTTGTTGATGATGCATTCGCCGCCCGACGGCAGCGTGCCGATTTTCTTCATGGCTGCATCGTCTTTGGACACGTGCATCACGATTTCCTCGTTCGCCACAATATCGGCTCCGTATTTGGCGACCAACTCGTCGTGCGTTGAGGGGCGATGCATGCCCGTGGCCACCAAAATGCGCACGCGTGCCTCGGGCGCCGCCGCGTGAATGCGGCGCAGCAAAATGGGCATGGTAATGTGCGACGGCACGGGGCGCGTATGGTCGGAACTGATGATGACGATGTCGCGCTTGCCCTGGCACAGCTCTTCGAGGCGCGGCGAACCATACGGCGCATCGAGCGCGTCTTCCACGAGCTGCTCCTGCGGCTTTTCGGGAACGTATTCGCCCTGCCGCCCCGCGAGCACGCCCGCGAGATTGGCCTCGGGAACGCGCACCGTCATAGTGCGGCGGTCGTAGGGAACTTCCATCTGGAACATTGGGCGCTCCTATCGTCAGAAAAATCAGACCGCGCCGCCAAGCAGCATGGCGGCGGACCGCAAACAAAAAGGCGGCCCAAAAGCATCGCTTCAGGCCGCCGCACGTGCGCTGTTAGTTGCACACCTTGCCTGGGTTCAAAACGAAGTTCGGGTCGAACACCTGTTTAATGCCCGCCATCAGGTTAAACGCGGTGTCGCCCACCGACTCGCGCAGGTATTCCTTCTTCGCGTGGCCAATGCCGTGCTCGCCAGAAACCTGGCCGCCCAGCTCGGCGCACTTCGCATACGCCGCATGCATGACGCGCGTCGACTTCTCGAGAAACGCCTCTTTGCTAATACCATTGCCGCAGCAATAAATGTGCAGGTTGCCGTCGCCCGCATGGCCGAACGAGCGAATGCGCACGTCATTTTCAACGCCCACATCATGGATGAACCCAAGGAACTCGGCGATTTTATCGACGGGCACCACCACGTCCATCTCGTCCAGGTGCTCGGTCTCGGCCTCGATAACCGTGAGGAATGCGCTGCGCGCGGCCCACACCGACGCCTTGTCGGCCGGGTGGTCGATAACCAGCGTGTCGAACGCGCCGGTTTCATCAGCAATCTCGGCAAGCGTTTCGGCGCGCTGGAAAATCTCGTCGGCGTCGTTGCCGTCGAGCGTAACCAGGATGTACGCGCCGCATTCGTTGCCGTCGACCACGGTGGGGATGATTTTGTTGCCCGTGTATTCCGCCGACGAGTCCACGATGTCGCGCTCCATGAACTCGATGGACTGCGGGTTCAAACCGGCAAGCTTAATCTTCGGCACGGCCGAGATTGCGGTTTCAATATCGTGAAACGAAAGGATGAAGCTCGTGTCTTCCTTCGGATTGGGGATAAGCTTCATCGAAAGCTCGGTGATGACGCCCAGCGTACCCTCCGAGCCAATCATCAGGTGCAACAGGCTGTAGCCCGAGCTGGTTTTCGTAACCTCGCGGCCCAGGCGCAGAACCTCGCCGTTCGGCAACACCACCGTCAGCGCAAGCACATAGTCGCGCGTGGTGCCGTACTTCACGGCACGCATGCCACCGGCGTTTGTGGACACGTTGCCGCCAATCGAACCAGTTTTCTCGCCGGGATCGGGCGGGTACATGAAGCCGTGTTCGATGGCGTCGGCCGCCAAATCGCACAGGCGCACGCCCGGCTGCACGCGCACGAACAGGTTGTTCATGTCGTACTCGACGATTCTATCCATGCGCATGGTGCACAGCACGATGCCGCCGTACAGCGGCGTGCTGCCGCCGACCAAGCCCGTGCCCGCACCGCGCACCGTAACGGGAATGCGATTCGCGTTCGCAAGCTTCATAATGGCCGAAACCTCTTCGGTGGTTGCAGGCAGCACCACGACATCAGGCATGCGCGTGCCGTAAATAGGCATTTCATCGTGCGCATAGTCTTCGTTGATATCTTCACCCGTGAGGCAATTATCGCCCCCGACAATATTCTCGAGCTCGGCAATGAGCTCAGAGGTAAGTTGGTTGTACTCGGCCATGGCTCCCTTTCCGTGCATTGCGGCGCATAACGGCACTCGCGCGGCCAAATCCCAGGCCGCGATGCCTATCAATAAACATGCGCTCTCGTCTTGCGTTCGCCGAACTCTAGCACACTAAAGCGCCAATGTATCCAGCCGATAACGCCTCGCAAATGAGCGGCGCATAGCGGCGGCGAACGGCAGATTGCCGCATGCGGGCGGTTGAACGCGACGGCATTTCACGATTGCTTTTGCAGCGACACCGCAACCGCACAAGCGTCCAAACGGGGCGGATGAGCCCCAGCCGCTCCGAAAGCTCCGCAAAACGAGACGATAGTCGAGCGACGCCTCGACCCCAGACGAACGAATCGGCATCTCTGATAAACTGTCCAAAAGGCGAGGCTGGAGGTGCCCATGCGCTTTTCTCTCTTCATAATCGCATCGATTGCGTTGTCGTTGACGCTTTTCGGTTGCACCGCGCAACAGAGCGCTCCCGCTTCCTCCGATTCAGAATCGAGCGGCCCTATCTACGATCGAAGCACCGCTTTGTTCCATTACGAATCGTTCGACCATGAAGCCATCGACGAAATCCCGCCAACGCCGGAAGACTCCGCCGGCGGACCCTTCGTCGCACAATGGGAGCTCGTAGGCACCATCGAAGATTTCGACGGAGCTGGCATTGCGAAAGTCCAAGTAGACACCACGCAATCGAGCGGCTGGATTCTTAGCACCGTATACCTCGACGCCGGCACATCCGTCGAGGGAAATAGGCCCCTTACCATTGGCGACCGAATAGAATGCGGTTTTCTTTATAATTCGAATTCGGAAATAATCAAACCCGGGTCGCTTGGCTACGTCAGGATTTTGAACCCCGAATAACCGCGCAACTCAATAGCGTTGCCGCCGTCACCATTCCGCCAAGGCTGCAGCCCCGAAAGGATACCTCCATGATGTGGTTCACCGCCGATTTGCATTTCGGCCATTCGAGCATTTTGTCGAAAATGGAGCGCCCGTTCGCAACCATCGAGCAGATGAACCAGGGGCTTATCGCTGCGATCAACGAACGCGTAGCACCAGGTGATTCGCTCTACGTGCTGGGCGATTTCGCGTACCAAACGACCGCCGCCAACGCGCGGCGCCTGCGCGAGCAAATCGCGTGCGAGCATGTGCACCTGCTGCGCGGCAACCACGACGATTCGTGGTCGACGGGCGCAAACGCGAGCGTGTTCGAAACCGAGCAAGACTACCTGGAAATCGCCCCCGGCTACGCGCGCGGCCACAAGCTGGTGCTGTTCCACTACCCCATCATGAGCTGGAACGGCAAGCGCCGCGACGCCATTCAGCTGCACGGGCACATTCACTCGAAAGGCAGCGACTACAACGAACGCAACCGCGACCGCGGCATTCTGCGCTACGACGTGGGCGTTGACGCGAACGGCTACGCGCCAGTAAGTCTGCCCGAGATTCTAAAGTTCTTCGATGGCGCGCAATCGCATTCCCGCATGGGATAGAGCAACGCCGAAATCGAAGACACGCATGTGGGCCAGTTCAGCCTTGCCCACATGCGGCTACTTGGCGCAAACGAAACCGAATTCAAGCACAGGCCAAGCCCTCCACGCTATTTCACACGCACATCAAGCTGGTTGTAGGGGATCTCGATGCCGCGCTCTTCGATCACGTCTTGCGCGCATCCGAGCATTTGACGGCGCACCACGGGGCGGTCGGCTGGATCGCAAAAAGCACGCACGCGATACAGGATGCTCGAGTCGCCGAATTCCTGCGTGCCCAAAACATCACAACCCGCAGTCGAATCCAATTCTGCAATGCGGTCAGATATCGCTTGCATCGTCGCACGAGCCTCGCCGGCCGAAATATCGTAGGGCAGGGGCACATCGATGGAACAGCGGCCCGTAAGCACTTCGACCTCGGAAATATTGCGATTCGAAATAGTCACGACGTTCTTGCTGCCCGTGAGTTCGATCTTCGTGGATTTGAGATTCATCGAGAGCACCTTGCCCTCGAAGTCTTTATAGCGAATCACGTCTCCGATTGAGAAGTACCCGTCCCATGCGATGCTCGCGCCCATGATGAGGTCTTTCAGGATATCTTGCAGAGCGAAGCCAACGACGATGCCGGCGATGCCAAGGCCCGTCGCCAAGCCCGCCACGTCGATACCGTTGATGCGCATCACCACGACGCACACCACCACAACTACGACGTATTTCAGCACGTTCGCCGAAATCTGCATATTCGAGCGGCGGGCCGCATCTTGCTCGCGGTCGAGCAGCGCCTTCGCGAAACGCTTGAACAACACGCGCCATGCAAAAACCGAGGCAACCACAACCGCGAGCGAGACCCACGGCTTAGGAGACATGAAGTACGCAAGCACG
>CALBLG010000211.1 GCA_937895975.1 uncultured Slackia sp.
GCGCTTTGGGGATGACCCTTCGCGTGGCAAGAAATGCCCCTGAAGGGCCTCATTGCGCGCTCGCGCGCTGATTTCGGCAGGAATAACGTCGATAGGGCCCGCAAGCGTGCGCCTGATTTGCAAGGTGAATCTTCCTGGCAGCTGCGACCTGCGGAAATTCCGTTCGGAGCTTGTGTTTCGGGAAACGTTCCCAAAGGATTGAAGAAAAGCGCCCTGCAAAAGGGCCCTATGCGGTCGTTTTCTGCCACGACGGCGTGCGGTGCGTGCGCTGGGGTATCGCTCGCTAATAGCTTATAAAATACCGAACGAAAACCATGTATTTTGTGGAATGAAAACCCTGTAAAATACCGATTGAAAATGATATAAAATACCGAATAGCACAGTTGTTGCGAAAGGTAATGCCATGTCATACGCCAAAAATCTCACGCCCGATGGATACAGGCCACGGCTCATCGAAAGCCGCCTCGACGCGCTCATGAAGTCATTTGGGTGCGTTGAAATCAACGGGCCAAAATGGTGCGGGAAAACATGGACGGCGCGCACGCGATGCGCAAGCATGACGAAGCTGGACGACCCGGCCGAGCGTGAGGCTGCGGGGATGGACCCGGCGCTCGCGCTTACGGGCGATTTTCCGCATCTTGTCGACGAGTGGCAAGAAGTTCCCGAAGTATGGGATGCGGCTCGCCGCTTCATTGACGATTCGGGGAATGCGCGCGGCTTGCTGCTGCTTACCGGCTCCACGTCGCTCAAGGCCGACGAGCGCGGCAAGGTGCGCCATTCCGGAACGGGCAGGATAGCTCGCCTTTCTATGCGTCCGATGGCGCTGTGCGAGTCGGGCGAGGGAAGTTCCGCGGTGTCTTTGGGCGCGTTGATGGACGGCGATGCGCTTCAGCCGGCTCGCAAGGAAACGGGGCTCGCCGATGTGGCACGTTGGTGCTGCAGGGGCGGGTGGCCTGCGAATATGGGACTTTCCGATGACGCGGCGGCGGAAACGGCGGCGCAGTACATTCAATCGGTCCTAGATGTGAACGTCATCGAAGAAGGCAAGTCTCCGGCAACGGCGCTTGGATTGCTTCGCGCATTGGCTTTGAACGTGAGCCAGGCTGCGACGTACAAAACCTTGGCGAAAGACGTGTCGGGCGGCGAAGCAGGCCCAAATGTCGATACCGTGGCCGCGTATCTAGATTTGTTCGATCGGCTCAAGTTGACGGAAGAGCTGCGCGGGTGGGAGCCTCCCATGCGCTCGAAGGCGCGTGTAAGAGTGAAGCCCAAAAGGTATTTCTGCGACCCCTCGCTGGCGGCGGCGCTTTTGGGTGCGACCCCCGAAAAGCTTCTGCACGACACGCAAACGCTTGGGATGTTGTTTGAGAACTTGGTGATTCGAGACTTGCGCGTGTTCCTTTCGACATACTCCGGTCTTGGCAATGACGTGTTCTACTATCGCGATGACCAGGGCCTTGAAGTCGATGCAATAGTTGAGTGCGGGGGACGTTGGGCCGGCATTGAGGTGAAGCTGAGTGACACGAAGGCCGATGACGGCGCCGCCAACCTGAAAAAGCTGCGCGACAAAATGCTCGCGAATCCCGCCGCGCGCAATGCGGAGCCGGCGTTTTTGGCGGTAGTGGTCGGCCGAGGAAGCCTTGCCTACGCGCGAAGCGATGGCGTGCTGGTGATTCCGGCCGCGTTGCTGGGGGCGTAGGCGATTCGAGCTGAAATTCTGTCCCAAATTCGCGTTTGTGACTGTGCAGGATGCGATATTTGCAACCCCGAGTGCAGCGGTTCCGCAAAATCCCAGGTCAAGTATTGCAGCTACGGGGGCCTTCCGGCGAATGCAACATATACCATGCGCACAAATGCAATTTTGGGACAGAATTTTCATCTGGAAGCAAATGCAGCCCCCTGCGGCCCTTGGCGCGCGCGGGCTTGTGGCGGCGTGGTCGGATTTATGCGCGCGCGGCCTCAATCGCGTACAATAATAGGTTATGTGGGCCGTGTGGCCTGCGGTTTGTTCGATTTTGAGAGGGGAGGGACCCGTGGCCGATTCGCGCCAGCTTCGCAAGAAGTTCCAGCGCATGCTCATCGCGCTCATCGCGGCGGTGCTCGCGTGCGGCGCGGTGACGTACGCGTGGTACATCTACAACGCGAGCCGCCACATCACCGACGTGAAAATGGCGGCCGGCACGGGCGTGACCTTCCTCATCTCCAACGAATACGCTGGCGAGTACAAATCGAACGCGGGCCTGTCGTTCCAGGGCCTGCTCGACCCAGTTTCTACCGATAACATCGAGAACGGCTTCCAAAAAGTGACCGGCTTCACGGGCGGCGACGCGCAATCGTCCCTGCTCGCGAGCGTATTCGGCCCGGCCCAGCGCTCCGACTACTACGAAACGCCGCTGTATTTGACCACGAGCTCGGCGGCGACCGACGTCTACCTTTCCGACATCCGCTTCGACGACCTCGACGCGATCAACCCCATTTCCACGGCGCTGCGCGTGGGCCTTCTGGTGCACGCGCCTGGCGAAAACCAGCCCGTGGCGGCGCAATACGTGTTCCAGCTCTCGTCAGAGCATAACCCTCAGGCCCAATACAACACGCTCAACGGGCAGGAAGGCGATGTTCTCGACTCATCGAAAACCGACGGCTCCACGGTAACGTTCACGCCGCTGACCTCGGCGAACTATTGCATATACGACGAGGAAACGGGCCAGGTGTCCGCGAAGCCCGGCACGGTGAAGCTGTGCACGCTGCCGGCGGCCGCCCAGGGCGAAGAGCACGGCACGCCCGTGCAGGTGGATGTGTACGTATGGCTTGAAGGCTGCGACGAAGACTGCACGAACAACCTGTGCAGCACGAACCTGCAGTCGCTCGCGCTGCACTTCGCGGGCAAGCAAGGCTAGGGGGTGCGCTATGCAAGATGCTGATCGCGGCATGAAACCCCAAGATGGGCGGGGCGCGCGCCGCGCTGCGGATGCGCGCGCCGGCCAGGCTTCGAAGCCCGCGACGGGCGTTGCTCAAGCCGCGGCCTCGGCCACGGCCGCTGCCGCAACGCCGGCCGTGACTGCAACCGAAGCGCGTCGCACTTTCGCCAGCCGCCGCCGCATGGTCGCGGCCACGGCGTGGATGCTGCTGCTCGTGCTGGCGCTGGCGGGCGCCACGTTCGCGTGGTTTTCCAATTCGCGCTACACCAACGTCACCCCTGTGGCGCACACGGTGAGCGAGGAAGGCTCCGATTTGCTCATAGGCGCAAGCGCCGCGGGCCCGTTCGACACCACGTGCACGCTTTCGGCCGCCGACAAAACGCTCTACCCTGTGTCGACCGCCGATTTGCAGAATTTCTGGCGCGCGACGTTTCAAAACGCCGCGGGCATCACCACCGATTACGCGAGCTGCACGGCCCAGGCGGGCGATTACATGCTCACGGGCACGTTTTATTTGAAGGGGTCGGCGTCGCCGCTTTCGGTGTATTTGTACCAAAGCCAAATGAATGTGACCTCTGATGCGCAGCTGCTCGCTGCGCTGCGCATCGGTTTTATCGTCCAGAGCTCGGCCGGCACGCAAACCTATATTTTCGCGTGCGACGACTTGGGCAACACGGCGGTCGCCACCCAGCGCCGCACCACCGCGCAAGACGGCGTCGTGGTTTCGGGCGTCGGCGCATGGGCGTATGCGACCGACCCCGCGCGGGCCATATCGGCATACACCATGGACGGCTCAGGCGACGCCCCGCGGACGCGCGCAGGCGCGCAGCCCCTGTTCACGCTCGCGGCGAACGAGGTCGCAACCGTGCAGTATTTCGTCTACATGGAAGGTTGCGACGCCAATTGCATAACCGAGGCGCAGTCGAAAAACATCACGCTGCAGTTCGCCTTCGCGGGCGCCAAGGCATAGGGAGGGGCGGCGCATGAACAACGATTCCACGAAAACGAAATTGCGCTTCGCCCAAGCTGGAGCGGCAATCATGCTGCTCGTTATTGCTGGGGCCCTTGTCGCGGCCACCTACGCGTGGTTCACATCCAATGCGGCCGTGAACACCAATTCGGTTGCGGTGCGAAGCGACGACAGCCAGCTGGTTATTGAACTGGGCGACGCCTCGTCGAATACATGGTCGCAGGCTGGCGATGCGGCGCTATCGTCAAATAGCCCCGACCCGCTTACCCTCTATCCCGTTTCGACGTTCGACTTGGACGGCTTCGCCGAGTGCACGCGCACCAACGACGCGGGCGAGGCGGCGCATTTCGAGCAGGCCGAAGACGGCCAGCATTTCTACCACGGCTGGATTGACGTGCGCGCGAACGTGGCCGGAGCGGGCGCGTCGAAGGCGACCGGCGTGGTGAACCTCTATTTGGGCGACACGCTCGCGCCATCGGGCGCCAATGTCGAGCTTCTGCGCGCCGCGCGCGTGGGCTTGAAGCTCTCGCAGGGCGGCACCGTGGTTGCGAGCCGCATTTTCACGCTCGACGATTCGGCGGGCGCGAACCGCGCCGAGCATCCCGCCACGCGCCCGACGCTTTCCGGCTATTCCGACGGCATGCTTCTGGGCTGGCAAAACGGTCAGCTCGCCTGCTCCGCGGACGTCGCGCAAGATTTCAACGCCTTCCTCATGGGCACGGGCGAGACCGCCGCGCGCCCGCAAAACGCGCTGCTCACCATGAATTTGGGCACCGCGTATCGGCTCGACGTGTACTACTACATCGAGGGCACCGACCTCGACAGTGCCGATTATCTGTACGGCGACACGGGCATCGTGCACGTTGATCTGTTCGCCGCACTCGACGGGCAGGGGGCGTAAATGAACGAAATCGACCGCGACACCCTGAAAAGCCGGCTAGCGACCACGGTGCTGCTCGTTCTGTTCGCCCTGGTGGCTATCGCCATGGCGACGTTCGCGTGGTTTTCCATCGCCGACCAGGCCAAAGCTCGCCAGCTCGCGCTTACCGCCAACGCCGGCAACTCGCTGCGTTTCGATTTGGACGCGCACGACGAGTTCGACCAATACGTGAAAACGCTCGGCTTTGACGAGATCGGCGCGCGCATCGCGACCGATTTGGGCGTGGACATCGACACCTCGAAGCTGCAGCCCGTTACCACGTCCGACTACGAGAATTTCACGTTCGAAGACGGCTCGGCGGCCACGGCGCAAAGCGGCGCGTATTTGGAGTTCACGCTGCACTTCATGAGCCGCGAAGACGTGGTGGTGCGCCTGACTGGCGAGGCGGGCGAAGGCGGCGAGGCGGGCACTCAGTTCTCGTCGAACGTCGAGGGGCTGCCGCTCGCGATGCGCATGAGCTTTTCCTGCGACGGCCAAACGTGGGTCTACAACCCAAATTCGGGCACCGCGGCTGTGGCCGCGGGTTCTGCAACCGAGTTCGGCCTTGGGACGGGGGCCGCAACCGAGGACTCGAACATGTTTGACCTGGCTGCGAATACCGATAAATCTACCATCGTCCGCATATGGTTGGAGGGGACCGACGCGAATTGCACTAATATGCTTAAGGGAGCCGATTATTCGATTTCGATGCGCTTCGAAGGCGTTGAGGAACAATAATTTCCATAGAACGGCGAAAGCCGAAGGCACGAACCGCACAACGCACAAGAAGGGGCGCCATGCAAAAGGTTAAGAAAGCTGCATCCATCGCGATCAGCGTGGTAATGTGGGTCATCATTTTGGTGGCGGCGCTGTTCGCCTTCACCACGCTGGCGACCAAAGACGACGGCAGCGTCGCGAACTTGGCGGGCTTCACGCCGCTCACGGTGCAATCGGAATCCATGTCGCCGACGTTTGACGAGGGCGACCTCATCGTAATCCAGCAGTGCGATCCCGAAACGCTGCAGGTGGGCGACATCGTCACGTTCCATACGATCATCGACAACGAGTACGCGCTGAACACGCACCGCATCGAGGCCATCGACGAGGTCAACGGGCTGCGCAGCTACACCACGAAGGGCGACAACAACGACATCGCCGACCAGCACGTGATTGCCGACGGCGACATCGTGGGCAAGTATGCGTTCACGATGCCCTTCATGGGCAAGGTGATGGACTTCCTGTCCAGCAGCGTGGGCTTTTTGGTGGTCATCGTGCTGCCGATGCTTTTGTTCTTCATCTACCAGGTGTACCACCTGGTCATCGTGGGCATGAATCTGAAGCGCGCCATGGCCGAGGAAGACCGTATGAAGCAGGCCGGGGCCATCGTTGATGCTGAAGAGGCCCAGGCCGCTGTCGACGAGCGCGCCCAGGCCGAGGCCGCCCGCGCCGAAGCGCAGGCCGCGCTGGCCGAGGCGAAGCGCTTGAAGGCCGAAGCCGAGGCCAAGCTCGCAGCGGCCGATGCCGCCGAGCAGGGCGGCGCAACCGAGGAGGGTGCCAAGTGAGTGAGTTTCTGAGCTTTGCCTGGGAACTGCTGGCGAAAGTGGCCTACAACATCGTCGCCGTGTTCGCCTCCATCGCGAACTTGCTGGTGTTCGGCTGGGTCGATTACTTCAACATCTTCATCACGTATTTCAACACGTTCGACGTGGTGGGCAAAATCGGCGCCGTGGTGCTGTTTGCCATGCTCATCGCCGTGCCCGTGCTCATCGTGGTGATCGCCGCGCACCGCTGGAAGATTCACCGCGACCTGAAGCGCGAAAGCGGCAAGGTCGACAACAAGGCGCTCTACCGCGAAATCGGGCGTTTGAACAAGCAGGTGCTCGACCTTATGGACGAAAAGAACAAGGTGCTCGCCTTGAAGGTGAACGCCATGGGCGGCACGCAGCGCATTCCGTACGCGGGCGCGTCGGCGCTTGTGGACGACGCGTTGCCCACCGTGGCCAACGTCACCGGCGAAGGCGCGACGGCTGCGGCCGCGGGGGTCCCTGCGGCTGCGGGCGGCGCGGTCGCCGTGGGCAAGGCGTCGCTGTCGCTTGACGGCGATTCGGTTTCGGGCGCCGCGGCCGCCATGGCCAAGGCCACCGTGGAAGCCAAGACGCTTGCCGAGGAAAAGGAAATCGCCCAGGCCAACCGCTTCCCGAAGCTGTCGCTCGTGGATTTGAAGTACCGCGACTGGGTGCCGCCGGTCTACGACAACGACATCACGCTCGAGCAGTTCGTCGAGGGCTACCGCTACTTCGCGTGCAGCGAGATGGGCCTGTACTACACGCCCGAAATCGTGCGCCGCTACGTGGCGGGCATGGCCGCGAGCAAGCTGCTCATCCTGGAAGGCATTTCCGGCACGGGCAAAACGTCGCTGCCGTATTCGTTCAGCCGCTATGTCGACAACCCGGCCACCATCGTGTCGGTTCAGCCGTCGTACCGCGACCGCACCGAGGTTCTGGGCTATTTCAACGAGTTCTCGAAGCGCTTCAACGAAACCGAATTCCTGCGCGCCGTGTACGAGGCCGGCCTGCGCGCCGACCCCAGCTACATCGTGCTCGACGAGATGAACCTCGCGCGCGTGGAATACTATTTCGCCGAAATTCTGTCGGTGCTCGAAATGCCGAGCCACGACGAGTGGACGCTCGATTTGGTGCCCACTGCGTGGGCGGGAGACCCCAAGGGTTTGGCCGATGGCAAAATTACCATTCCCGAAAGCCTGTGGTTCGTGGGCACGGCGAACAACGACGACTCCACGTTCACCATCACCGACAAGGTCTACGACCGCGCGATCCCCATCGAGCTCAACGAACGCGCCGACGCCTTCGAATGCGAGCCGCACGAGCGCGTGCACGTAACAGCCGAGCACTTGCAGTACCTGTTCCAGAAGGCGAAGGTCGAGCACGTGGTTTCCGAAGAGGTGCTCGAGAAGATGCACAAGCTCGACCAATACCTGCAAACGCGCTTCAAGCTGGCGTTCGGCAACCGCATCATCAAGCAGATGTACGACTTCATTCCGGTGTACGTTGCCTGTGGCGGCACCGAGCTCGGTGGCATGGACTACATCATCGCCCGCAAGGTGCTCAAGAAGTTCGAGAGCATGAACGTGAGCTTCGTGCGCGACGAGATGAAGGGCCTGATCGAATACATCGAGAAGACCTTCGGCGAGGGCGGCCTGCCCGACAGCGTGTCGTACCTGCTGCGCATCCAGAACATGTACTAGTTGGTTTTATTGATGCCCGGGCGGCGTGCGCTTCCCGGGCGCGTTCGTTATAAAGGTTATGGGGAAGTTCCATGTCAGACACCATTCAAGATTTGTACGGCAGCTTTGCCCAGCAGATGGAGCCCATCCAGGAAGGCGACCGTTATTTCCGCTACTTGTTCGAAATGGCGCAGGCGTCTGACACCACGATCGACCAAAAGCGCGAAGAGCTCGTGAAGGTTGTTGACGAAGAGTGGATCTCGATGATCGAAGATTCGCTCGACGCCATCAACACCATCATCGAGAAGCCGCGCCGCTTCATCACCACCGAAGAAGAGGTGGTGCCGGTGTCGCTCGCGAAGAAGATCTCGGCAGACAGCGTGCGCCATCTTAGCCAGAACACGCAGTTCCTCGCGCCGTCCGACGACGGCGGCATACACCCCACGAAGATTTTGAACGTGAACATGGCCGAAACGTACGATTTGTACGAGAACCGCTTCGTGTACCACCTGATCCAGCGCCTGCTCACGTTCGTCGACAAGCGCACCGACGTGATCTTCTGGTCGACGGGCAACGAGATTCGCAACCGCTTCACCATGCACAGCAAGATCGGCGACGCGTACGAGGAAATCGAGTACAACGTCGAGATGACGGTGAAAGACCGCCAGAGCTTCGCGGAAAACGACGCCGACAACATCGACACCTTCATGCGCATCGACCGCGTGCGCCGTTTGGTGATGGCGCTGCGCAACGCGTCGTTCTGCCAAATCATGCAGGGCTGCGCTACAGTGCGAAGCCCTATCCAACGCACGAACCTCATCATGAAAGACCCGAACTACCGCAAGTGCTACCAGCTGTGGCAGTTCATGGAACGCTACGATTCGGTGGGCTACACCATCGACGTGAAAGACTCCGCGATGGCGTTCGACGACGAGTACATGGTGCAGATGTACACGAACCTCATCAACAATTACGCGGTGTTCAAGAGCCTGATTTCCGACGATCGCAACCTCGACGAGCTCGCCAGCGTGCAGCACGAGCCTGTCAAGCCCAAGTTCGTCAAGGAAATTAAGGAAGAGATCGTCGACAGCCCCGACATTCCCGACGTGGAAGTGCGCCGCGTGTTCGTCGAAGAGGTCACCCAGGCGCAGCTCGACGCCGAGGCCGCGCTTGCCGCCGAGCGCGAGAAGACCGCCGAGCTGGAAAGCCAGCTGAAGGCGTGGAAGGTCGAAGTGCGCGCCCTGACTGACGAGCGCGACGATTTGTCCGACGAGCTCGATATGGCGAAAACGCGTGAGGTTGAGCTCACGCAGCGCGCGCAGATCGCCGAGGCGGATCTGGAAGAGGCGAAAGATTCGCTTGCCGATGCCGAAGAGGGCAAGCGCGCGGCCGAGGCCGACGCGCAGCAGGCGCGCGCCGAGGCAACGGCGCAGATAGACGCGGCGCTCGACGACGCGCAGGCGAAGGTGGCCGCGGTTCGGGCCGATGCCGAGGCGCAGGTTGCGGCCGCGCGCGCCCAGGCCGATGAGCAGGTGCGGGCCGCCCAGGCCGATGCGGAGGCCCGAATCGAAGAAGCGCAGGCGCAAGCTGCGGCGCAAGTCGAGGCTGCCGTTGCCGACGCTGTGGCGCGTGTGCAGGCCGCCAAAGACGCCGCCGATGCCGAAATCGAGCAGGCGCGCGCCGAGGCAGAGGAAGAAATCGCGAAGCTGCGCGACGAGCTCGAGGCCGCCCAAGAGCGCGCAAGCGAGCTTGAAGCCGATGCCGCCGACGAGCGCGAAGCGGCTGCCGAACGCTTGTCGCAGGCGCGCGAGGATGCGCGAATCGAGCTCGAGGAGCGCCTCGCCAATGCCGACGACGACCATACGGCCGCCCTCGACGCGATGGAAATCGAGATGCAGCAGCGCATCGACGTGCTCGAGGGCGATCTGAAGCAAGCTCGCCGCGAGCTCGCCCGCGCCCAGAAGCGCGCCGAGGCGAACAGCCTGTCGCATTACCTGCTCGCGAAGCTTCGCGAGAATCACGAGGATCGCGAGGATCGCGAATAATGAAATACGTGCTTCGCGCAATCAACGTGGTCGCAGCGGTGGTTATCGCGGTGGCGCTTGTAGTGCTTTTGCGCACGGTGTTCACCCCAGCCGGCGAAGTGCCCACCATAGGCGGCTATGGCTTCATGCGCACGCTCACGGGCTCTATGGAACCGGCGATTCCCGTGCATTCGCTTGTGGTGGTGCAAGAAACCGACCCGGAAAGCCTGCAAGAGGGCGACATCATCACGTTTCGCGCGACCGAGGGCTCGCTCGAAGGCGCGCTGAACACGCATCGCATCACGAGCGTCTACGAGCAAGACGGCCAGCTGATGTTTCGCACGAAGGGCGACGCCAACGCCGTGGAAGACGTCGAGCCGGTGGCTTCGGCCAACGTGGTGGGACGCGTGGTGTTCGTGTCGGCGGCGCTCGGCACGGTGGTGTCGCTGCTTTCCAACCCGCTCGTGTTCTTCCCGCTTATCGTGGTGCCGCTCATCGTGCTGTGCGCGCTTGAAGTGGTCAAGCTCGTGAAAACGACGAAGGAAGTCGCTCGCGCCGAAGACGAGGCCGCCCTGCGCGAGGCGGTCGAACGCGTCCGTCGGCAGCGCGCCCAGCAAGCCGACCGGCAAGATGGAGCAAAGGGCGTGCCCGAGGAATAGCCAAACGCCTCGTTTGTGCTTGTTCATTGCGAATACCTGCGGTTTTCTTGCGTTCGCGCGCGTATTGGTTTACAGTACAACGTCGGTATTTTCCCCGAGGCGCGCCGCGCCTCTTGATAGCAAGAAAGAGGCGATCATGTCAGGTCACTCTAAGTGGGCAACCACGAAGCACCGCAAAGCTGCCCAGGACGCCAAGCGTTCGGCCCTGTTCAGCAAGCTTTCCCGTAACATTACCGTGGCGGCGAAAGAGGGTGGCGACCCCAACCCCGACAACAACGCCTCTTTGGCGGCCGCTATCGAAAAGGCCAAGGGCTACTCGCTGCCCAAGGACAAAATCAAGACGGCTATCGACAAAGCGTTCGGCACCGGCAAAGATGCCGCCAACTATGAAACGCTCACCTACGAAGGCTACGGCCCGGCCGGCGTCGCCATCTACTGCGAAGCCCTGACCGACAACCGCAATCGCACCGCTGCCGACGTGGGAGCCGCATTCCGCCATGCCAACGGCTCGCTGGGCACCCCCGGCTGCGTTGGCTTCCAGTTCGAGCGCAAGGGCCAGATCATGGTGGAGAAGATCATTCCTTCCACCGAGAAGAAGGTCGCCGACAAGCAGAACGCCGTTGACGAGGACGAGTTCATGCTTGCCGTCGCCGAGGCTGGCGGCTCCGATTACGAGGACGCGGGCGACGAGTGGATCGTCTACACCGCCCCGAACGACCTGATGGCTGTTAAGAAGGGCCTCGAAGAGCAGGGCATCGAAGTGAAGGGCGCCGAGCTCACGATGATCCCCACCACCCCCACCGAGGTCGACCCCAAAGATGCCGCCAAAGTTATGCGCCTGGTCGACAAGCTCGAAGAGCTCGAAGACCTGCAGAACGTGTACCACACCATGGACATGACCGACGAGGTTATTGCCGCTCTGGAGCAAGAGGACTAAGCCGCAACGGCGCGTCCAATTCGCATGCAAGGCCCGCTCGTTTGAGCGGGCCTTTTTGCGTCTGGGGCGGGCAAGGGTCGTCGGGCGCGCCTTCGATACGGTACCATTTTCATAGCATTTCGTGCCGTTCGCGGATTACGCAGGCGCTTCGTGCCCATCTGCAGGCGTGTTGCGCGAAGATGGTGCGCGTTTCGTTTTGCGGGTTCGCTTGTGTCGCCCGCGTGCTCCCCGCGCAGCGGGGGAAGGGGGTTGGCATGACCATTTCGAAGGAAGATCTAGCGGCAGTGAAGCCCGATGCGCTTTCTCCGGCCGAAACCGAGGCCAAGGCCGAGGGAATCGGCGTGACGAAGGCGGCGATGCCCGTGGGCAAGTGCTTCGTGTCGGCCATGCTGGCGGGCGCGTTCATCGCGGTCGGCGCCATGTATTTCTGCCTGTTCCTGGGCGACTCAAGCCTGCCGTTCGGCGTGCAGCGCCTTGTGGGCGGCGTGTGCTTCGCGCTGGGCCTGGTATTGGTGCTGTGCTGCGGCGCCGAGCTGTTCACGGGCAACGCGCTCATGTGCTGCGCGAAGGCCTCGGGCAAAATCGGCTGGGGCGGCATGCTGAAGAATTGGGCCGTTGTGTGGCTCGGCAACTTCGCCGGCGCGCTCGTGGTGGTGGCGTTCGTGTTTCTCGCGAAGATGTACGCCATGAACGGCGGCGGCGTGGGCGAGGCCATGGTCAGCGTGGCCGCAAGCAAGGTGACGCCCGATTGGGTGACGCTGTTCTTCAAGGGCGTCATGTGCAACGTCCTGGTATGCCTTGCCGTGTGGATTGGCTTCGCGGCGCGCACCATTACCGACAAGGTGATCGGCATCGTGCTGCCCATTTCCGCATTCGTGGCGTGCGGCTTCGAGCACTGCGTGGCGAATATGTTCTTCCTGCCCACGGGCCTTCTTATGAACTCGCTCGGCTTCGGCGCGGCGGGAACCATCACGGTGAGCGGCATTTTGTTCAACCTGAGCGCGGCCACGCTCGGCAACATCGTGGGCGGGGTGCTGGTGGGCATGG
>CALBLG010000212.1 GCA_937895975.1 uncultured Slackia sp.
AATATAGTCGCGCTGCACGGAATTCACCGTGGGATTCTTGTTGGAGTTTTCCTGCTTCACTTCTTCATTGTTGCACTCGATGAGCGACAGGATCTTGTCGTCGGTGGTGTTCGACGTGCGCTTCAGCGTTTGGATGTAGCGATAGATGATATACTGGCGCGCCACTTCGAAGCGGCCCAGAGCCATGATTTGGTTCTCCACCATGTCCTGGATTTCCTCGACCGACACAGTGTGGCCCGCGCGGCCGCACAGCCACTCGACGCTGTGGGCGGCAAGGGCGATTTGGTCGTCGGTCAGGCGCTCGTGGGGAGCAACGTCGTTATTGGCGGCGGTAATCGCGTTCACGATCTTCTGGATGTCGAACGTAACTTCCGTGCCACTGCGCTTGATGATTTTCATCGCTATCCCCGTTTCCGCAAACCGTCGTATGAACCACAATATGATGTGGCGCACGCCCCCGCGCGCCACATGCATGCAAGGCCAAGCTGACCTGCCTTTAAGACAAGTTCGCCTGGATGCGCCCCTGCGCCATCCAGGTTTCGATGCCTTTATGATAGCCCATGATGACCACAATATCTTGTGATTGTTATTTGAACTTGGCACAGTATGGTGTTTATGCAGGTCGGCTCGAATGAAACCGCCTACGGAAGAAAAAACATGCTTCAATTCGGCGGAAGGCCTTGAAATCAACGGCCGCAAGTGCGTGCAAACGCTGCGCGGAAGCGCCCGAAGTACGTCTTCGCAGGTAGGCTTGAAAACCACGGGCGCAACGCGAATAGTACCGCGCCCCAAGCTCGCACAACCAACCCGCATGCAAGGTTTCACGTGCCTTCGGCATGCGCCTTAGGCATGTGACGCATGCCGCGCATTGCAATATCGCGACAAACCGAATGCTTTGAAATGCGATATAGTTCATTCACGAAATAATCAGTTGCTCACACGAAGTATTTCGCGCGATTTGGCCGCACGCGACGCGAGGAGGATGCCATGGCTCATGCCCCGAAATTCGGATCGTCATTTTTCGTCGCATTCAAGCTGACCCACGAGGCGCTCGACGCCGCGCTGAAAGCCGCCAGCGACCTGAGCATCACGCAATACCGAGTGCTGGTGAAATTGCTTACCGCGGGCGAGACGGGCCTGCCGCAAAAAGAGGTGGGCTCGCTGCTGGATTTGAAGCCGAACGTGGTGACGCAAGCCATCAACGCGCTGGCGGACGAAGGCCTCGCCTATCGCGCTGGCGCCACGGGCGACAAACGCTTCCGTCGCGCGCACGCAACCGCGGCCGGCCAGCAGCACGTCGAGCGCGTGAACGCCGCCGTAGTCGAGCAGCTCTATGGGCTGTTCCCCACCGACGATGAATCGTGGCGCAAAATTTTGGAGGCGTCCATTGCCGCAGGCGCAGACATCGACCCGCCGCTGTCGCCCGAATTCGCGCAGAAATACCCTGCTTCGCGCACGCTCGTGTCCATCGAGCTGGTTCGCATCGCGTTGGAACGCGGCCTGAAAGACGCATGCGGCGCGCCACTTTCCGACTGCCTGGTGATGATGCGCTTGGGCGAAGCGTCGCGACCGCTGCGCGTGAACGATTTGGCCGAAGCGCTCGAAATGCCCACGGCAAACGTGACGCGCGCCGTCGATCGACTGACGCGCCGCGGCTGGGTGCGCCGCATGGGAAGCGACCGCGACCGAAAAGCCGTGTTCGTGGTGCCCACCGAAGACGGCGAATTCCAAGAGCGCATCATCAGCGAAAAGTCGAACGAACTGGCCGAGACGCTTCTATGGAGCAAGCTGACGCCCGCCGATCAAGAGGCCATCGGCGACGTAGGAAGCGTGGTTATCGAAGGTCTGCGCCGCCGTCGTGCCGAAGAGCGCAATGTCGGTTTCGGCGACCTAAAGCCGCTGGAATAGTTCATTCGAGCTCCCCCGCGCTACTTTTCCCGGAAACGCCCGAATACGGTCATTCCAGACCGACCCTTCGCTTCACTTGAGCTTTGCAAATAGCAGTCGAATGCCGAGGTGGGGTC
>CALBLG010000213.1 GCA_937895975.1 uncultured Slackia sp.
GTTGCGTCCCGCCGCGCGAAGATGGCCGGTGCATTCAACGGCACAACGTTCCAGGCGTGCCTTATGAGCGCACTGGCCATCAACGCGCTTCTAATGCTGCGTTGGAGGGCTCCGAGACGCTTTCGCCTGAAAGTGTAAACGCTGGTGGAGAAGGGCTTTCTGCACTGGTGGGCAGCATTCAGAAGTTCTCGACCGAAGATGGCCCTGGCATTCGCACGACGGTGTTTCTGAAGGGGTGTCCGCTGAATTGCGCGTGGTGCCATAACCCCGAGCTCATCGCGGAAGAGCAGCAGCTTATCGCGAGCCCGTCGAATTGCATCGGATGCGGCCATTGCGTCGAGGTGTGCCCAAAAGGGGCGATTTCGTTCGGCGATGCGAGTATCGCTATTGACAGGCAACGTTGCGATACTTGTTTGATCTGCGCCGATGACTGCTTCGCCAACGCGTTGCGCCCCGTGGCGCGTAGCATGACGGTTGACCAAGTGCTTGCCGAGGTGGAACAAGACAAGGGCTTCTACGACAATACGGGCGGCGGTCTTACGGTAAGCGGCGGGGAAGTGCTCGCCCATGCGCGGTTTGCGGAGGCGCTTATCGATGCGGCGGCCGAGCGCGGCATCGCGTCGTGCGTCGACACGAGCGGTTTCGGCTCGGCAACGGTGCTGCGCGATTTGGCGGCGCGCGAGTCGGTGACCGATGTGTTGTTCGACATCAAGGCCACAGACGATGCTGTCCATCGAGAATTTGTGGGCGTGCCCGTGGAACCGATTCTCGCGAACCTGCGCCTGCTTGCGTCCGATGCGGCCATTCGATCGAAAATCACGGTGCGCATGCCGCTCGTCGCCGATGTTAATGACGATGATGCGGCCATTCGCGCGGCGGGCGACATCGTGCGCGAATGCGGCATATCGCGCATCACGCTTCTGCCGTACCACGCGCTTGGCATATCGAAGGCGCGCAACATCGGCGGTTTGCAGCGAGAATTCGCCGCGCCAAGCGACGAACGCGTGGCCGAAATCAAACGGTATTTCGAAGAGGATGTGGGAGTGAGTGCTCAAGTGCTCGGGAAACTTTAGGGTTTGCTTTGGATGGCGCACGCGGGGCTCCATAGGCTTCGCGGCATTTCGCCCCACGCACACCATCCAAAGCAAACGCTGCATCATTTGAGCGACGATTGAGTTGATGGAAGAATTCCATTTGGCGTTTCGTCGCGGACGGTGTATGCGAGACGTAAGGCTGCGTAGCTTCTGGAGTCTCGCGTGCGCCGTCCGCGGCGAAACGCCAACGGAAGAGCTTCGACCTGCATGTTCTTTGGAAGATAGAAACATCCATCGCTAATTAGGAGGAAAACAGTGGATGGTGGCAATTTAGGAATCATTACCCTGATTCCCATGCTGAGCTTCTTCGTGTTCGCGTTCATCACGCGCCGATGCATCTTCAGCATTCTGCTTTCGGGCATTTTGGGCTTTCTGTTCTATTACGGGGTCGATTTCTTCGAGCCCACGGTGCAGGCGCTCCAAGATGCGGCGTGCGACGCCGACAACAACTACATCGTGATCATCTGCCTGCTGTTCGGGTGCTTCGTGCAGCTGCTGCGCCAGTCCAACGGCGCGACCGCGATGGCGAATTGGGCGCGCAAATACGTGAAGAGCGAACGCCAGGTGCTCTTTCTCACGTGGTTGTGTGGCGTGATTATCTTCATCGACGACTATCTGTCGATTCTGGTGACGGCGAACACCATCATGCCGCTTGCCGACGAGAAGAAAACCCCGCGCGAGATGCTGTGCTACATCATCAACACCACCTCGGCGCCGGTATGCCTCATCATTCCCATTTCGGCATGGGTCGTGTTCTTCAGCGGCATCTTCGCCGAGCAGCCCGAAGCTGCCGTGCTGGGCGATTCTGCCATGGGCATCTACTATTCCATCATGCCGTATTTCTTCTACCCGTTCCTCTGCGTGCTGTTCGTGTTGCTCGTGATTTTCGGCGTAGTGCCGAAAATGGGCGGCATCAAGAAGGCCTACGAGCGCGTCGAGAAAACCGGCAAGCTGTGGCCCGATTCGTCCGACGTGATGAACCAGGACGAAATGGGCGAGGTTCTGGGCGCTATTTCCGACGACTCGACGAAAAACGAGAAAGAGGCCACGCCGCATTTGTGGGCGTTCATCGTTCCCATGGCCGTCGTGATTGCTGTGACCATCGTCATGGATGACATCCTCTATGGTGTGATTTGCGCCATCGCGGTGTGCTTTGTGCTGTACGTGCCCACGAAGGTTATGAGCCTGGGCAAGTTCTGCGACGCGTGCTACAAGGGCCTCGAGGACATGTTGTTCATCGCGGCAGTGCTTATCGCGTCGCTGTTCTTCCGCAACGCCATCAACCTCATCGGTTTGCCCGACTATCTTATTCAGGTCGCCACGCCGTTCATGAGCGCCGCATGGCTGCCGGTTATCACGTTCGTGCTGGTGGGCATCGTGTGCTTCGCCACAGCGAACATCTGGAGCATTCCGGCCGTGTGCACGCCCATCATTCTGCCACTGGCTGCGGCGTGCGGCGCGTCCATTCCGCTGACGCTCGGCGCCATCATTTCGGCGGCGTGCTTCGGCGCGCAGGCGTGCTTCTATTCCGATGTCACGCTGATGAGCGCGTCGGCGTGCAAAATCAACAACGTCGACTATGCCGTGGCTCAGCTGCCCTACATCGGCATCGTCGCAGGCGTGACCTGCGTTCTGTTCTTGGGCGCGGGCTTCATCATGGCCGCGTAGCGAAGCCGCAACATATTCGGGCCGGGGGTATCCCCCAGGTTTGCGATGCAACGACGAAAGGCGTCCTTCGGGGCGCCTTTCTTCATTCGCGAACGTCTGCCGAAACGTATTGGGCTGTTCTTGAATCGATTCGGCTATGGACCTACGTACGTAAAACAGCTTATATGTGATGACATGGGTGTCAATTTAAGAACGCCTAGGTATACTGGATGCTCCCAATAGAGAGGATTTTCATGCTGCCCTTCATTCCCGATTTTGTGCCGAACGTCTTAGTGGCGCTCGTGTTCGTGCTGGCTTTCGTCGTCGCCTTCGCGTCGGCGATGCGCAAATGCCCCATACCGTTTTATGTGGCGTGGGTTGCTGCATGCATGGCCACGTTCGTTGATATCGTGCGATGGGTTCCCTGGCTCTATTACGTGGTGCAGCTTTTCGCCAGCTGCTATACCGGTGTGGCTTTTTACCTGCTGGTGATGTTCGCGGGCGCGCTGCCGAAGAAATGGTGGATCACCAAACGCCTGCTTTCGGTTCGTACCGAGATGTCCATCATCGGCGGCTTCATCATCTTCGCCCATGTCATCCAGGCTATCGTGATGGTTCCGTTGTCGTTCACGCCTATTTGGGATAAAGCATGGGGCGGTGGCGCGGCATCGATCATCATGTTCGTGGCGGCAACCGTCGTGGGCTTGCCGCTTACCGTGTGCTTCTTCGCGCCATGGATTACCTCGTTCCGTTGCGTTCGCGGCATCATGGAGCATTCCACATGGAAAAAGGTGCAGAAGCTCGCGTACCCGTTCATGGCTCTTCTGGTGGCGCAAGGCATGCTGCTGGCTGTCGGACACGCGGTCTACAGCGGGCCTGGTGGGGATGGTTTTTGGAACTATGTCATCGTCGCGGTGACCTATGCGGTTATCGGAATTGCGTATCTGGCGCTGAAGTTGCGCCAACGAGCGCAGCGTCTCGGAAAAGCGGCCGAGCGCGCAAGGGAAGGCGCGAGCGGCGTCTAGGAAGTGTCGGCGTAGGCAATCCGTGCTTTGAAATACCCTTCGCTTCGTTACAATGTGCGCAACGTCTAAACGGAGGTCGTCATGAAAAGCAAGCAGAATATCGATACGTGGTTTGCGGTGCTGCCAAGCGATGTCGCGCAGAAAGCGAACGAGCTGCTTGCCCAAGTGAACGATATGCGCGCGGATCAGGCCATCTATCCGCCGCAAGATGACATTCTGAACGCGCTCGCGTACACGGCGCCGGATGATGTGCGCGCGGTTATTCTTGGGCAGGATCCATACCATGGGCCGGGCCAGGCCATGGGGTTGTCGTTTTCGGTGCCGGCGGGCGAAAAGCTGCCGCCGAGCCTGCGCAACATATATAAAGAAATGGCGGCCGATCTGGGCTGCGATATGCCCGTGTCGGGCGACCTTACGCCGTGGGCGAGCCAAGGCGTGTTGCTGCTGAACACGACGCTCACGGTGCGCGAGCATGCGGCGAACTCCCATGCGAAGCTCGGCTGGCAGCTGCTTACGAGCCATGTCGTCGAACAATGCTTCCGCCAGCCACAGCCCATCGTTTTTTTCGCGTGGGGCCGCCATGCTCAGCAGCTTATCGAGAAAGCTGCCGCGGCCGCCGGTATGACTGCCGCTCCCTCGGTCGACGGTTGCGTCACCTATGCTTCGAGCAAGTTCGTGCTCGCGTCTACGCACCCCTCGCCGCTTTCCGCATCGCGTGCGGCGGGCGGTATGCCGGCGTTCTTGGGCTCGCGCCCCTTCTCGAAAGCGAACGCGCTGCTTAGGGGCTCGGGCGCCGCGCCTATCGATTGGGATTGCTTGGCTTAGCTTGCTGCGAGCGCGGTCAGGACGTTGGGCTATTGTTAGATTGTGTGCACGTCGCGCCCCCTCGCTCGGCCTGTTTCCTCTCGCGCTTGCGGGAATACATCAGCTCGTCGGCGGCGTTGTAGGCGTTGACCAAATCGTCGCATTCCGGGTCGAGATCGGCTTCGCCGATGGAAACGGTTGGGAAAGTGGCGTCGACAGCTCTGAGGGCCTCGATCTTTTGTTCGAATGAAATTTCAAGCTCGGTGGCGCGGCTGTGGTCGTCGGGCAGAATGACGCTGAATTCATCGCCGCCGATTCGGTAGCAACTGCCATGCATGCTGAAGGAGTCGTAAATCGCGCGTCCCACGAGCCGCAGGCACGAATCGCCCGAGGCATGTCCGCGGGTGTCGTTGACGTGTTTGAAATCGTCCACGTCGAAAACCAAGATAATCGATTTCTTGTTGAGCCGCGAAAGCGTGCTCTCGAAACTGTAGCGATTGAGCAGTCGCGTCAGCGCATCGGTCTGTTGTATCACGGAGCAATAGAAGATGTACAACATACTGGCGCCAATCTCGAGCGCAAGCCACACGATGTACACGTCGGTTTCGAGAGACTGGATCGTGGTGCATAGGGCGACGAAGGCGATGACGAGCCATGGAAGGCGACGGTTGCGGTATTGGAAGCTTTCTGAAAAGCGTCGTGTCATGGCGATGAGGAAAATCGCGCTCGCAATGTATGCGGCGAGGTACACCGCGTAAGCGGGGCCGTGATGGTAGTTGCCGGCGTCGTCGACATAAAAGACCAGCCCTGTGGGTGCGAGCAGCCATTCAATGGCGGCATGGAGCGCCACGAAGCCCATGGCTACTTTGACCCTATTGTCTTCCGGTCCGAGAACCGATGCATAGAGCACGGCGAGAGATGGTGCAAGTGAGAATTCGACGGCTTTGAACAACGTGATTGGAATTGCCGCCTGCGCGCTTGTGCCGTCGAGCGTTGCCGCGCTCCACTCGCACAACGATGCAATGACGATCGATGCGAAAAGACAAAGAAACAGGCGCTTCTCGCGCTTCGGCAGCATTACATTGCCCGCAATCGTCACCATCGTGATGGCCGATGCGCATACGGTTATGAAAACGATGAAGGTGTAATATCCGTTCACTTTGCACCTGAATTCCGCCAATAGAGAGCAAGGCAGCAGTATAAAGCTCGAATTTGGACGTGCTGCGTCATGGATGCTTTTTCGACAATTCCGTTACGCAAACGAAGCCGTTTTCTCCTGGTACACTGTAGAAATCCTAGATGAGCTTACGCCTGGCTGGCGGATCGGAGAGTTGGCATGGGTGCGCTTACAAAGCCGATAAACCGCGCGCTGTTCGTGGCGTGCGTCGTTGTGACGGGCGCCGTGGCCGGCGCGTTCGTGTGGGCATTTTTCTTTCTGATGGATGCAGGATTGAGCTTCGTGTGGAACGATGGGCGTTTGGCGCTTTCCGCATGGTTCGAGCGGGCGGCGCCCGGCCTTGCGCGAGGGCCGTTCGGGGTGGCGCTGTTTCCGTTTGCCGTATGCTTGCTTGGCGGCCTGGCCATCGGTCTGTACGAGAAGAAGACTGGTGTGGCCACCGAAGACCTCAACGCCGTTATGGCCAAGGTAAAGGAAACCGGCCGCTACGAATATGACAATTTGGGGAAGCTGTCCATCGCCGCGCTGCTGCCGCTTCTGTTCGGCGGAAGCATCGGCCCCGAAGCGGGTCTGACGGGCGTGATTGCTGGCTTGTGCACGTGGGTGGGCGACCGACTGCGTCATTTCGGTGCCGATTTTCGCGCCATGACGATGCTTGGCTGTCAGGCGGCGCTCACGGCGCTGTTCACCGCGCCGCTCTATGGTTTTGCGGCGCCGCTTTCCGGTTCGGCCGATGGCGCGGGCGACGAGGAAATCGTGTTGCCGAAGGCGCAGAAGGCGTTCGCGTATGCGTGTGCCGTGGTGGGGGCGTTGGGCGCTTTCATGGGTTTGGGGTCGTTGTTCGGTGGCGGCATGGGCATGCCGCGCTTCGAAGCGGCTCACGTGGGGGCGGCCGAAATTGCGTGGCTCGTGCCGCTTGCCGCAGCGGGCGTGGCGTGCGGATGGGTGTTCCATGCATCGGGCAAGGCCAGCGCGGCCGCGGCGGCGAACATGGGGAAGCGTCCTGTCGCGCGCGCCCTCATCGGAGGTCTGCTGCTCGCGATATGCGGAACCGTGCTGCCGTATTCCCTGTTCGCGGGCGAGTCCCAAACGCATATGGTTATGGAAACCTATGCGAGCATCGGGGCTGCGGCGCTTATCGCCACAGCGTTTGTTAAGGCTGCGCTCACACCGGCATGCATCAACTTCGGCTGGCGCGGCGGCCATTTCTTCCCGATTATTTTCTCGGGCGTGTGCCTGGGGTTCGGCTTTGCGCTGGTGTCGGGCGTCGATGCGGTGTTCTGCGTGGCGGCGTGCACGGCGGCGCTCATGGGCGCGGTCATGAGACAGCCCGTGATGGTCGTGCTGCTATTGTTTATGTGCTTCCCGCCGTCGGGAATCGTGTGCATGCTCGCGGCGGCGGCCATTGGCGCGGCAATTCCCCTTCCCAAAGTACTTCGATAGACTTACGCGTGCTGAATGCGACTTTGCTGCAACCGCGAAGATCTGATTTGGCCAAAAACGCCGCGAGTAAGTCTTTTTGCGCGACGCGTTTACGTCTTTGATGGGACATGTTCTTGACGGGTGTCTCGCGACCTGGGATTTTTCTCGGTTCCGTTCCCGAACCGCTTCGCGTTATTGACCTGAGTGCCACTTGAGTGACTGAATCGCCGCATTTTCTGCCATTTCGCGTGCTTGGGCTTGCAAAAAGACTTACTCGTGCCCATTCTTGCCATGTGTGAATCGCGCGATTGGGGAAGCGCCCGCGTCCGTGCCGCGCGTTTCGTGTAAGATAGCCAGCTAGATACGGAAAACGTGCGCGCGCCCAAACGGGGTGCCGCCGCCGAGCAACCATCGAAGGAGCAAGCCGTGACTCAGGCATCGTCTTCTAACCAGAAAGTCCTCGTGTTCGACTTCGGCGCCCAATACGGGCAGCTGATCGCGCGTCGCGTGCGCGATTTGCATGTGTATTCCGAAATCGTGCCGTGCGACATCACGGCCGATGAGGTGCGCGAGCTTGCGCCGTCGGCCATCATCTTGTCGGGCGGTCCGGCCAGCGTGTATGCGGAAGACGCTCCGTCGATCGATCCCGAGGTGCTGAAGCTCGGTTTGCCTATTTTGGGCTTTTGTTATGGGCATCAGACCATCGCCGTGGAGATGGGTGGTACCGTGGGCCACACCGAGAAGGGCGAGTACGGTGCGGCCGAGCTTCATGTGAAAAGCGGCGCGCTGTTCGAGGGAACGCCGGCCACGCAGACCGTGTGGATGAGCCATCGCGATGCCGTGACCGTGGCGCCCGAGGGCTTCACCATTACGGCGTCGACCGACGTATGCCCCGTGGCGGCAATGGAGTGCCCAGGGCGCAAAATCTACACCACGCAGTTCCATCCCGAGGTAAAGCATTCCGAATACGGCAACCAGATGCTGAAGAACTTCCTGTTCAACATCTGCGGCCTTACGCCCGATTGGACCATGGACAACCTGGTCGAAACCATGACGGCCGACTTCCGTGCGAAGGTCGGTGCCGATCGCGTGATTCTGGCGCTTTCCGGCGGCGTAGATTCTTCGGTTGTGGCAGCATTGGGCGCGCGCGCCGTGGGCAAGCAGATGACTTGCGTGTTCATCAATCACGGCCTGCTGCGCAAGGGCGAGCCCGAACAGGTCGAGGAAGTGTTTACCAAGCAGTTCGACGTCGATTTCATCCATGTGCACGCCGAAGAGCGCTATGCTCAGCTGCTCGACGGCGTGACCGAGCCCGAAGAGAAGCGCCGCATCATCGGCACGCAGTTCTGGAAAGAGTTCTTCGCGGTGGCCCAGCAGCTCGAGACCGACGGCAAGCCGGTGAAATACCTGGCGCAGGGCACCATTTATCCCGACATCATCGAGAGCGGCGCACGCAAGACGGGTGGCAAGGCGAGCACCATCAAGAGCCACCACAATCTTATCCCGTTCCCTGATGGCGTGAGCTTCGATCTTATCGAGCCGCTTGACCACTTCTTCAAAGACGAGGTGCGCGCGCTTGGCACGGCGCTCGGCCTGCCCGACCACATCGTGCATCGCCAGCCGTTCCCGGGGCCTGGTTTGGCTATTCGCATCATTGGCGCGGTGAGTCCCGAAAAGCTGGAGATTCTGAAGAATGCCGATGCCATTGTGCGTGAAGAACTCGATGCGTACAACCAGCGTCTGTTTGAGGAAACGGGGAAGCGCAACAGCGAACACAGCTGCTGGCAGTACTTCGCCGTGTTGCCCGATATCAAGAGCGTTGGCGTTATGGGCGACGAGCGCACGTATCAGCGCCCGATTATTCTGCGTGCCGTGGAGAGCAGCGACGCCATGACGGCCGACTGGGCCAAGCTGCCCTACGAAGTGCTCGCGAAAATCTCGAGCCGCATTGTTGCCGAGGTGCCCGGCGCCAACCGTGTGTGCTACGACATCACGAGCAAGCCGCCTGCCACGATCGAGTGGGA
>CALBLG010000214.1 GCA_937895975.1 uncultured Slackia sp.
GTGGAAGAGACGAAGGAAATCGTGCGCTATGTGCACGAGACGTACGCCGCCGCCGAGGCGTCGGGCCAGCTGAAGCTTTCGCTTATGAACCAATACACGCCCATGGGGAAATTCCCGCAGCACCGCGAACTCGAGCGAACCGTGACGTGCGAGGAATTCGAAGAACTGCTCGACTACGCCGACTCCATCGGCTGCGACGACTATTTCTGGCAAGAAGGCGGAGCAGCCGAAGAAAGCTTCATCCCCGATTTCGATTCCCTCGAAGGAGTAATGGGGAATGAGTTGTAGGCCACCAGCGTCCCTGTTGCGTGCCGAGCGGGGTGGCGAAAGGCCACGCTCGGCTACCGTTCGCTCCGCTCACTATGCGCCGCGCTGGCGGTGCTTCATTTTAGAATGAAAAGCAGAAGTGAACACCGACGGCCTTTGCCATCCCCGCTCGGCACGCAACAGGGACGCGCAGTTACGTTTGATTAGCTTTCGCCGTGGCTCCGGGGCTTGACAGGGGTCGTCGGAGTTCATACTTGCTCGTCATTCTAAAATGAAGCGAAGCCAGGTGAGCGTATAGCGAGGCGAAGCCGAGCGGTAGCGAACCGTGGCCCTGGTCGAGCCCTGGAGCCGCGGCAAAAGCGGGCGACCGCGACCGTTTACCGCAGGCGAGCGGTGTATTTAACATTGCGGAAATATTCCTCGTGCGGCTCTTGGTATGCTAATGCGACTTATAGCGAACGAAAGGGCGGCATATGACTTCGATGTACCACAGCACGCGCAACGCGGCGGGCGCCGTGCCCGCGAAGCGCGCGGTGCTTGACGGCTTGGCTCCCGATGGGGGCCTGTACGTGACCGATGCGCTGGGCGATGTGCAAATCGACCTCGAGCGCGTGGTCGCAAACACGTATCGCGAAAACGCCGCCTACATTCTGGGCACGCTGCTTGACGATTACTCTGCCGAGGAAATCGAAGCGTGCGTCGATGCCGCCTACAACGGCACGTTCGAGACCGACGACGTGGCGCCGGTGGTGAAGGTGGGCGACGCCTTCGTGTTGGAACTGTTCCGCGGCCCCACGAGCGCGTTCAAAGACGTCGCGCTGCAAATGCTGCCGCAGCTGATGAGTCGTGCGGCGCAAGGCGCGGGCGAGAAAATCATGATTCTTGCCGCCACCAGCGGCGATACGGGCAAGGCTGCGCTGGCCGGCTTCGCGAACACGCCGGGCTTGGGCATCACGGTGTTCTACCCGCACAACGGCACGAGCGAAATCCAGCGCCTGCAGATGGTCACGCAGGCGGGCAATAATGTGGCCGTTGCTGCCGTCGAGGGCAATTTCGACGACACGCAAAGCGCCGTGAAGCGCATCTTTGGCGATGCCGCGCTGCGCGAGCGCCTGGCCGCCCATAAAACGGTGCTTTCCAGCGCGAACTCCATCAATATCGGCCGCCTGGCCCCGCAAGTCGTGTATTACTTCGATGCGTATGCCCAGCTTGTGCGCGCGGGCGAGATCGCCTGCGGCGACGCGGTCGAGTTCTGCGTGCCCACCGGCAACTTCGGCGACGTGTTGGCCGGCTATTTCGCCAAGCGCATGGGCCTGCCTGTGGGCAAGCTCATCGTTGCCAGCAACCGCAACAACGTGCTGGCCGATTTCCTGACCGACGGCGTGTACGATCGCAATCGCGAGTTCTTCAAGACCATTTCGCCTTCGATGGACATCCTTATTTCATCGAACCTCGAACGTTTGCTGTACTACGCAAGCGATGGCAACGCCGAGCTGGTTGCAAGCCTGATGGACGACCTTGCGAAAACGGGCCACTATCAGGTGCCGGCTGATGTGCTGGCGCGCATTCAGGAGACGTTCGCGTGCGGGTGGGCGAGCGACGAGCAGGCCGAGGCCGCGATGAAGGAATGCCGCGAGGCGACGGGCTATGTGCTCGACCCGCACACCGCGTGCGCGTGGCACGTGTCGAAGGCGCACCCCCATACGCAGGGCGTGCCGCGTGTTGTGCTGTCCACGGCGAGCCCCTACAAGTTCTGCCACGACGTGTGCGAATCGCTGATGCTCGACGCCCCGGCCGACGACTTCGCCTGCATGCGCGAGCTGGAAGAGGCAAGCGGCACGAAGGCCCCGGCCGCGCTGGCCGCGCTCGAGGGCGCGGCCGAGCGTTTCAACGACGTGATTTCCGTGACCGACATGCCCGCCTACGTGGAGTCGAAGTGCGGTGAGCTGCTGTGAGCGTGAAAATCACCGTCCCCGCTACCTCGGCGAACCTCGGCATCGGCTACGACTGCCTGGGCATGGCCGTGTCGCTGTATTCCGAATTCACATTCGAACGCGCCGACGAGCTGCAGATTAGCGGCTGCCCCGAAAAATATCGCAACGAGAACAACCTGGTGTACCGCAGCTTCGAGCTGGCGCTGGCGCATTGGGGCGAAGAACCGTTTCCCATCAAGCTGCATATCGACGCCGCCATTCCCGTGTCGCGCGGCCTGGGCTCGTCGTCTACGTGCACGGTGGCCGGCATCATGGGCGCGGCGGCGCTCACGGGCCGCATCGTGGGCCGCGCCGAGGCCGTGAGCATTGCGACCGAGATGGAAGGCCACCCCGACAACGTGGCGCCGGCCATCATGGGGTCGCTCGTGTGCTCGTTCACGCCCGAGGGCGAGCTTCCCAGCTGCATTCGCTACAATGTGAACTCCAACCTGCGCTTTATCACCATTATTCCGCCGTATGAAGTGAAGACGGAAGAGGCGCGCAAAATCGTGCCGCAGCAGGTGCCGCTGTCCACCGCCGTATGGCAAATGGGGCGCATCTCGGGATTGACGCGCGGCCTGGAAACGGGCGATGTGAAGCTGATCGCCGCCGCATGCGACGACAAGATTCAAGAGCCGTACCGCCGCGAGCTCATTCCCGATTACGCCGAAGTGCGCCGCGTGTGTCTCGAAGGCGGGGCGGCCACGCTGTGGATATCGGGTTCGGGCTCGACGCTTATGGCCGTGACCGACGACGGATTGGTCGCCGAAAGCCTGCGCGCGCGCCTGCAAAGCATGCATCCCGAATTCCAAGTGCACGTACTGGAATGCGATACCCAAGGCGTGCGCATCCAGCTGGCGTAACGAATCCCGCCGCAGT